>CANLAL010000046.1 GCA_947488045.1 Alphaproteobacteria bacterium
TGAAGAAAGAATGCATGAACAAGACCAATCAACCGACCATAATGTGCCATGTGTGGCTGCACAAAAGTCAATTCACCCTTCGGTAAGGTCAATCCATGATTAAAGTAAGTACCACTAATAAGTTGACCCCATAAGCAGTCATCCCAAAAGGAATAATAGCTGGGTGCGACCCTTGCATAAAAAACAAAAACAACGAGCAGCCAAGCCAATAATGACCGTCCGTCCACCTCACTCCATAGGGAACTTTTGGGGCATTCATCTTTAAAATGCTTATACACAATGTGAAGAGAAGCCAAAACACACCCCCCTAAACCCATCACATAAAGCCCCTTTGAGACCCATGAAAAACAATTACAAATCCCCGAAATGTAAAGAATCGAAATCAAGGTGGCTAAAACAAAAGGAATAGCCTGTTGAAGCGGCAACTTCATTGTTTTTTGAGCCAATATAACAAAACCAAACAGGGTCAAAAGAACCGTTAAAAAATGGAAAGAATATGCCATTGATAAACCTTTCAATCAGATCGCATGCCACAATACGTTTCAGACTAGGCCTTGTCATTGAAAATCATCAATCTCGTCGCCCTGACGGCCGTCACCTTGACAACCCTCCACAAAACCTTCTACGCTGAGTCATTATTAATTCACCAGGGGTGCTGAACCTTAAAAAGTTTCAGCTGAGAAAAACCCTTTGAACCTGAACAGGTTAGAACCTGCGCAAGGGAGTGTGATGCGCATGAACTTTCTAACTTTTTTCTCATGCTCATTTTCTTTTCCTTGTGCGCTAAGAAAGGAAAATAATGTGCATTCCCCTCTTAAACTCATGCTTGTGACGCGTTGTCAGGATACTGATATGAGCACCTATCTCAATTTCATTGAAACCTGTGCACAAGCAGGTATTACCAGCGTACAAATGCGTGAAAAGGAAATGGAATTTAATAAAAAGATTACCTTCGCACACCAACTCAAAATCCTTTTAGATACCTATAAAATCCCTTTGATCATTAATGATGACCCTCTACTTGCACAGCAAGTGGATGCAGGCGGCATTCATTTAGGGCAATCGGATTTGATAGAGCATCCTTTTCCATCCAGAAGCCCTTCTTCTCATTTCGGCTTATCTGCGAATACTTTAAAGCAAGTGGAGGACGCTAATCATCGCCTCGATCTAAGCTATTTGGGTATTGGCGCTATTTTTCCCACCACCAGTAAAATGAACGTAGAAACTGTTTGGGGGTTAGAGGGTCTCAAACAAGCAAAGCAGCGCACAACTTTACCCCTTGTGGCCATTGGTGGCATCACCGCAGATAACGCAGCAGAGGTTTTACAAGCAGGTGCATATGGACTCGCCATCATTAATGCCATTCACGCAGCGCACGATCCAGCCAAAACCATTCATGCACTCTTAAACACCATCAATGCATTATCAAAAAGGTCTCCCCATGTTTAGTCAACTTCAAGACACCCCTTTTACTCAGCTAAAAAAAACTGTCGAAAAAATCAGGAACGACAAGCCTTTAATCTTAAACCTTACAAATTCTGTCACTCAAGATCTTATGGCAAATAGCCTTTTGGCCCTCGGTTGCGCCCCTATTATGAGTAACAGTGCAGACGAGGTTATGGAGCTAGCCAAAGTTTCAGGAGCCATCAATATTAACATCGGCACGCTCAATGAAAATTTCATGCACATTGCAACCGCTGCATTGACTGCAAATTGTCCCATGGTTTTAGACCCCGTGGGTTGCGGCGCCACCAGACTACGAACTGAAAGCGCCAAAATTTTAGCGCCCCATGCGGCAATCATACGTGGCAATGCCAGTGAGATTATGGCAATGATTGGCAACGCCTTTACAAAGGGGGTAGAAAGCCTTCATGCATCAGAAACCTCAGTCGCAAGTGCTCAACAACTTTCAAAAACATATGGGAATGTTTGTGTCATTAGTGGAGAAGTGGATTATGTGATTGGTGGTCAAACCCCTTCCCTGGCTACCGACGCACGTCCTCTCTCTTATGGAAGTCCACTGATGGCCCGTGTGACGGGTATGGGATGCACGCTGACAGCTGTTATAGCCGCTTTCCATGCAGTGGAGGAAGATGCCTATACCGCAGCATATCTCGCCACAGCATTTATGGGATTAATTGGCTCTCAAGCAGCAAGACAAGTCTTCGGCCCGGGCAGCTTCCGGGTTGCCTTTATTGATGGACTTTATGCACCAGACTGGACCTTTATTGAGGAGGAACTTTCCCATGCGTCCTAATGTCCTCACCATTGCAGGCTTTGATGGCTCAGGTGGAGCTGGCCTTCAGGCAGACCTTAAAACTTTTGCTGCGTTGAATTGTTACGGACTGAGCGCACTCACTGCTCTGCCCATACAAAATACCCAAGGAATTAGCACATGTTATGAGTTACCCCTTCAAAGCATCACAGATCAATTGGTATGCCTATTTGATGATATTCCAGTAAATGCCATTAAAGTTGGCATGCTCTTTACAGGGGCCATCATTCATGCAGTAGCTGACTTTTTAGAAAGTCATAGCCAAAATATCCCCATCGTTTTAGATCCAGTCATGGTTGCGACGAGTGGTGACCCACTTTTAAAGCCCGATGCAGTAGAAGCCCTCGTAACGCGTTTATTTCCTTTATCCACCCTTCTCACCCCTAACCTGAAAGAAGCCGAAGCGCTTACCAATCTGAAGGCCTCAACGCCAGAGGAAATGCTCATAATGGCTCAGCAGGTGAAAAATATGGGTGCCAAAGCTGTCCTTCTCAAGGGGGGGCACTTACCCCAAAAATTTGATGCCAATGATTTATTTTTAGAGAACACGAAATGCCCACAATGGATTAACAAGCCACGTATACGCACACCCAATACCCATGGCACAGGCTGCACCCTTTCCAGTGCAGTGGCAGCCTATCTTGCCCATGGGTTTGATGTGGCCACAAGTTGCCACAAGGCAAAAAATTATCTTCACGATGCGCTTCTTTCGGCAAAAAATCATCGCTTGGGGCATGGCGCAGGCCCTGTTGATCATTTTTTTAACCAGCACACCATAATCAATCAGGAGATTCTTTAAACATGACTTTTTCAGAACAGATGATTCAAAAAATTGCTCCCCTTATGTTGCGGATCAATACACACCCCTTTATACAAGAGCTGAAATCAGGGGAGCTCTCTCCACATGTTTTTGGGCATTATATTGAGCAGGATTCCTATTACCTCACACACTATTCCAAAGCGCTTGCTTTACTTGCAGCTCGTTCCCATGAAAGTGCCCACATCGAGGCTTTCCTTGACTTCTCCAAAGGAGCACTCATCGCAGAAAAAGAGGGCGTCCATGATATTTTTCGTGGAAAGCTTAATGTTTCACATTCAAATGAGCGCACCTTTGCATGCCTTGCTTATGTGCACTTTCTGAGATCAACCTGTGCTCTTGACCCGATTGAGGTGGCAGCAGCAGCTATTCTTCCATGCTTTTGGATTTACCATGCAGTTGGCATCACCTTAACCCAAAATCATTCATTTCCCAACCATCATCCCTATTTACCCTGGCTTGAGGTTTATGGGGGAGAAGATTTTGCCAACGGCGTAAGTAGGGCTTGCACCATTGTGGACCAATTAGCTACAGCAGCCTCTCCCCACCTAAGAACGCGCATGGAGTCTGCTTTCTTAATCAGCGCTCAGTTGGAGTGGCACTTTTGGGATGACGCTTATCATCAGCGATGGATCGGTCATCACGGCGCATTATAACAGATTTTTAATTGCGACACCCCCTTGCGAGATTTAGTGGATTTATCTGCTCACATGCCATAGAATCATTGGATATGTTGTTGTGGGTATTGTGGAAGTGTTAAAAATGCTGTCAAAGTTTCTAAATCTTTTTTCTGCAGATATGGCGATTGACCTGGGAACAGCCAATACGTTGGTTTATGTCAAAGGTCGTGGCATCGTTTTAAACGAACCTTCCGTTGTGGCTATTGCTACTGTCAAAGGCAAAAAACACGTTCTTGCGGTGGGTGATGAAGCAAAACAGATGGTTGGAAAAACGCCCGGAAATATCCAAGCCATTCGCCCTTTGCGTGATGGGGTCATTGCCGATTTCGAAGTTGCCGAGGAAATGATCAAGCATTTCATTAGAAAGGTTCATAACCGTCGCAGCTTTGCCAGCCCACAAATTATTATTTGTGTTCCTTCTGGCTCAACCGCTGTTGAGCGTCGGGCGATTCAAGAGTCCGCCGAGAGCGCAGGCGCCAGCAGAGTCTTTCTGATTGAAGAGCCAATGGCAGCGGCCATTGGTGCTGGCCTCCCCGTAACGGAGCCTACCGGCTCCATGGTGGTGGATATTGGCGGAGGCACAACTGAAGTCGCAGTGCTTTCATTGGGCGGCATTGTTTACTCAAGATCTGTTCGTGTGGGTGGAGATAAAATGGATGAAGCGATCATTGCCTACATCCGCAAAAACCATAATTTGCTTATTGGCGATGCGACTGCAGAACGCATTAAAAAAGAGATTGGCTCCGCTCTCATTACGCC
Organism: Alphaproteobacteria bacterium; assembly: GCA_947488045.1. Lineage (GTDB taxonomy): Bacteria > Pseudomonadota > Alphaproteobacteria > 43-37 > 43-37 > CANLAL01. Next base: position 4,532 of record CANLAL010000046.1, read on the forward strand.
CGAAAGCGGAAACATTAAGATGCATATTAAGGGCAGGGATTTGATCAATGGGGTTCCCAAGGAAGTGGAGATTTCTCAAAAGCAAATCGCAGAAAGTCTTGCAGAGCCAGTCTCAGCAATCATTGAGGCTGTAAAGGATGCGCTTGAAAATACAGCACCTGAGCTTTCATCAGATATCGTGGACAAGGGCATTGTCATGACGGGTGGTGGATCACTCCTGAGAAATATCGATGTTCTATTACGCCAAAAGACAGGCCTACCTGTTTCAGTTGCCGAAGATTGTCTCTCTTGCGTTGCCTTAGGAACAGGCCGTGCGCTAGAGCAGATTAAGACGCTCAATAACGTTTTGGTGAGCATGTCCGCTTAAACGTTTAAAACTCAACTTAGGAGATGCATAAAAATGGTGCTTTCTCAGCTATTCCGACTTATTCAGCAAATATGGCGGAAGCCTTCACGAGAACATCTTTTTTCACATCGATTAAAACGTACCTACCGGCTGTTAAGCTTTTTCCCCTTGTTGGGACTTATTGTTGTATTGATTGGACTCAATCACTATTCCCCTCATTTTTCAGTGCCCCTTAAACTACATATTTCATCCATCTTTTCTCCAATTATTTATGGGATGGATCGACTGAACATTATGATTTTTAATACCGTTCCCCAGTCCATTGGTAATTTCAAACACGCCTTATTCGAGGTGAGTCAATTAGAAACCCTGAAAAAAGACCTTAACCGCCTCCATGCCCAACTACAAGAGCTACAGCACACGCATGCTCAATTGCTGAAATTTCTTAAGCTTCCGGAAGTCCCTGAAAGTGATTTTATGGTCACTCAAGCTTTTGGTCACATATGTGATGGCATTAACCATTCCCTTTTTATTAATCGCCATAACCTACCTTTAAAAGTGAATATGCCTGTTACGACGGCCGATGGAATTTTAGGAAAAATCACAGCAGTCGGAGGTAAAGTTGCCCGTGTCATGATGCTCATTGATCCGAATTTCAGGCTCCCCGTCACGTTAACTCGGACCAACATTCATGCGATCGCCGCAGGAGATGGCTTAAATGGAATGAAAATCCTACATATTGAACGCCCTGAATCTCTTCAAATTGGAGATACGCTGATCACCTCGGGGCAAGGGGGCATTTTCCCAAAAGGTCTCTATGTTGGCTTTATCAAACAAATCTCTCCTGAAATAAAAATTCAAATAGCCATATCTCCAGAAGACGTTCAATTTGCACGCGTTCATGAACAGAGTGTCACTGAATCTCTAGTGCCACCAATCACTGATGCTACTCAAAATAAGAAAACCCCATGACAATACTTCCCCTCTACTCTATGCCCCCTTTTCTCCAACGCGCGTTGGTGAATTTTCATATTGCCATGGCTGGATTATGCAGCTTAATCCATTGGGGGAACTATCCCGGATTACGTATTCTTGTTCCTAACGCCTTTATTTTTGCGTGGCTTATCTATGCCCCAGATCTTTTCCGGCTTTCTTCCTTGTTCATCATCGGCTTGATTATGGATAGCCTGATGAATCTGCCACTGGGCATTTCTTTCGGCAGTTACTGGCTCTTGTGGTGGATGACCCTAGGGCAACGTAGCTTTCTTGCAGGGCAAAGATTTTTAATTGGTTGGCTCAGCTTTCTGATTACGACCGGCATTGTAGAGTTGTTTCGGTCAAGCATTCTGGCGTTCTCATCAGACGCAGTGGGGTCGTGGCATATTCTCGGCTATGATATGCTGGTTGTCTTTATACTTTACCCGCTTATTGCCATGCATGTTAGGTGGATAGCTTTGCGATTGAAACAATTGGAATAGCCACGATGGACAATGAAGGCAATGAACATAATCTATCGAGACGTATCTTTATTTTAAGTGCAGGCAAAGTTGCGCTCACAAGTTTAATCTTAGGCCGGATGTTTTATTTGCAGGTCATTGAAGGCCGGAAATATTCTCTATTAGCTGAAAAAAATAGAATCTCCTGGCGTTTTATGCCCAATCCACGGGGTCTTATTCTGGACTGCACAGGAAAAGAAATTGCTGGGAATATGAATGCCTTTCATCTTGTGGTGGATTATGAAGCCCGAAAAAATATTAAAACCCTTCTTTCTAAACTGCAAAAATTTGTCACCGTGACCCCCAAACAAGAAGCACGGTTGATGAAAGATATTAAGCGAAATCCTGCCTATATTCCCATAGTGATCAAAGAGCATTTGACATGGGATGAAGTGACTCAAATTGAACTTAACTCTACAACACTCTCTGGAGTTTATGTGGCCAGCGGGCATCGTAGAGCCTATCCTAATGGGCATATATTTGGTGTCATTACAGGCTACGTATCTACCCCCACTCAAAAAGATGTGGATGAAGACCCCCTCCTTAAACTGCCGGGCTTAAGGCTAGGCAGACAAGGGATGGAGCAGGTACATAACGCACAGCTACGTGGAGAACCAGCTTATGAACAATTAGAGGTCAATGCTAATTTAAAGGCTGTACGAAAACTGTCCAGTTCTCCAGGTCAAAAAGGGGCCTCTCTACCTTTAACTATCCATCACGATCTGCAAATAGCTTGCTGGAATTTGATCTCTGCGCACCATGCGGGAAGTTGTATGATCATGGATACGCATACTGGCGCCATTCGCGCCTTTGTATCCCATCCTTATGTTGACCCATCAAAATTTATTGATGGAATGAGCTCAACCCATTGGCAAGAACTTCAAAACGACCCTCTCACACCTTTACTCAATCGTATCACATGCGCCACTTACCCTCCTGGGTCCACCACAAAAATGTTGGTGGCGTTAGCTGCACTTGAAGAAGAGATCATCGATGAACACACACACTTTCATTGTTCAGGGGCAATGCCTTTAGGCAGTCACATTTTCCACTGCTGGAAAAATGGTGGGCATGGAAATATGGCCCTCAAGGAAGCGCTTGCCGCATCTTGTGATGTCTATTTTTATCAACTTGCACTCAAAGTAGGGGCCGGCCCCATTGCAGATATGGCACGGCGATTTGGGCTTGGTGAAAAATCCGGAATTGATCTCCCGCAGGAAAAAGCAGGATTAATTCCAGACCCTGGATGGAAACGAAAAGTAAAAGAAACAAGTTGGTACCCTGGTGACACGCTCAATTTCGCTATTGGACAAGGATTTATGAACACCACGCCCCTCCAGCTGGCCCGCATGACAGCAGCCCTCGCGAACGGTGGCCATTTGGTTACACCTCACTTGGCCTCTCCATCAGCTGACTTTGAATGGATGGAACCCTTCACCATTGATCCAAGGCATCTAAATCTCGTGTGCGAAGGTTTGCGTCAAGCCATCCATACGCCACGTGGCACATGTTTTGGTGCTAGCGCCCATACTCATGGTATTTCAATGGCAGGAAAAACAGGTTCATCGCAAGTGAAACGTATTCACTTGGCCGATCGTTTAGCAGGATTACACCGTTCTCAAGCAAAAGCTTGGGAGGATATGGATCATGCCCTATTTGTTGGTTATGCTCCTTTTGATAGTCCCCGTTATGCTGTATGCGTTGTGGTAGATCATGGAGGCAGTGGCGGACGGATCGCGGCTCCAATTGGTGTTCAAGCCTTAAGTGAAGCCATCAAACTGCTAGGGTAAAATTAGCCAAAGAAAAGGTGTAATACACTCAACGATCATATGCAAAAACATTCCCACTCTAAAAGGTGTTGATGGGGCCGAGCTTAATTTACAGGTGTATCAAATTCAAGAAACGGAGCTCCAACGCGCTCCAACTGTCTACATCCAAACCAGTGTGCATGGCCCGGAAACCCAAGGATACGCTGTCATTTTATTGCTTATGGAGGCTTTCCTCAAAACGCCCCCTCAAGGCAATATTATACGTGTGCCCTATGCCAATCCCTATGGCATGAATATGAAATGGGGAGAGCGCACCTTTGGTCGATTTGATCCAAACACGGGGGATAATTGGAATCGATGTCACGCCAAGCTAACTGATCTAAATGGTCATGCTCCTATAAATATAAAGAAATTTATCAGCCTGAATGAAGGCGTAAGCTTGCATGCCCTCGCACCTCATTTCAAAAAATCCATGCTCCAGGATCTTGAGCAAGAAATGAAGAAAAATGTCCTCTATGCACGCAAACTCAATTTGCAACGTCAACATTTAGCCGTGGAGGCGGACATTGTTTTGGATTTACAGTGACACCTCAAGCCTTCCACATGTATATGCCCCACAATATGCTCTTGATACTGCATTAGATTTGAATTTTGCTTATTATATTGAAGTACCAGTAACTTTTGGCGGCGCTTTGGATGATGCCACTTTTATGCCCTGGTGGGAGTTGTATAAAAGCTGCCAAAGTACACATCCTCACGCGCAGGAAAGCCGACCCCTTTTCGAGTCCCACACAACAGTGGAATGAGGATGTTATGAAACTATTGATTTAGAGCTAGCTCGCAAGCAAGTGGCAAAAATCCTTTCCTATCTTTCCCATCGTGGGGTTATTGATGCGTCTCAACTTGATAGGATACCTGCGCTTTCATGCGCCAGTGAAGATTTTTTCACCCTTTGGGCCCCCACAGGTGGAATGCTTTTGGGAACCGCTCCGCTTGGGCAATGACAACAGGCCAGCGCCCGTCTAGCGCGCATCAGCCAAATGAGCCGTATTGATTGGAATCAAAAACCGATCGATCTGGTTCATGCCTCATCCCACACAGTCACTTATCCAGAAGCGTGCGTGCCACTCACTCATGTGGCGAAGGGAAGTGTGATTGAAGGCATGCAACTGATGAAAGTCATGAGAAAAATACGAAAACACACCTAAAAAACGATTCTAACTCAATGCTTAAAGAGAAGAGACCTGTTTAGGCCCTGTGAAAGTGCCGATAAGTATCGATGATTTGATCCACCTCTTCGCGCGGTGTGCCAAAAGCTTCTAAAACAGAAGCGGCAGCTTTAAGGGTCGGCTCAATCATGTTAGGCACAACCACAATAGCACCCGCTTGTTCTAGCTTTTCTCCCTGCTCAGCATCCCTAGCGCGCACACATACTGCAACATTAGGAAAATTGCGGCGCAACATATGCACAGTACGCACGGAGGAATTGGGATGATCAACACTCACCAATGCCACTTTGGCACGCAAGGCACCCACGGCCCGCATGACTTCGAGCCTGCGAATATCGCCGAAGAAAACGGGCAGACCTTTTGATCGGCCATCCGTAACGCGGGCCATATTCATGTCAAGCACAACAAAAGGCACAAGATTTTCAGCTAAGATTTTTGCAATGATTTGCCCTACGCGACCATATCCCCCTATGATCACGTGATCGGTCAGGTCTTTTGTCTCGTTGAGCGCGGAGTCCAGATCCATTCCAAACTCAGGTTGAATGCGATCACCTAAGGTCTTGCCAAGCATACTCAAAAGCGGCGTAAGCCCCATACTCAATGCAACAGCGCTAGAGACAATTTGTGCAGTGACCGTAGGTAATAAACCGATGTGAACGGCAGTGGGCATCAAAATGAAGACAAACTCTCCACCCGCAGCCAACAAAAAAGCCATGCGAAAAGCCGACCGTACGTTTAGCCCAAACATAGGTCCTAAAATCAGAAAAATGAGCCCTTTACCAAGTAAAAGGGAGCCCACAATGGCCAAAATTTGCCAAATATACTTGGAAACCAAAGCCAAATCAATGGACATGCCCACGGTCATAAAAAACAATCCCAGCAAAAGTCCGCGGAAGGGTTCGATGTCTGCCTCTACCTGATGGCGGTATTCACTCCCCGCAAGGAGTGTCCCTGCCACAAAGGCCCCCATCTCTGGTGAAAAACCCATTTTGGCTGTGGCCAAAGCTGTAATAAAAACAACCAGAATGGCCATAGCCGTAAATAACTCAGGCGTCTGACTTGCGACAACGACTTTAAAAACAGGTCTCAATAGCACGCGGCCGACCAACACAATAGCCACCAATAGCAGCACTGCTTTTATGATTGTGGGCAACAAAACATCCATAAAGGCAGCGTGTTTACTGGCCAGCAATGGCAACATAATCATGAATGCCACAACAGCTAAGTCTTGAAATAAAAGGACAGCAAAGGAAACACGGCCAAACCGGGCAGCAATTTCGCCACTCTCTGAAAGCAACTGCATCACAACAGCGGTGGAAGAAAAAGCCAAACATCCCCCAATCACCAATGACTGCTCAAACTCAAAACCCAGATTCATCACAATGAGTGTAATCACGCCCGTGGTGAGAAATACCTGAACACCACCTAACCCAAAAACATATTTTGAAATGGATTTAAGACGGTCAATGGGCATGGATAGCCCAATGGTAAACATAAGGAACACAACACCTAATTCGGCTAAGGCACTGGTGGATTTAACCTCATTAAAAAAACCCAGCGCGAAGGGCCCAATCAACACACCTGCAATAAGATACCCAAGGACAGAGCTTACTTTAAGTTGGCGCACCATTGTCACAACAAAAATTGCTGATATGAGTAAAATAAGCGCTTGCTGAATGTACTGTAATTGTTCCACGCCAACCCCTTGAGACGATCTAATTCCTATATCATCTCTCAATTACTGCGGCTTAGCAATGAAAAACCGCTCTCAATGGCAGACGAAATATACGATGAGCGCACGGTCTTACTTGTGAAATTTCAGTCAAAGATGGGTAACTTTAACGCGTTTAACATAAGTTAGGGTCAAAGCATAATGGTCCACATGCAAAAGCGACTTCACTTCACGTCCGTTGATAAACCACCACGCGAGACGCAATAGGGATTTCTTGTTCAAACATCTTCATCAAAATGCCTTCCCGTACCCCACGATCCGCAATGGAAAGCTCATGAACAGGCCAACAATCATAGATACATTTGAAAATAGCGGCCCCAGGCAAAA
>CANLAL010000047.1 GCA_947488045.1 Alphaproteobacteria bacterium
GAACTTGTTTCAGGATCTCAACAAGAGTGGGCAGAAGATTTCGAGTCAAAGCCCTTCAATGACAGCTTTTTTGTAACCGTCATCCTGAACTTGTTTCAGGATCTCAACAAGAGTGGGCAGAAGATTTCGAGTCAAAGCCCTTCAATGACAGCTTTTTTTAAATCAAAACCATGGATATCCATTGTGCCTATGGATATCCATTCCAACCCCGCAGTTTTTAAGGAAACCCTATGCAAAAAAAAATAAAACATGAAAATGATATCATTTCGGGTCAAAGCCCCGCCTCGCAAGAAAAAAACAGGGATATCCCCGGGATATCCAGGATATCCATAACCAACAGCCAAAAGGAGAGCAAAAAATGACCTATTGTACGCCTGCCTTTCATGGGTTTGCCAGGCCCTCCATCCGCACGTTGATTTTTGCCAGCGGATGGCATAGGTTTGGCTTAATCATTTTCAATAGCTTTTAGGGAGAGACGCTATGACCCAAACCAACCCTTTCCATCGCACCCTTCATGTGGGGGATCGCACCTATGGTTACACCAGTTTAACAGCAGCTCAGGAAGCCGCATGGGGCGATTTCACAACGTTACCTTTTTGCTTGAAAATTGTGGCGGAAAATTTGTTACGTTATGGCGCCCCTGAAGGGGATGTGAAGGCCCTATGTGCGGGCGTTTCCAAGGAAATATCCCTTATGCCCGCCCGCGTGCTGATGCAAGATTTTACAGGCGTTCCCGCTGTGGTGGATTTGGCCGCCATGCGCGATTATGTGGCAAGCCAAGGCCATGATGCTGCATTGGTGAACCCTTCCACACCGGTGGATTTGGTGATTGATCACTCTGTCATGGTGGATCATTTTGCCGATAAGGATGCTTTCAGCCAGAACGTCGCTTTAGAATATGAGCGTAATGGCGAACGTTATGCCTTCCTCAGGTGGGGCGCGCAGGCCTTTAAGAATTTTCGTGTGGTCCCTCCCGGAACGGGCATTTGCCATCAAGTGAACTTAGAATACCTTTCCAAAGTTGTTTGGACCCGTGAGACCCCAGAAGGCACAGAAGCATACCCCGATACCTTGGTGGGCACAGATAGCCACACCACCATGGTCAATGGCTTGGCTGTTCTTGGCTGGGGCGTAGGTGGCATTGAAGCGGAAGCAGTGATGCTGGGTCAACCCTTAAGTCTTATGATTCCTGAAGTGGTGGGCTTTGAGCTTAAAGGCAAGTTGAAAGAAGGAACCACCGCCACTGACTTGGTGTTGAACGTGACTCAGATGCTTAGGGCCAAAGGTGTGGTGAGTAAGTTCGTGGAGTTTTATGGGGAGGGTTTGGATCACCTCAGCCTGGCAGACCGAGCGACCATTGCCAATATGGCGCCTGAATATGGCGCCACCTGTGGCTTTTTCCCCATTGATGATGAAACCTTGGCCTATCTTCGCCTCAGTGGCCGTGAAGAAACCCAGATTGCTTTAGTAGAAGCTTATGCGAAGACTCAGGGAATGTGGCGTCACAAGGGTACAAACCCTGTGTTTCAAGACTCCCTCCATTTGGATATGGGGACTGTAGAGCCCTGTTTAGCCGGCCCAAAGCGCCCACAAGATCGGGTCCTCTTATCCCAAGTGGCCGCCTCCTATACCGCAGATGTTTTATCCCAAGAATCCAACCCTGTTGCTCAAGGGGTGATTGCGGGTACGGATCATAAACTAACCCACGGGGATGTGGTGATTGCTGCCATTACCAGCTGTACCAATACATCTAACCCTGCGGTGATGTTGGGTGCGGGGCTTCTCGCAAGCAATGCTGTGGCCAAAGGCCTGAAAGTCAAGCCATGGGTGAAAACGTCTTTAGCGCCAGGATCTCAAGTGGTCACCGATTATTTAGTAAAGGCAGGACTTCAGAAGGATTTAGATGCGCTGGGATTTAACCTGGTGGGGTATGGGTGCACCACGTGTATCGGCAATTCTGGCCCTTTACCTGAATCCATTGCCCAAGCGGTCACAGCCTCCGACTTGAACGTGTGTGCTGTCCTATCGGGCAACCGGAATTTTGAAGGTCGGGTAAACCCCCATGTGAAGTCCAATTATTTGGCCTCGCCTCCCTTGGTTGTGGCCTATGCTTTGGCAGGGTCTTTGCGGGTTGATTTGCTTAATGATCCCTTAGGCCAAGATTCACAGGGCCAGAATGTATATTTGAAAGATATTTGGCCCACCAATGCCCAGATTGCTGAGGCTATTGGCGCAAGTGTCACACCGCATATGTTTAAAACAAGGTATGCTGGGGTTTTTGAGGGTGATGCTTTTTGGAAGTCTCTTCCCGTGCCTCATACTCAAACCTATACCTGGGATGATAAGAGTACTTATGTGCAGTTGCCGCCCTATTTTAGTCGCCATATGGCTGATAGCCATCAACTGGGTGACATTATGGGGGCGAGGCCTTTGGCGATTTTGGGAGACAGCATCACCACCGATCATATCTCCCCCGCGGGGTCGATCAAGCAAGACAGCCCAGCCGGTGCCTATTTGAGTGAGCGGAATGTGGTTGATTTTAACGCCTACGGGGCCCGGCGAGGCAATCATGAGGTCATGATCCGTGGCACATTTGCTAACATTCGCTTAAAGAATGAAATGGTGCCGGGTGTCTCGGGTGGTTTTACGAAGCTGCAACCTGCGGGTGAGCTCATGCCGATTTATGACGCAGCACAGGGTTACGAACGGCAAGGCACGCCTTTGATCGTCATTGCAGGTAAAGAATATGGCACGGGTTCATCCCGGGACTGGGCCGCTAAAGGCACACGCCTGCTTGGGGTCAAGGCTGTGATTGCGGAAAGCTTTGAGCGGATCCATCGCTCAAACCTGGTGGGGATGGGTGTTTTGCCGTTGGTCTTTCCTTATGGCGTGACACGGGAGAGCTTGAAGCTGATGGGGGATGAGGTTTTTGATCTTACAGGACTTGAAATCCTATCTCCCAAAATGCCTGTCATGCTGACCATTCATCGGAAAGATGGATCTTCGGAAGCTGTCACACTTGTTTGCCGTATTGACACCTTGGAAGAGGTGGCCTATTTCCAGCAAGGTGGGATTTTGCCCTATGTGGCTGCAAAGTTGGGGACTTAGGCCATGCTGAAGGTGGGGGATGTGGCGCCAGATTTTACACTGGCCAGTGTGCGGGGAGAGATCACTTTAAGGGCTTTGCGGGGCAAAATGGTGCTGGTCTATTTCTACCCGAAGGATGATACTTCTGGCTGCACCCGGCAAGCCTGTGATTTTCGAGATCATATGGCAGTGCTTAGTGATCATGTAACTGTGATTGGTATCTCACGGGATTCTCTGGCCAAGCATCGGGCCTTTCAATCCAAATACGACCTGAACTTTGACCTGGCTAGCGATGAAGCGGGCAAGGTGTGTGAAGCCTATGGTGTGTGGGTGGAAAAAAGCATGTATGGACGGACTTATTTTGGCATTGAGCGCTCTACATTCCTCATCGATGAGGCCGGGCATATCATCGCTTTATGGCGTAAAGTGAAAGTTCCAGGTCACGTTGAGGCGGTCCTCCAGTCTGTAAGTGTTAGCGGGAGTTAAATGAAAGGCAGGCCTAGAGGAACTCTCATCGATGAGAGGGTTTTTGGCATGGCTTTGTAGCGCAAAGTGAAGTTCCAGGCTGCTTTAGGAAATGCCCAAGTGTTTTAAGTAATGGATGGGGTTAAGCGAGAGGCAGGCTTAGAGGATCTCTACGCCTGTCTCAGGGAGTGCCACTCTAAACCAAGAAACTTTCGAATGTTTTCGCACCTTGACTGCCTGGTTTACAGATAAGAGGTTGCGTATCATGAGTTAAGTCGCCTAACGATATGGAAATTTGGGAATAAAATTCCAAAGGGAGGATTTCAAACGCAAACCTCTAAACTTATTTCTTTATTTTCTTGTAGTCAAATTTAGTATGTCTAAACGATGGGGATATTCTCTATTTCTTTGAAATTTATACTATTTCAGCGATTGTGAGGGGCGTAAGACACGGGTCTATAAACAATGGTTTTAAGATTGATGGAGATGATGGTGGGCGGTACTGGGATTGAACCAGTGACCCCTACGATGTCAACGTAGTGCTCTCCCGCTGAGCTAACCGCCCCTTTCAAGGGTAAACCAAGGACATTTATAGACAGCTGATCGCAGAATGCAAGTGGAAAACCTAAGCAGTGTTATCATCCATCCAAATATGTCCCATTTGAGATTTGGCTGCCTTTAAGTAATCGTAGCCCGTATAAACAGTTAAGGCAGCGGCAATCCATAAGAAAGTAATGCCCAACGATTTCCATACTAAAATAGGAACGATTGGCGCAGCATCTGCAATCAAAAGAAAACCTAGCGCCATCATTTGTATTCCTGTTTTCCATTTTGCGCCCCAGCTAACGGGCATGCCTACGTTGAGTTCAGCTAGAAACTCCCGTAGGCCCGATACAATGATTTCCCGACAAAGGATGATCACGGCAGGCAAAAGAGAGAGCCCACGAATAGCCCCGGTTCCTACTAACATAAGAAGTGTAGAGCAAACCAAGAGTTTGTCTGCCACAGGGTCCAAAAATTGTCCTAATGGGCTCACAATTCCCCAGCGCCTAGCTAAATAGCCATCCATAAAATCTGTCGCGCAAGCAAAGATAAAAAGAATTGTCGCGATCCAGTGAGCAGGCTTTTGTGGGAAAAATATAGCCAAGATAATGAGAGGGATTACAAGAACCCTTGAAAAGGTAAGGAGGTTGGGAAGATTTTTTCGCACGATCTTATTCCTTGTCGTTCAATAAGGAGCCCTAAGACGATGAATGGAAGTATCCATAGATTCTTCTCGCAATATGGGCGTCTATTCCTTTGATGGAAAGCAGATCGTCTAGTCCAGCCCTACTTACGTTATACGATGATCCAAAGTGTTGCAGCAATGTTTTTTTTCTCTTAGGCCCGATGCCAGGGATCTGGTCTAAAGAAGATATTTCCAAATTACGGAGGCGTTTGGCTCGGTGAGTGCCAATGGCAAAACGATGAGCCTCATCTCTCAATCGTTGTAAAAAATAAAGAAGAGGATCGTTGGGAGGCAAAGTTAACGGAGGATGCCCGTGTTGAAAAAAAGTTTCTTGGCCAGCATTGCGTTCAGGTCCTTTAGCGATGGCCACAACGGAGATGTGATCTATCTCTGCTTGGTTAAGTGCAGCTAAAACACTGCTTAGCTGACCTTTGCCGCCATCAATGAGAAGTAGGTCGGGTTTTTTTTCGGGAGGTTGTTCGGTATAGTTGGCAAATCTGCGGAGCATGACCTCCCGCATCATGGCATAATCATCTCCTCCAAGGGCCTCAGGAGGTGTGACGATCTTAAATTTCCGATATTCCTTTTTTTCAAAGCCACTTTCCGTTGCTACAACCATAATGCCATAGGCATCTGTGCCTTGTAAGTGGCTGTTGTCATAAATTTCAACTCGTTTTGGAATTTGTGGCAGGCCAAATAAGGATTGTAGTCCAAGGAAAAAATGTCGTTGAGATTGGCGTTCATTTAACTGACGGGCTAGGGCTTCTTTAGCATTAAGTTTGGCTTGTTGACATAATTTGTGCCGTAGGCCACGTTGTGGCATTATAAGTGTTATTTTGTTTTCAAACTTTTGACTTAAAGCAGACGCTATGAGTAAAGATTCTGTAGGCATATGGCTGAGGAGTAATTCAGATGCAGGGGTTTTATTTTCATAAAGTTGCATCAGAAAGTTACCCATGAGTGTCCCTAGAGGTATATCTGACTTTTGTCGTATGAAGTAATGGGTGGTGCCACAATTACGTCCATTTCTGAAAATGAATAGTTGAAAACAGCTGATCCCTCCTTCTTGTACCAAAGCAATAATATCCATGTTGCCTAAGTGAGCAATGTTGATGTCTTGTTGCTGTTGGATTTGACTCAGGGCCTTAATTTGGTCTCTATAGGTAGAAGCCCTTTCATAATCTAAAGTTTGGCTTGCCTGTTCCATTAGGGAGGCAAGCTTGGTGATGAGTGTATTACTTTTTTGTCCTAAAAAGTCTACTACATGGCCTACATCTTCTTTGTAGGATTCTTGAGAAATGAGGTCTACGCAAGGGGCTGAGCAGCGTTTGATGTGGTATTGCAGGCAGGGCCGTTTGCGTCCATTGAACTGAGAGTCTGAGCAGGAACGCAACTTAAAAACTTTAAAGAGTATCTCAATCGTTTGTGTAACGGCGCTTGTGGAGGCAAAAGGGCCAAAATACTGTCCTGGATCATTGGTTTGCCCCCGATGTTTGGAAAGTAAAGGATAAGGGTGCTCAGAAAGCTTGATATAGGCAAATGATTTATCGTCTTTCAATAAAATATTGTATGGGGGAGCGAGTGTCTTAATCAAATTGCTTTCTAGCAATAAAGCTTCTGTTTCCGTATGTGTGAGGGTAACTTGGACTCGATGTGTGAGGCTGATCATACGTTTGAGCCGTGTGGGGAGTGTGTCGGGTCTGGTATAAGAAGTGACTCGGCTTTTCAGTTGTTTTGCTTTGCCAATATAAAGGGCATTGGATTGAATATCTAACATTTGATAGACGCCTGGACTCAAAGGCAGGTTCTGCACTGCTTTTTTGATTATCTCAACACCTTGCTCTAAGGCGGTCAGTGCAATGGAGGGGCAATCATCATTTTGCATTTATTTAATCCAATAGCAGATTCCATTAAGGTATAGATTATGCCGTGGTTTTTGACAAATTATTTCATCCACCGAATCTGTGGATAACTTTGTGTGTAAACTCATGTGGAAACGCTCAGATGAAGGAAAGACTTAAGAATTATTTAACTTGATTGAAAAAAATGCTCATATTGAAAAATGGCTCAGATCCTAGGTTTTTTAAATGTAAAATAAAAAAAAATAGAAAATTGAAAAATATTATTTGACCTGAGGGTTTCCGGGGAATAGGAGAAATGGCGTGTGCACAAGTCTCTGTAAATCGATAAAAGTTTATCAGAATTTTGTTAAAATTTTAATGACAGATTTGTGGCAATTTTTAAGTTGCCCCGCTTTTACATGCTCAATAAACGTCCAATGAGTTGTTTTATGGCGCTTTTGACTCGATCTTTCATGATACTGTAGGTCTGGTTTTGCCAAAGTCCCGCATAGCTCTTGTCGAATGGGTTTGAAAGGTTGTAATTGCTAGCTTTTAGGCCTTTTATGAGCGCCATGATGTTAACAGCAGCAATCTTTACCGTTGGATAAATCCACACAGGCGCAAATGGAGCTGCAATGCCTGTTAGAATATTTTTTGCAAAAGAGGAAGATAAGCTTTTTGAAAACTCAATTTCTGATATTTCCTTTGAAAGGGAATCTTTTAGTCCACTCAAAAGGCGTAAAAATGGCCTGGTATTTTGATTTGAGTCTCCTTGCTTAATGGAGTCCTGTGCTTTCCAGATAGTCCCATTAAGTACCTTTGCAAGGGTTTTTGATGTTGCACCGATGAGTGTTTTGGATGTAAAGAACCCTAACCCCTGATAGGCTATGGCTGGTGTGAAGGCATAAAAAGCTGTCCCACTTAAGAGCATGGCTCCAAAAAGTGTTGCTGTGGGATGCTTTTTCATAGCGCTTGCTGCTTGCATGGGAAAGCTTTCGTACATTTTGATGCCCGAGAGTAAGGTATTGGTCATGTGGAAAATGACTCCTGACCCGCTAACTAAAAGCGATTTGAGTGTTTCAAAGTCAGCAGACTGTCTTTTCCCTGTGCTTACTAAGGGGCTTAAAGAATGTATATTCGATGTTTCGGCAAAAGAAGATGTTGCAGTCAATGTCCCTTGAGTGGAAGGTTTGGTTAAGTAAGGATCTTTCATCATTGTCATCGTGGGGCTACCAAGTGTGGCATTGCTCAATGCACTGCCCATGAGCACGCCTGTGGCTGCAAGACGAAAGACTGACCTACTAGCGACCTTCATGGCTGTTAGGTGTGCTTTATGCAAAGACAAAAGTTTCATTTTTGGCTAACCTCCTCGTTACTGTCGTAGAATCATCTTTATGAGATATGTGAACGGACCACTCGCTTCAAGAGCAGGCATGTTTGACATTGCCATTCTTAAAGATCCATTTTCAAAGAAACTTTCAACTAGTTGATAGGTTTCTTTGTTAGCCAAGTTTCGGAAATTGCCCTTTTCTACAGCGTCAAAAATAAGACTTGTGTACATACTTATTCGCCTAAAATTTCTGTATGTAGTTCCTAAGCTGTCTCCAATTAATTTGCCGTACATTGGAATCTCTGTTTTACTTCCCCAGCTGGCTGGGAGTTTAAAGGGCTTCAGGAGCCCGCCGACTAAAGCGCTTGTAAAGCCAGTCGTCATGCTTTTTTTGAAGTCAGGAAAAGCAGGTTTTGTGTATCCGACTCTTAAACTTTCAGGTTTTTTTTGATCGCTCTCATAAAGGGTTTGATCAGTCTTATTCCAGAAAAGGTAGTTGGTGATGCGTGTGGTATGGGTGATGGCTGTAATTTGAAGCGCGTTGCTAAAAAAGTCACCTGCTGCCCCTGCAAGTATATCTTGGGGGGATAAGGACATTAGGGTTCCAAGATCCCGAGATGCCTTGTAAGTCTTCACTTGAGAAAGGAGTGGAGCCAAATAAGGAGCGCCAAAGTAACATGCACTAGCAAGGATCGTTGTATTCAAAGGGGTTGATAGGTATGGGTGGGCCTGGGACCAATTGACATAAGCTTCGAAAGGCTCAGAAAGATATTGACGGACCTGGGAGGAAATAGCTTGGTGTATCCATTCAATACCTTTTCCCATGATTTTAAATCCTGTAAGGAGAGCATTTATGGGGATCATGAACGTACTGCTAAGTAGCGTCTTACAAATATGTGCTGAAGACCTAAGAGACTCAGGAAATACTTCTGGTGTAATGGAGTTAGCCACGTTGATTTTTTTTAAGTAAGTTGGCCAGCTTTCTTGTTTCCCTTGGGGTCGTCGCTTTTGAGCTTGGTGAGAGGCTATTGTTTTGGCAGGTAAACATGAAGGGCTCGCTTGATTGAAAGCAGGAAGCCATTCAAGTGGATTTGCAAGAGCGCCATGGGGCTTGAGAAGTGTTGTTCCCATAAGTATGCCTGTGGCCATGAAACGAAAGGCGCATTTTCTCATGCGGTTAATGTGGGGTGGTGTGCAGAGTTGATGCTTGCTTTGAGTCCAATTCATAAGCTGGCCTTGAAATCATTTCATTTTTTTATTGTGAGGCCTTTTAGTAAATATAGTCTTAATTATGGCTTGACAGAGCTTATGCTCTTCTTTAGAGATTAATTTCTATTTTTGTTCACTGGCCGACAAGTTTTGTCCGCCGGTGTTTTTTGTTTGTGTGAAGCAATGTTTGATGGATTGACCCAAAAGCTAGGAAACGTATTTGATCGCTTGCGGAGTCGGGGTGCTCTGACTGTAAGTGATGTGAGCGAAGCTTTGCGTGAAATTCGTGTGGCTTTGCTTGAAGCAGATGTGGCCTTGTCTGCTGTTAAAAAGGTGATTGAAGACATTCGTATTAAGGCTGTAGGCCAGGATGTACTTAGAAGTGTGACGCCCGGTCACATGGTGGTTAAGATAGTCCATGACCATCTAATCGAGTTATTGGGGGGCCAAGCCGTTCTCCTTAATTTAGCTGCGAATGCTCCTGTTGTGATTATGATTGTTGGGCTTCAAGGCTCTGGTAAAACAACGTCCGCTGGGAAATTAGCGCGCTTTTTGAGCCATAAAGAAAAGAAAAATGTGCTGGTGGCCTCTACAGATATTTACCGTCCAGCAGCCCAAGAGCAGCTGGCTGTGCTAGCAGAACAGCTAAAAATAGAAAGCCTGGAGATTAAGCCGGGGCAAACTCCAGTGGACATTGCCAAGCGAGGTTACGATCACGCCAAACGTTCTGGTAAAGATATCTACATCATCGATACAGCGGGTCGGCTTCATATTGATGAAGCTCTCATGGATGAGCTTTCCCAAATCAAAAATGCCTTACCCATAACAGAGATTTTGTTGGTGGCTGACGCCATGACCGGCCAAGATTCTGTGAAAATTGCCAGTGCCTTCCATGAAAGATTAGGAGTTACAGGTATTGTTTTGACCCGTGTGGATGGCGATGCAAGGGGAGGCGCTGCTTTATCCATGCGGGTAGTTACTGGGTGCCCTATCAAATTTGTGGGCTTGGGGGAAAAAACTGATCAGTTCGATGTGTTTTATCCCGATCGCATCGCTGGCCGCATTTTGGGCATGGGTGACGTGGTGGGCTTGGTGGAAAGAGCTGCTGAGACCATCGACCAAGTGGAAGCAGAAAAGTTAGCAAACAAGATGGCCAAGGGTCATTTTGATTTGAACGATTTGTCCAGTCAGCTAAAGCAGGTTTCTAAAATGGGTGGAATAGGCTCCCTCATGCAAATGTTGCCAGGTATGGGTAAAATTCAAGATAAAGTTAAAGAAGCTGGGTTGGATGATCGGATGGTGGCTCGCCAGTTGGCTTTGATCCAGTCCATGACTCCCTTTGAGCGGAAAAATCCAAAGGTGCTTAATGCGTCACGCAAGCGTCGTGTGGCAGCTGGCGCAGGGATGCAAGTGCAGGATTTAAATCGCTTGCTTAAGCAGTTTCAAGATATGTCTACCCTGATGAAGAAGATGGGTGGGTTCAGTAAAGGGAAGGGGCTATTGAAAAATGGGCTCCGTAACCTCGCATTTCGTTAAATTATAGGAGAAACAATGTCATTAAAAATTCGTCTTGCTCGTGGTGGTGCTAAAAAACGTCCGTACTATCGTATTGTTATTGCAGATGCGCGTGCGCCTCGTGATGGTCGCTTTATTGAGCGCGTGGGTTCTTATAACCCTATGTTGGCTCAAGATGCCGATAAGCGTGTGGTGCTTGATGTGGATCGCCTAAAGCATTGGCTTTCTGTAGGCGCACAGCCCACTGATCGTGTGGCACGCTTTTTAGGCCAGGCAGGCGTTATCGCAGTCCAGCCCATTTGTGCAACACCATTAAGATCAGCGCCCAAAGCAAAAGCTCAAGAGCGTGTGAAATCTAGAGCAGAAGCCATTGTAAAAGCACAAGAAGCAGCTGAAGCTGCAAAGGCTGCGGCCATCCAGGCTGCTGCAGATGCTAAGGCTGCTGCAGTCGCAGTGGAAGAGAC
>CANLAL010000048.1 GCA_947488045.1 Alphaproteobacteria bacterium
AGGGTTCGAGTCTGAAATGACGAAGGACCAAATAATATACAGATGGATTCTCATCCATTGATACTTAGTTTGTTCAAACTTCTGACTTTTAGACCTTATGCGGCCTCAAGCCTAAAGCTATAGCAACCCCCTCTCTCAATTATTACTCATCCTCCCTCTCTCTCCACACCCTTCTAACAAGTTCTATATTTTTTCATTCTGTTTTTGTTGTTCGCATGATAGCAGATCATATTTTTCATTTATTGAATCATGAACAATAAAGTTATACTGATAACAGGGAATGAATAATAAAGACCACATGCATCGTTCTTAGCTATGCCGAAAGGTTACTCTTAAATTTTTATGTTGTCTGATATAAAAGATTATAGGCTCTTTAGTGTTACTCCTTTGTACAAAAAGAGATTCTTTCCTTAATTTTCTTCAAAATCCACTTTGCTGCACGCTGGTTTTCTTTTAAGGGCTTGTAAGTCCAATGTTCCATCTGACCTGCATAAATGCGTGTAACACCATGTCTCTTTAAGGCTTCATGATACCGTTTGAATTTTGCATTACCGCCATCTAAAGGTAATAAATAAATGGGTTTTCCTGTAGCTGCCGCCTCTGAGGTCATGGCTACAGAATCAGCGGTGATTACAAAAATAGATGCGAAAGCTAAAAAGGCCAAATAAGGGTTGGGTCCTTTCCCATTCCACACATAAATGCGGGGATGTGTGATGGCTTGCATCACGTCAATGAACTCTTGAGGTGTACGCCTTGAAAAGCTCACAAGATAAAATAAGGAAGGATCTTTTGATAAGTTGGATTGCAGCTTCTCCCAATATTTATGCATATGGGTTGGTGAAAAGCGAAAGGCTTTATTCGGGCCGCCAATCAAAATTGTCACAACCGTATATCCTAAAACCCGCCTTTGAAGTTCCGGAAATGATATGACGGCATTTTCAAGATCTTCCGGAACCACGCTATGGGGATTTCCTAAAAGGGTTAATGTCTTCGCATCATTCTCTAGCCCATCATGTTCGGGCACAATAACAGCATCAGCTTGACTTTTAAATGACCCTGGTTTTTGCAACAGGACCAAAAAAGCTGTAGGGAACTTTTTCTTATAAAGAAGGGCTGGAACAATGCTTCTACGGCCTGAAGCCATGATTATGTCGGGAATTCCTGGTGAGAGATCAAGAGGTTGGACAAGCAAGCTTTCAAGAGATTGAGGCCATAAAATCTCCGGCAAATAACCATAAGGAAAGCGGATGCAAACGGGATGAATGTCAGTGGTGGAATCCAATGCTTGAGCCAAGCCCACACACTGATTGCGGGCTCCAATTTTGAATTCATCATGAAGGATAAGAGTCTTCATGGTCGAATCTCATCAAAAGTGGGTTGGTCCATAATGACGATTTCATCAGATTCAGAAAGACCCAATTGGCGCCGAGCCTGCTCATCAAGCATATCCTTGTTTAAGGTTTTGGGCTTGAGCAGTTGGATGCGGTTGGTCCACATGGATTTTTCTTTCTCGAGTTCAATGAGGTTTTGTTGAGCGCCTTCAAGATGCTTGAGCAGCCTGAGCATGGCGATAAGCCCACGATCACCCTGTGTGACATGATAAAGAAAATATCCAATCAATGCAAAAGCAAGACTGGAGGTAACGATGGGTCGGATGCGTTTTTTGAGCTCCTTTAACATCATGGTTTGACACGCTCAATCACAGCAGAAGGAAAGGCATGGAACCCTTTATAAGTAAGAGAAGTCGCCCCTTCAATGCGGAGCAATTGATTGTATTTTGCCACACGGTCTGATCGGCTTAAGGACCCTGTCTTGATTTGTCCAGCACCGGTTGCCACAGCAAGATCAGCAATAAAGGTATCTTCCGTCTCACCTGAGCGGTGAGAAATCACCACGCCAAAATTTGCATTTTTAGCCAGTTCTATGGCTTGGAGAGATTCTGTCAATGTGCCTATTTGATTCACTTTTACCAAAATGGCATTGGCGGTGCGATCTTCAATGCCTGTTTTGAGACGCTGCGTGCTGGTGACGAACAAATCATCGCCCACCAACTGCACTTTATCACCAAAAGCTTGAGTGAGTAGTTTCCATCCATCAAAGTCAACTTCCCCACAACCATCTTCAATGGAGATGATGGGATAGTCATTCAGGAGCTTATCATACATTAAAACAAGCCCTTCTTGATCAAGAGTTAGCTTTTCTTCCTCAAAGTGGTAACGATTGTCATCTTTTAAAAGCTCACTGGCAGCCACATCCAGGGCAAAGCCTACTTGCGTGCCTAAGGCATAGCCCGCTTTGATGACAGCTTCGCAGAGTGCATCCAAAGCCCCACGACTGCTGGTTAACCCAGGAGCAAACCCCCCTTCGTCGCCCACATTTGTAGAAAAGCCTTGTTTCTTCAGGAGGGCCTTGAGAGACATGAAAATTTCACTGCCACATCGAATGGCCTCAGCAAAGGAATCAAATCCATAGGGTACAATCATAAATTCTTGAATGCTCAAGGGGTTATCTGCGTGAGCGCCACCATTAATCACGTTGATCATAGGGGTTGGCAGGGTCATGGTGTGGCGGGCTTGATGTAAGCTTTCAAATAAAGGTTTCTGACTGTGATGGGCCAGTGCACGGGCATAAGCCAGGCTTACGGCCAAAATGGCATTGGCACCTAAATGGGATTTATTGTCCGTGCCATCTAACGCACATAGGGTTTCATCGAGTTGCTCTTGGCTCGCAAAGGTTTTACCACACAAAGCTTTAGCAATATGCGTATTCACATTTTCGCAGGCCTTCAAAACCCCTTTGCCTTTATAACGCCTGGAGTCTAAATCCCGTAATTCTAAAGCTTCAAATTGGCCGGTGGATGCACCCGAAGGCACTGCAGCACGTCCCCAAGCTTGACTTTCTAAGAAGAGATCAACTTCCACAGTGGGGAAACCCCGAGAGTCAAGAAGTTCGCGGGCAATGATTTTTTCGATACGCATGCTAATGAATCTCGTAAAGGTTAGCTTTAGCAACAGCGTCAAACGCTTTGAGGCATGTGAGTATGCCTTCTAGATCTTTTAAGTGAACCATATTGGGCCCGTCACTGGGTGCATGGTCAGGCTCTTCATGGGTTTCCATGAATAAGCCAGCGATTCCTACAGCTACAGCGGCCCGTGCTAGAACAGGTACAAATCGACGGTCGCCTGATGTGGAAGTGCCCGCACCACCCGGCTGTTGAACTGAATGCGTTGCATCAAATATGACAGGGCAGCCTGTGCTTGCCATAATAGGCAGTGCACGCATGTCGTTGACAAGGGTGTTGTACCCAAAGCTCACGCCCCGTTCACAAAGCATGACCTTTTGGTTGCCTGTTTCATCAATTTTTTTAACAATATTTGGCACATCCCAAGGAGCCAAAAATTGACCTTTTTTTACATTGATGGCGCAACCTGTTTGGCCTGCAGCAATGAGTAAATCTGTTTGCCGGCATAAAAATGCAGGAATCTGAAGCACATCAATGACAGGAGCCAAAGCTGCACATTGGGCCGCTTCATGCACATCCGTAATAACAGGGCACTTATGGGTTTCTTTAATCTTGGCAAACACGTCGAGGCTTTCTTTCAAGCCAATGCCCCGATAGCCCTTCATGCTGGTACGGTTGGCTTTATCAAAAGAGGACTTGTAAATAAGAGGGATATTGAGCTTGGTTGTCATTTCCACCAGGGCGTGCGCCATTTCTAACGCATGTTGCTCACTTTGCATTACGCATGGGCCGGCAATTAATGTGAAGGGGAGATGGTTTGCGATGGAGATATGGCCCACTTGGACGGTGCGAACAGGTGATTTTTGAGTCATTTTAATCCTCTTTACCGCCATAGGAGAGGCGGTCAACAAATGCTAAAATTAGGGCGGAAAGTAAGAAGGTGATATGCATAATCACAGACCACATGATTCTCTCGCTAGAGAAATCTTCTGGTTTAAGGTAAATGGCCAAAAGCTTCACCAGTGAAATGCCCGCAACAGAAGCTGCAAGCTTGATTTTTACGGTTCCTGGATCAAGCTTACTCAGCCAGCCAGGCGTCTCATCAAACTCTCCTTTACTTTTAATGGGGCCTATGAAGGTTTCATACCCACTGATAATAACCATAACAAGTAAATTAGCGACCATGACAATATCAATGAGGTGTAAGACCTCAAGCAATAACTGGGTTTCGGTGGCAACGACTATTTTGGAAAGGATGTGGTAAAGCTCTTGGAAGAATTTGACCACAAAGGCCACCATGCTGAGTCCCAATCCAAAATATAGGGGTACTAAGAGCCATCGAATTTCTTTTATGATTTTTTTAACAATGTTCATCTCAACTCTCCTCAAACAATGCGGGCATTTTGAATCGCTGCCTTAATAAAAGAAACGAAAAGGGGGTGGGGCGTAAATGGTCTGGATTTAAGTTCTGGGTGAAATTGAACGCCCACAAACCAAGGGTGGTCAGCCATCTCAACCACTTCTGGTAAACGGCCATCCGGGGATAAACCCACGAAAGAAAGTCCAGCCGCTTCCATGCGTTCCCGATAAAGCATGTTGACCTCGTAACGATGGCGGTGCCGTTCATGAATCACAGGTGAATTGCCATAAGCATCTGCTGCTTTTGTAAGCGGTTTGAGTTGGCAGGGGTAAGAGCCTAAACGCATGGACCCACCCAAATCATCTCCTTGACCGCGTGTTTGGAGCCCGGATTGTGTCAACCATTCCGTGAGAAGACAAATGACAGGCTCTTCGCTGGGACCAAACTCAGTAGAAGTGGCATGAGGGAGATTTAAGACGTGGCGACAAAATTCAATAACAGCAAGCTGCATTCCAAAGCAAATGCCCAAGTAGGGAACTTTATGCACACGGGCATATTCAATGGCCTTGAGTTTCCCTTCGGAGCCACGCTGGCCAAAGCCACCTGGCACTAGAATTCCCTGAACAGAATGCAGTAGTTGGATATAATGTTCAAAGTTTTTTTCAAGATTTTCTGATTCAACCCATTGAATATTAACCCGGGCATGATTGCTCACGCCTGCGTGGATAAGTGCTTCTACAAGGGATTTGTAGGCGTCTTTATGTTGGGTATATTTTCCCACAATGGCGATGGACACTTCATGCTCAGGATTGCGTATACGATCCACAAGCGCTATCCAAGGAGCAAGATTAGGCGACTGGGGTGTGCTGAGTCCAAAAAACTGGCATACGACTTCGTCCAATCCTTCATCATGGTAATGGACCGGGACTTGATAAATCGTATCCACATCTAAGGCCGCAATGACCCGCTCTGGCTTAATATTACAAAAGAGCGCTAGTTTTTCTTTCATATCCTGAGGAATGGGCTGAGAGCAGCGACATAAAAGAATATCGGGCTGAATACCCATGCCTTGAAGTTCTTTCACAGAATGCTGACTCGGTTTTGTTTTCAGCTCTCCTGCGGAGGCCACATAGGGCAAAAGGGTGAGGTGAAGATATAAAACCCGCTCTTTTCCCAGCTCGTGGCCCAATTGACGAATGGCTTCAAGATAAGGCAAGCCTTCGATGTCACCCACCGTGCCGCCCAATTCACAGATGATAAAGTCCTCATCTCCCACTTCAGCGGTGATCTTTTCCTTGATGGCATCTGTGATATGGGGCACCACTTGAACGGTAGCCCCTAAATAATCACCACGTCTTTCTTTCGCAATGACTTCAGAATAAATTTGCCCAGTAGTGACGGCATCTGCTTTTGTGGCACTTACATCTGTAAAACGCTCATAGTGACCCAAGTCGAGATCTGTTTCTCCGCCGTCATCGGTGACATAAACTTCACCATGTTGGTAGGGGCTCATTGTGCCAGGGTCAACGTTGAGATAGGGCTCCAGCTTACGTAAACGGACCTTATATCCGCGTATTTGAAGGATTGCTGCCAAGGATGCCGCGGCTAAACCTTTGCCCAGGGAAGAAAGGACGCCCCCAGTCACAAATATAAATCTAACTTTTTTATGGTTCATGGTCATCAACTACATAAGGTTGTTATCGCCAATCAAAGTGGCCTTCGCCACTTAACACGTTTAGGCACCCGTCTACTGAGGTGCTTGTCAAAGGATTTCGCCCAAGCTAGGACACAGGGTCCAGATCAAGCCCACGAAGAGCGTTTAAACAAAACGCTCTATTGCTTAGTGGGGGCCGTTTGTTCCAGGGGTGCTTCAATACGATTAACGATAGATGACTTTTTGCTATGGCCACCTGCCATAATCGCAAGCACGAGGCTTAGGAAAATAAAGAGGGCTGCAAAAATTGCCGTCATACGTGTTAAAAAATTAGCCGATCCACGGGCTGTCATAAAGCTTGCTGCTGAGCTCACGAGCCCACCGCCCTCACTTCGTTGGAGCAAGATCGATGTGACCATGCCCAATGTCACGAGTAAATGTACAACCAAAAGAAAAGTCAGCATCTTTAAAATATCCTACCACTACACACTTAAGACTATATCTAGCGGCTTTTGCCTAAAAAATCTAGGGGCAATTACGGGCCAATTGGAAAAAGTCTTCAGGTTGCAGGCTGGCTTTACCGACAAGGACGCCATCTGCATGGGTATACTCAAAAATATGCCGGATGTTATCGGGTGTGACGGAGCCCCCGTAAAGAAGTGGGGTATCATTCCTGTTTAAGGTATTAAGGAGCGCTCTACAGAAAGCAAGGGTTTCTTTTAAGGCATCAACTTCGGGGATACGTCCCGTGCCAATAGCCCAAACGGGTTCATAAGCCAGGAAAATCTGTTGATCCTTTAAATGTACTTTGCCTCCTGACAGGCCCTTGGTGATTTGGTGGGTTAAAATGTCATCCCTTTGTCCAGCAATGAGTTGGTCCAGGGTTTCTCCCACACATAAGATAACATTCAATTGCGCCTCCAATGCTGTTTTTACCTTTTGTGCAATCAGGTTTTCGGTTTCCCCGGCTGTGCGGCATTCACTGTGTCCAATGATCACGAAATCGACCTGTGCATCTTTGAGCATCTGTGCGCTGATTTGCCCCGTAAATGAACCTTCTTCCGGATGAGCGCTGCAGTTTTGACTGCCCAAAAGGATTCCAAGTTGCTGCAAGTCATTTTGCAAAGTGGGAATGTAAAGCGCCGGGGGGGCAATGCCCATGTGCACGTGTGAGGGAATATGGGCACGCTCTTTTGCTGCAAAGTGTGAAAAATGTTGCACATGCCTGTTGCTGCCAAACATTTTCCAGTTTCCAAAGATCCATTTGATCACTTTTTATTGCCTCTTTCGTACAATATAGTAATGTCTTACTCTCAACATATATGAGATTTTTGCGTTTAGGTAAGGGAAAAGACAAACATCATGCTGGATACATTAAGAAAATTTGCAAAATCAAAGGGCGCTCTTATTTTGATTGGCTTGCTGATCCTCAGCTTTGGCTTATTTTGGGGCGTAAGTGACATGGTGAGCGATCGCTACAGTGGCAATAAATTGGCCACAGTAGGAAACGAGCATGTGGATGGCGCCTCATTTCATCAGGCGTTTAAGCATTCCCTTGAAGAGCGTGCTGCTGAAATCAGAAAAAAGACTGGTAAAAAGGTGGATATGAATGCGCTCAAAGAGCAAGCCATTGCCCAAGGAATGGGGCAGATGATTGTTCAGCAATTAGCCACGCGCTTGGCTTATGTCCAAGCTGCGCAAGAGCTGGGCATCATGCCCTCTGATGATCAAATCAAGCAAGTGATTCAGAATCTTCCAGCCTTTAAAGATGATGCGGGTAACTTTAGCCATGAAATGTTTCACCGTGCCCTTCAGCACACGGGAATGAATGAGCCTGCGCTTGTAAAAGGATTTAAGGATGATATTGCACAATCTAATCTTTTAAGTTCCATAACAGGTGTTATAGATATTCCTGATGAAGTCATTCGTGCCTTTTTTGCTTATGAGCAAGGGAAAAGGCTTGTGTCATGGTCGCTGCTCACAGCTGACCTTATCCCTGATGATCAGTTGCCTGCATTACAAGAGGCGGACTTGAAAGCTTATTATGAAAAAAATAAAGCCCATTTTGCCGTACCCGAGTATCGCACGCTCAAAACATTGGTCATTTCATTGGATGCACTTAAAGAGAAGCACAGCGTTACCACCAAAGAAGTTCATGCGGAATTTGAGCGCAGAAAACATGAATTTGATGTGCCTGAAGCACGTCAATTAACTCAAGTCATTGCGAATAGTCCTAAAATTGCGTCTCAGGCGGCAGAGCTTTTGGCCAAACGTAAAAAACCAGAAGACCTGCCCGCACTCTTGGGCAGAGACAATGTGAAGATAGACCGTCAAGGCGTCTGGATCGCTAAAGAAAATCTTCCTAAAAAGGTTGCAGAAGTTGTTTTTGCTCTGAAGCAGGGGGAAATTTCCAAGCCCTTGACATTATCTAATGGGGTCTATGTGTTCGTGGCTGAAGCAGTGCGGCCTGCTAAGCCAGCCCAATTTGCTGCAGTTTCCTTGCGGGTTAAAGATGATCTTTTAGCAAGCAAAGCAAAAGAGGAGCTCTATGAGCTGGTAAAAAAGGTTGAGGATGAAATCTC
The DNA here is from genome assembly GCA_947488045.1 of Alphaproteobacteria bacterium. Lineage (GTDB taxonomy): Bacteria > Pseudomonadota > Alphaproteobacteria > 43-37 > 43-37 > CANLAL01. The sequence goes on from CANLAL010000048.1 coordinate 8,559, forward strand.
TGCAGGTTCAACCTTTGTGGAAGTTGCAAAAGCTCATAATCTGCAAGTCGTCACTTATAATAAGGTGGATGTCCAGGGAAACCTTTTTGGTTCAGAGCGCGCACCACAACTCAAAAACGCGGAAGATCACATAGCGATGGTCAAAGCCGGTTTTGAGGCGGGGGAAGGGATGGAAAGTAACACATTGGGGCTGTCCACGGGGGACATGGCTATTGTGCGTGCTGAAAGTGTGACTCCTTCCCAAACCCTTGCCTATGACGTGGCAAAGCCTGCTGCAAAGCAATTGTGGCAATATGAAAAGCGCATGCAATTGTTGGATCAAACCGCTAAAGCTGCTTTAGCAGGTAAATTAACACCCGCCCAAGAGAAAATTGTGAAAAGTGCAGCGTTAAATCCTGCGTTGGTTCTGCTCCGCAATGGCCAGGTGGTGGCAAATACCAAAGAGGTGGGAGGTCGTTTGGGGCAATTTATTGCAATCATGCAAAAAACCAATGGTTTGCCCATGCAAACGGTGGATCAACTTTTTGAAGGAGAGCCTCAAAAAGTGGCCTTGGCACACATACCTTATCTTGATGAAAAGTTGGGTCAGCCCATGCTCGCTATTGTTATGGGACAGGTTAAGCAAGTGTTGCCGTTGGATATGAGTCAATTATCCGCAAACAAAGAGGCCTATGCGCAAGCAGTAAAGCAAGCTTTTTCATCAGATTTGTTGGCTTTTTATACGGTTGCCTTGCACGCTAAGTATAAAACAAAACTAAATCCCGCAATGACCGCGCCTGCACAAGAGGAGTCTGATTAAGGGGAGGGGGTGGTTTTGCCACCCCAATCATCCACAATAATCTCACTCAAGGTTTGGCCTAACACGGATTCTCCCGTGGGAATAAACGATAGTGTTAGGTCAAATTTGAAGCCATTCAACTCTCGAAATGTTCATGCGTCTAAGTATGAGGCGTGTTTCCTTCATGCCAACCCATGGGGTGGGTGTATGATAAGTTTGCGAATGATTGATTTCACCCAGGCGTTCATCCACGTAAAAGTGATGTTTTCTTATCATTTCTCGCCGATTGAAAATAGATGTGGGCGCTAGGTTATGAGGTGCTGAATCCTAGGTCCATTCAGAAGGAATCTTATCCTTATCCCCATAGGTTAAGTCCTGAAGAGTGAAAATGAGGGGTGGCAATCGAGTTCGTCAAGCCAAATTTGATTTAACCAAGAGAGCCAGGCAATAAAAAACCCCTCTAAAAAAGAGGGGTTTTTTAAGAAAGTATAGGCTAAGACGTGCCGTAATTAGAACCGGTAAGCCAATCCAAGCTTGACGGAAGGCTTAAGAGTCTTAGCAGTATGACCGCCAACGTCTGTCTTTACGGGCAACTGAATTGTTCCGTCAATACGAGCGGATAGGTTGCTCTCAGGAATCAAGAATTCAGCACCAAGGCCAGGAACAAAGGCGACTTTGTTATGGCTGAAAGTCTGCCCACCACCGCTTGTTTGCGTGACGATGTATTCATCTTTGACTTGAGTGGCGCCAAATTGTGCGTAAACGATGGTCAATGGGGAGACAACTGCGCCCACACGGACATTCAAACCACCATTAAGGCCTGACTTATACTTTACCTGACGATTAGCATCTTTAAGTATAACTTTGTCCTGGTTGTCAGTTCCTACAAATGCTTCAATACCGGTGTAAACGTTTCCGGAATGAACTTGGCCATAACCAAACATCACGTTACCGCAAACAGAATTTGCAGTTTCAGTTGGTAGATGAGGGGTGCTAACTTTCGTGTGGTTCCAACCCGCTTGGATACCTGCATAAGCGCCTGTGAACTTGTCACCTTCTTCGGTGTACTTGACTTCACGAGCGGTTTCTGCGACTTGAGCTTGTGCAGTAAGTCCAAGGCCTAATATTGCAATGGCGCTAGCCATTAATACAGTTGAGTGTTTCATTTTCTAGATCCTTTCAAAATCACTATACCTCCACCTTACTCACTGAAAACGAGGCAAATAAAGGGATTTTGAGTAAGAATCAAAGAAAAACTATGGGTGTGTTGTATAAATGCAACGCCCCCGTTGAGGGTTTAACTTTAAAATACCCTGTCTATTACTAGCTTAAGTCACTGATTCTATATTTAAAAGCGATAGTTGACTCCAATGGAACAGTTAATCCACTTGGGCTTAAAGGTTGCATTGGTGTAGCTTGCAATGCCGGCTGAAACTAAATCTGCTTTTGCCATGGTTCGCTTCTTGCCAATGGTGTAAGAAATATCAAAGCGGGCATTCAGTGATTCCGTGAGCGCAATTTCAGTGCCTACGCCGGGAACAAAAATCATATCATTTTTCTTAGTGGTCAATGTCCCGCCGGAATCCTGAACCGTATAACTGACCTCAGCTAGACCCACGCCTAA
>CANLAL010000049.1 GCA_947488045.1 Alphaproteobacteria bacterium
ACTCTGCTCTTGTTTCGTTTGACCATATCCACTGGTTACAAGTGATTCTTCTGCTATTTTAAAAGTTAATGGGGCGCTGGGCCGTTCATGGGTTTCTTGGGTTTTGGCGCCAACCAAATGGCACAAGCCGCGAAAGCAAAGGTGAAGGAAACCAAAAGGAATATTTTGTTGGTAGCCAGCATAACCGCTTGGGATTGAATCAACTGATCCAGCAGGTAAAAGGCTGTGTTTTGCGCAGTAAGGGGAACATTGCCCAAAAGTCCCATAAGGCTTTCGGGTAAGGTGATGCTGCTGACCAAGTCTGTGCGGAAGATATTAACCTGACTTTCCCATGATGTTGTCACAATGGAGGTGGCAAAGGCACCGCAGAGGGTGCGTGAAAAGTTCATAAGGCCTGCAGCAGAAGCCACTTCCTCCGGCTTCACACTGGCGAGGGCAAGGCCTGAAAGGGGGATGAAAAAGAAGGGCAATCCAATGCCTTGTAACAGCATGGGGATGGCAATTTGGGCGTAGGTCATATCGGTGGTATTAAATGACCGATAAAAAGTAACCATGCCCAGCCATACAACACCCATAAAAACCAATTTACGGGGATCATATTGCTTACTCAATTGAGCAGCGAAAGGAGCCACAAATACAGCTAAAATCCCCATACAGGCTGTGGCATACCCTGACCAGGTGGCTGTATAACCCATGAAGGTTTGAAGCCAGAGGGGGGTAAGAACCACCGATCCAAAAAAGGCACCGAAAGCCAAGCTGATCGTCAAAACGCTAGCAAAATATCCGCGGTGACGAAAAATCCTTAAATCCACAATGGGCCGCTTTTGGGTGAGTTCCCAAATAAGAAATGAGATAAATCCCAATCCCGCAATGATGAGCAGTAGACAGATAAATTTTGATTCAAACCAATCATATTTTTTCCCTTCATCAAGCATGAGTTGGAGCGCCCCCACCCATGTGACGAGAAGCGCCAGCCCCACAAAATCCATTTTATCCTTGAAAAGGGGTGTTTCAAAACGTCGCAATAAGTTCAGCGTCCCAAAACTACAAAGGAGGGCAATGGGAATGTTGATATAAAAAATGAAAGACCATCCCCAATTATCACAAATATATCCGCCAAAGATGGGCCCCATAACAGGGGCGACGAGCGTCGTCATGCTCCATAAGCCAATGGCAGCGCCTTGTTTTTCCTTAGGAAAAATCTGCATCAATAGCGTTTGTGACAAGGCCATCAATGGTCCACCCGCAAACCCTTGTAAAACCCGCCCAATCACCAGCGTTTCTAGGCTGCCTGCAAAGCCGCATAAGGCAGAAAAAAATCCGAATAAGAGAGTGCAAGAGGTAAAGGCCTTTAGCGTGCCGAACCGTCTGGCTAACCATCCTGTAAGGGGCACAGTGATCGCTTCAGCCACCGCATATGATGTAATCACATAAGTTCCCTCATTGGTGGAAACAGCCAAGCCCCCCGCAATATGGGAAACAGAAACATTGGCGATGGTGGTATCCAGCACAACAAGGAAGTTTGCCAAGGCCAAAAACAAAGCGGCCAGTGCTAAATCCTTCCCCACGAGGGGGTCAGGTGCGGGCCAAGTAGCCGTAGATGCGGCGCTCATTTTTTGGCGTCCGAAACGTCAATGTCCACAGTCATGGAAAGTCCCACTTGTAGCGGGTGTTTTTTTAAGTCTTCTGGATCTAAAGTAATGCGAACAGGCAAGCGTTGAACCACCTTAATCCAGTTACCCGTGGCATTTTGGGCAGGAATTAAAGAAAAGGCTGCGCCCGTTCCTCCTGCAACGCCTGCAACAGTGCCTCGATAGATAACGGATTTCCCATGAATATCAGATGTCAAATAAACGGGCTGCCCCACGCGTACGCGGCGCAGCTGCACTTCCTTAAAGTTTGCGTCCACATGGAGCTGGTGAATGGGCACAACAGACATCAAAGGGGCTCCCGCTTGGATACGTTGCCCCAATTGCACCATGCGCTTGGCAATGACGCCGTCCACGGGTGAGCGAATGGTAATGCGGTCTAAATCCACCTGGGCTTGCTGTTGTGCCACGTGGGCAGCATCAAAGGTTGCTTGAGCTGCTTTGTAAGCATTTCTTGCATTGCTGATTTCCTCTCCCGAAACAGAGCCTGTCTTTTCCAATGCCAAACGACGATCATAATCCGTTTTTGTTCTCTCTAGATCCACCTGTGCTTTTGCCAAGTCAGCCTTGGCCCGGGCGAAGCTGAGCTGCGCGTCCATGTCATCAATGATGACGAGCACATCACCAGTCTTAACCGTGTCTGTATCATTCACCAGGATCTGTTTGATGATGCCCCCTGTGGAGGGTGTGACTTGAGCAATTTCAGCGTTTACATAGGCGTTGTCTGTGGTGACGTGATGAGCCAAAAATAAATAATAATAAAGGGTGCCCAGTAGAGTGATGGAGGCAGTGGCGGCGCCGAGCATCATAAATAGTTTTTTGCGTTTATCTTGTGTCTGTTGCTCATCTGCGGGGAGGGGGGTATTTTTTTTCATAGGACTTCTTCTTTCTGAGGGAGGGGCAAGCCATGAAGAGCGCCCCCTAAGGCTTTAATGAGGGCGATGTCTAAAATAAAAGCACGTGTATTCATGTGAGCCATGGACTTGCGCGTGGCAATGAGGAGATCCTCGGCTCTAAGAACTTCAAGATATGTTGCTAATCCCCCGGCATATCTGTTTTGGGTAGTGCCATATGCTTTTTGAGCAGCTGAAAGGGCTTCTTGAGTTTTTTCGGTTCTTAACGCGAGGGCTTTTTTGCTCGTGAGCGCATCTGAAACCTCTTGCAAGGCATGGAAAATAGCCGATTCATACTGCGCCAATGATTCGTCATAATCGGCTCGAGCCCCTTTATATTGGCCTTTCAATCGCCCGCCGTCAAAAAGAGGCAAATGTAACGCTGGCCCCGCTTCTCCTGTCAAAGAAGTCCTTTTAAAAATATTCCCCCATCCCAGGGATTGTTGCCCCAAGTAAGCGGTAACGTCAATATTAGGGTAAAACCCGGCCCGCGCCACATCAATGCGTTTTGCTGCAGCTTCAAGTTTAAATTTCAGAGCTTGAAGATCCGGGCGACGGGCAATGAGGTCTAAGGGAATCTGTTCTTCTGGAAAACCCGTCAGGTGAAGAGGTATCACACTGGGCCGTTCCAACAGAGCCCCCTCAGAGGGAGGCCTGCCCACCAAAGTTAAAAGGCCATTTTTTGCCAATGCAATAGCTTCATGAAGTGCGGCTACTTCAGCGGCTGCACTCGCCTTACTAGAATAAGCTTGGTCAAGTGAGCCTTCATTCTCAAGCCCCGTATCAAACCGTTGTTTAAATAGAGTGCTGGTTTGGGTGCGCACACGAAAGGACTCATTGGCAGCATCTAGCTGCGCATACAGTTCTGCGAGCTGGGCATAGGCGGCGGCGATGGACGTACTGAGTAGGATTTTCGCTTGTGCTGTTTCAAGGCGCGCAGCGTGGGCCTGCGCCATAATGGCCTCAACACTGGCTTTATTTTTAGACCAAAAATCAAGCTCATAGCGAACATTCACTATTCCTTGAGCATAACTTTGAAAGCCTTTGGGGACAAAAGCAGCGGGCACACCATTGTTATAGCTTTGCCGGTGCTTTTGAAAAGTGGCATCCAAATTAACCTCAGGCAGGCGGATAGCGCCCATTTGTTCTGCTAAAGCTTCTGCTTTTAAAAGTCGAGCCTGAGCGATTGTTAGAGAAGGGGCCTGTGTAAGTCCTTCTTCCATAAGCTGATTGAGTTGAGCGTCTTGATAGTAGTTCCACCAACTTTGCGAAAGGTGGGCGCTTGCTTTTCGATCTTTATTATAGTTTTTGAGACTGACCCTTAAGGTGGGCGCATCCCCTAACTCCGGTACACGAACGCATCCTGCAAGAAATATACACAGGACAGTGGAAAACAAATAAGGGGCGCCGAGAGGGAACACAGAGGGCCTCATCTGGAGACTAATGGGAAAAACTTAAGTAATTCTCAAATATTACTTGAGTTTTTTCACCACGACAATCCTATTTTTACCGGGAGCGTTTCCCCAGTCCAATGCTCTTAGCCAATGCACTGCGCTGCTTTGCGTAATCTGGCGCAACCATAGGATAGTCAATGCCCAATCCCCAACGATCTTTGTATTCTTCTGGGGTCATATTATAAGCGGTTTTCAAATGCCGCTTGAGCATTTTAAGCTTTTTTCCATCTTCCAGGCAAACGATGTAACCAGGCTTGACTGACTTGTTAATGGCTACAGCGGGCTCAGGTCGGCTGGATGTCATGACACCAGAGCGCTCATTGAGAGAGCTTAAAGTAGCGTAGACTTGATTGATAAGCTCAGGCAGCTCATCAATTTCAACAGTGTTGTTAGACACGTGTGCCGCAACAATTTCTGTTGCGTAGACAAGCATATCATTCATGGAAACCTCGCACTTTTCTGGTTCACTCATTACTTATTCCCCTGTTATTTTTATTACTATTATTTCTACTGTCATGCGACATCAAGATTTTGGATTATATTGATAATTTTTCTTTTTTCAACAGGGCAAAAAACTTTTCTTTAGTATTATTGCGTCGTAACTAATCCCATCTCTTGTATAATATGCTTTTCTTCTTCCGATAGAAGTACAATCTATGCAGGAATAGAATGTGAGAGCCATCTTGTTGTTTTCATTAACCTCAAGGAAAATTTCTTCCAGGTCCTTTTGTTGAGACAATTGGCTTACCAATAGCCGACCAATCCCCTGTTGCCGTAGAGAGGGATCCACGGCAATATAAATAATATCTGCTTGGGTTTGTGCAACTTGTGCCAAAATAAAGCCCACAAGATGAGGCATGAAATAACCATAGCCCAAATGGATGGAGATCAGCTCTTCATAGGCAGAGGTGGACCAATAGGTCTGTGTGTCACAAATAGCATGAAGGGCGTGGCATGCGGGCGCATCTGCAAGAGTAAGAGGTCTGATCATGTGTTGAGATGCCGTATGGGAGCGCTTTCCCGCAAATAAAAAGGAAGCAATGGTTGTATGGTCACCTCTCGGCTGAGTGCAATAAAAGCACCGTGTGCGGTAATGGGAATCACAGCGTAAGGAATATTAGCTTTTTCTAAAATAGAGCATGGCTGTGATGCATAAATCATAAGGTTGTCGGAGGAGAGTTGGTGTTTAATCTGATCTAAAGAAATCACGAGGGGGGCCTCATCGTGAGCGGTATCAAAACGTTGACTATAAAACTGCCCTGTTTGAGTAGGAATGAGGGCTAAAGCAGGTTTTTTCATGTGAGCCGATGCCTGCATCACGTCAAATGCTGAGATTCCTTGACTTACCGCACCCGTAGACAGGCATAAGCCTTGCGCTGCAGCAATACCAATGCGCAGTCCCGTAAATGATCCAGGCCCCACAACACATACAATGCGTTGCAAGCTTTTAAGCCGCTGATGGGTCTGGTCAAAGGCATCTCGAATCATGGGTAATAAAAAGCGATCGTGGCCGCGTATCTCGGGTTGTGTCTTGTCCCATATGATATGCTGATTTTCTGCGAGAATGAAAGAGCAAAAGTCTCCGGATGTATCCAAAACAAGGGTGAGCATGGGTTAAAAGACCTGGCAAATTTCATCAAAGGAAAGACGCTTATCCCGAGGCTCCAAATCACTTAAATTCCCATGGCCAATGGCGCATAGAAAATTACTGCGCCAAGGGGTTCCATCAAAAAAGGCTTGATCCACTCCCTGGGCGTTAAAGCCAGACATGGGGCCACAGTCCATGCCCAATGATCGAAGGGTTAGCATGAGGTAGGCCGCTTGAAGGGAGCTATTGCGAAGGGCAGTTTCTTCAATAAGGGCATCGTTACCTTCAAACCAGTCTTTGGCGTCTGCTCGAGGATATAAGAGGGGAAGCTTTTCATAAAAAGAAAGGTCATAGGCAAAAATGGCAATGATGGGTGCTGCTTTTATGCTGGCCACATTGCCCGGGGCCAAAAGGGGAATTAGTTTTTCTTTTGCTTTTGAAGAGGCGATAAGGACTATGCGCAAAGGTTGGCAATTGGCACTTGTGGGCCCTAATTGTGCAATCTCAATCGCTTTGCGAATGAGCGCAAGATCCACAGGTGTTGAATGCCAGGTGTGGGGTGTGCGTGCTTCAATCAGCGCATGATCGAGAAAAATATTCATAATAGATGTCCTCAGGTATGATGGAGGGACTTTGCCACATCTTGTCTAGAAGATCTAGGATTGGTTTTGATGCCTTCATGCTCACATGTGGAGTATGCAGCCTAACACCATTGTAAAGCGAAACGGGGATCAGAAGGTTGAAAAATTCATTGACTGCATTTTTCTCTCTAAAAATTTTTTAAATAAGGCATTCCAGAAAATTGAAACGAAGGTTTTGAAAAATTGCTTTTTTGCAAGAATTTTGCTAAGATTCGATTACATAAACATTTAAAAAAAGGAATCTTAATCATGTCTCATTTAAATCAGTCCCTTCTACATCATTAATCTTAGCTTGCCTTCCCCTTCCACGGATGAAGGGAAGGTCTAGGTCAGGTTTGTAATGGGACTCAGCGCTTCAGACAAACTTTGAACTATGGATATCCCTATTGCATATGGATATCCATTTGAACCCCGCAGAAGATAAGGAAAGTATATGCAAAAAAAAATAAAATACGAAAATGATATCATTTGGGCTCTAAGGCCCGCTAGCTAAGGAAAAAACAGGGATATCCCATGGATATCCATCATGAATCGATAAGGAACACAAATGATGAAACTCAATGACATGAATATTGCAGAAAAACACCCTACGAACATCCATAAACAGACTCAAACCCATTCGAATGCATTGTCCCTTTGAAGTCTGAGGCCAAAAGGGTCTATAATGAAGATATAAAGCCTACATTAAGAGAGGGAGCCCCCATGAATATTGAACAGTATAGTGAAAAAACAAAAACTTACCTTCAGCAGGCTCAAAATTTAGCCAGACGAAGGTCCCATCAGCTGCTCACACCTTGGCATATTCTGAAAGTTATTTTAGACGATAATACAAGTCCAGCTGGTTCTCTGCTCACCGCAGGGGGAGCAAATTTAGCATCGCTCATGACGCAGGTGGATGAAGCCATAGCAACCTTACCAGAAGTGTCTGGAGCCGCCCAATTTTACATGGCCAATGAGACTCCCCCCCTTTTTGTGAAAGCGGAAGAGTTTGCCCACAAGGCAGGTGATGCGTTTTTGACGACCGAACGCCTTCTCCAAGCCATGACTACCATGCCGCCTTTGGATAAAGCATTAAGCACGGCAGGTCTTGCCCCCAAACGTTTTAATGAAGCCATAAACAGCATGCGTAAAGGCCGCACTGCGGACTCAGCCACAGCGGAAGAACAGTTTGATGCCTTGAAAAAATATGCCCGGGACTTAACTCAGGTAGCCCGCAGTGGAAAGTTAGATCCTGTTATTGGACGCGATGAAGAAATCCGGCGGACCATTCAGGTTCTTTCCCGTCGGACTAAAAACAATCCCGTGCTCATTGGTGAACCCGGGGTGGGTAAAACTGCTATTATTGAAGGTTTGGCCCAGCGCATCGTCAACAGCGATGTACCAGAAAACTTGAAGGGCACTCGGTTGATGTCCTTAGATTTGGGGAGCCTTTTGGCTGGGGCAAAGTATCGGGGAGAGTTTGAGGAGCGTCTCAAGGCAGTGCTCACTGAAGTGAGCGAAAGTGGTGATGAAATTATTCTGTTTATTGATGAGCTTCATACCCTCATGGGTGCCGGTAAAGCCGATGGTGCAATGGACGCTTCGAATATGTTGAAGCCTGCTTTAGCACGCGGTGACCTTCACTGCGTTGGAGCAACCACCTTGGCAGAATATCAAAAACATATTGAAAAAGATGCCGCCTTTGCACGGCGCTTTCAGCCTGTCTATGTGGATGAACCTTCGGTTGAAGAAACAATCTCTATCCTGAGGGGTCTCAAGGAAAAATACGAAGTCCATCATGGAATTCGTATTACAGATGCAGCCATTGTGGCGGCTGCGACGCTTTCAGATCGCTATATCACCGCGCGTTTTCTGCCTGACAAAGCCATCGACCTGATGGATGAGGCTGCCAGTCGTTTGCGGATGGAAGTGGATTCTAAGCCAGAAAACATTGATGAGTTGGACAGGCGGATCATTCAACTTAAAATCGAACGGGAAGCTTTGAAACGGGAAAAGGACGCGGCTTCAAAAGAGCGACTCACCAAACTGGAAAAGGAATTGGTGAATCTAGAAGAGGAAGCTCAAGGACTCACAGCCGTATGGCGTTCGGAAAAGGATCAACTGACCGCCATTCAAAAGCTAAAGGAACAATTGGAGCAGGCGAAACTAGATTTGGAAAAATCCCAGCGCCAAGGAGATTTGGCCAAAGCAGGTGAACTACGTTATGGCGTCATCCCACAGTTAGAACAACAAGTGGAAAAGGGAAGCAAAAGCGCTCAAGAACGAATGCTAAAGGAAGAAGTAACCGATGAGGATATTGCCAGCATTGTGTCTCGGTGGACAGGGGTTCCTGTGGAAAAAATGCTTTCAGGTGAACGGGAAAAACTCCTGAACATGGAACAGGTTTTAGGTGCTCGAGTTATTGGTCAAGCTGAAGCCGTTGCGGCAATTTCTAATGCTGTGCGGCGTGCGCGAGCTGGCTTGCAAGACCCTAACCGACCCATGGGTTCATTTCTATTTTTAGGTCCCACTGGAGTTGGCAAAACGGAGCTGACAAAAGCCTTGGCTTCCTTTCTTTTTGATGATGAAACGGCCATGGTGCGCATCGATATGTCTGAGTTTATGGAAAAGCATGCGGTTTCTCGGCTCATTGGCGCTCCTCCCGGCTATGTAGGGTATGAAGAAGGTGGTCTTTTAACAGAATCTGTGCGTCGTCGGCCCTATCAAGTGATTCTGTTTGATGAAGTGGAAAAAGCCCATCCAGATGTCTTTAACATACTCTTGCAAGTATTGGATGATGGCCGTTTAACAGATGGACAAGGGCGTACCGTCGATTTCAAAAACACACTGATCATCCTCACCTCCAACTTAGGCAGTGCATTGCTTGCCGAACAGGAAGCAGGAGATATTTCAGAACAAACCCGGAATGGTGTGATGGAAATTGTGCGTCAGTCTTTCCGGCCAGAGTTTTTAAACCGTTTGGATGACATTCTTATGTTCCATCGTTTGGGGCGTGCCCATATGAGCCAAATTGTTGACATCCAGCTGGCAAGGCTACAAAAGCTCCTCGAAAATCGCCACATTACTTTGAATATCACCTCAGAAGCAAAAACATGGTTAGGGGATCAGGGATACGACCCAGCCTATGGGGCGCGGCCTTTAAAGCGCGTCATCCAAAGGAATGTCCAGGACCTTCTTGCAGATCGATTGCTTAAAGGTGAATTAAATGATGGAGACCAGGTGACTTTGGACTGTATTCAGGGAAAAATTTCACTCATCGCGAGCCTCTCCTAAATGGATGAGAGGGGTTCATAGACGCCCATGCTCCAGAACACTTTTAAGGGTCGAATACTAAGTAAGGATGCGTGCAAAAATGCCAAATGCCTTTTGAGTAAGGCCTGACATCAAGGAGAAGACAATGAGAAATTCATTACAAAACACCTATATCTTTTTAGCCAGTAATGATCGTGCTTCACTCTACAAAAAGGCAGGTAGTGGTCTGACTCACCCTCAAACAGTTGACTATGTACATCCCGAGGCGCACGTAAAGGAAAGAGACCATGATAAGCCGGGTCATGTTTCTGAAAGTGCAACATATGGTGGTCATGCGTATGAGCCTAAAACAAGCTATACGGCCAAACATCTGCACTTTTTCGTAAGGCAAATGGTTGATGTCCTTGAAAGCCTTCATTCTCATAATACTTTTGATCAACTCATTATTATTGCCCCAAAACACTTAGCTCAAAATCAGAGAAACCGCGATTGTCCACATGATAACTCCAATCAGCCCATCAAGAATTTTCTTTGTCTTATTTTAACAAAAATCCTTTATTATCTTCCACAAAGGCTAGAAAATAAAAGGATGTCAAAAGGTACTCACATGCAAAAAGGCCCTGCTTCATTCAATCGCGTGATTATTTTTGGTCGGCCTGGCAGTGGGAAGTCAACCTTCGCTTTACAGTTAGCTGAGACCCTTCAGCTTCCCCTTTACCATTTGGATAAGTACTTTTTCACAAAAGGATGGGTTGAACAAGATTATGATGTTTTTATAAGGCTACAAAAAGAACTGGTGAATCAATCGCAGTGGATTATAGACGGAAATAGCCACAAGTCTCTAGATATACGGTTTTCCCGGGCAGACCTTGTCATCTTCTTCAATTTTTCCAGGGGGAGGTGTTTATGGCGTATTTTCAAAAGACTTCTCGATAAAAATCCTCATATTGATGACCGTGCAGCAGGATGTTCAGAAACTGTACGATGGTCACTGATTAAGTACTTATGGACATATGAAAAGCGCGTAAGGGTTTTGGCTCAAGAGTTGAAAGATCGTTATCCTAACTTAACCGTGTTAGAGGTGCGTAAGCCAAAAGATCTTTATGCTTTGGAAAAAAGACTAACACACTTAGTAAATAACAAGAAACCTATGGTTCAATCAACTATTAACCTGCTTTAAGCACGTTAGGAAACCCTGACCGTTCGCATAGATGGACATAGTCATCTAAATTTCCTTCAAATAGCTGACTGCGGCCATCAGGCGTCATGGCAAAAATATGGGTTGCAACGGCATTAATGAAGGCA
>CANLAL010000050.1 GCA_947488045.1 Alphaproteobacteria bacterium
CGATATCGGTGCCGAACAACTCCATGACCTTGATCCCTATTTCAAAAAATATATACGTATTCACACCATCTCCCGTTGGGGATTTGATAAACACATGTTGGCAGCTCAAAAGCATTCAACATTCTTTACCCAAAGCCTCAAACTTCTTGTTCCCCTCATGCGAGACGTCATTGCCAAGAAAATTTATATACCGGCTCACTCGCCTCACCTGTTTTTTAAAATGGATCTTTGGAAACTCTTGATGAAACATGAGCAAAAGCATTTGCCAGCCATTGGATATCTTTATGATACAGTTGATTATCAATGGCATGGCCTTCAATCATGGCATCAACAAGCTTCTCTTGTCTCTCGTCGTTTCATTGCCCATGTGCAAACGTGTGATACGTGTATGAAGGAACATGAACAATTAGTTCACTTGTCTCACCCAAAACCTGTAGTCTCTGAATATGAGTTTGTATGTGCTTTGGGGGAGGTCTATAATCTGACATGCGGACAAATATGGAATGCTCCTAAACCCTACGAGGAAGAATTCCTTAAAAAAAGTAATGTTTCCCTTCCACAGAATACTTCTTATATCATTGAACCTAAAACCCACCGCATATGGCTCACCTCGCCACAAAACCCTCAAGAAGTATCACCGGATCTCTTGGGATTTTATAAAAAATCAATGCAGTTTTATATTGGAAAGCCCTTCACACACCACTTCTGGTGTAATAACAAAAATCTTATCCCAAGAACTATTGCCACGATTCAAAGCTTTAATGTTCCTGTCATCATTCACGAAATCTCAGAAATCCAAGATTCATTTATTAATAAAAGACTTTACGAAAAATTTCTGGATGACAAATATTTTGCCTATGCATCTGATTTGGCACGACAGGAGGTCCTTTTCCTTGAAGGAGGCCTTTACAAGGACATAGGCCTAGAACAATTGAGAGATATTGATCCATTATTCAAAGAATATGAGATGCTTTTTGTAATTGCCCCTGAATGGGGACTCAATAATTTTGCTCTAGCCGCTAAAAAACACTCTCTATTTTTAAACCAAACCCTCTCGTTTATTCACCAGGGAGAAAAAATTTTTACTCAGCTGCCCATCCAAGCAAATCCTTCTACCGTCGTCGGCATGGCTGGATGGCACGCGTTTAGGCTTTTTCTTGCACAAAGTTATCCTACAAAAATATTAGTAGGATTTATTTATAAAGACAAAGATGTTAAGTGGCATGGGCATAGCTCGTGGTGGAAAGATAGTCGATTTAATACTTACAGCCTTGATTACTGGCTTGATGTTGACCAGGAGTAACTTCCAATGATCTATCGCACCAAGGGTCGATATTTAATGGGTGCCACTGCCACATCGCCTAAGCGGCGACGCTTATCTTCCTCATAGGCCTGATAATTGCCTTCAAACCAAACCACTTGACTATCCCCCTCAAAGGCAAGGATGTGCGTTGCAGTACGGTCTAAAAACCACCGGTCATGGCTAATGACCACTGCGCAGCCAGCAAAATCAAGGAGAGCTTCTTCCAAGGCACGTAAAGTATCTACATCAAGATCGTTGGTTGGCTCGTCCAGCAAAATCACATTGGCGCCAGATTTCAGCATTTTCGCCAAATGAACCCGATTGCGCTCACCACCTGAAAGGACCCCCACCTTCTTCTGTTGATCGCTGCCTTTAAAATTAAACCAAGAGCAATAAGCCCGGCTTGGGACTTTACGTTTTCCCAATTCAATTTCATCCACACCGTCCGAGATTTCTTCCCAAACGTTCTTTTGATCAGCAAGGGTATCACGCGATTGGTCAACATAACCCAACTTCACTGTTTCACCCACACGAAGGGCTCCACCGTCAGCAGTTTCTTGACCTGTGATCATCCGAAAGAGTGTGGTCTTACCTGCACCGTTAGATCCCACTATGCCCACTATGCCTCCTGGAGGCAATTTAAAGGCCAGGTTATCAATGAGCAAACGATCACCATAACCTTTAGTCAAACCTTCGGCTTCAATGACGACATTTCCCAAGCGAGGGCCGGCTGGTATTGTGATTTGAGCGGTATCAGTCGCTGCTTGAGCATCTTGAGCCAACAACGTTTCATAGGCTTGCAAGCGAGCTTTGCTTTTTGCTTGTCTCGCTCGTGGAGATTGACGCACCCACTCTAATTCTTGAGCAAGACTTCTTTGCCTGGAAGACTCTTGTTTACTTTCCAAAGCCAGACGCTTTTGCTTTTGTTCAAGCCATGAAGAATAATTACCTTCATAAGGAATGCCTTGGCCCCGATCCAATTCCAAAATCCATCCAACTACATTATCCAAAAAGTAACGATCGTGAGTAACGAGAATGATGGTTCCTGAATATTCCTGAAGATGCTTTTCTAACCAAGCTACTGATTCTGCATCCAAATGGTTGGTGGGCTCATCAAGGAGCAACAGATCAGGTTTTTGGAGAAGCAAACGGCAGAGGGCAACGCGGCGACGTTCACCACCTGAGAGCTTACTCACGTCCGCATCTTTAGGGGGGCAACGGAGCGCATCCATGGCAATTTGGATTTTTCGGCCTAAATCCCAAGCATCGGCAGCATCAATCTTCTCCTGAAGATGGCCTTGCTCAATAATAAGCGCATCCATTTCTTCAGGCGTCATTTCCTCAGCAAACTTAGCATTTACCGCATCAAAGCGATCCAGTAAGCCTTTGGTTTCCGCTAAACCTGAAAGAATGTTTTCCTCCACATTGAGCTTAGGGTCCAAATGGGGCTCCTGGCTGAGGTAACCTACACTTACGCCATCAGCAGCCCAGGCTTCCCCATTAAACTCTTTATCTATACCTGCCATAATACGCATCAAAGAAGACTTACCAGAGCCATTCACACCAATGATACCAATACGTGCCCCAGGGTAAAAGGAAAGCCAAATGTCTTTAAGAACATCTTTTCCGCCTGGATAGGTCTTTGATAGACCCTTCATCACATAAATATATTGATTCGCTGCTACCATGGTATGTTTTACAATCCTTTATGAAATGGTGGGCCCGGCAGGACTCGAACCTGCGACAACGCCGTTATGAGCGGCGGGTTCTAACCAACTGAACTACAGGCCCACTTGTGAGGTAAACCTGCCGCATGTAAGTTCATCCGTCAAGCACAAAACGTATTATTGATCGGCCCAGATGAGAGGGGATAGAAGAGGGATTTAATAAAAATAAGATTGATCATATTTTACTCTCGTTATTGTTGTTAATAATAGATATCAGGGATATCACAGTGATATCAAAGTTTTTTCCTTTTAGGCTGAGGCTTTGAGGCCAAATGATATCATTTTCATGTTTTATTTTTTTTGCATATACTTTCCTTTCTTTCTGGGGCATTAAGTGCGATATCCAAGGCAAATGTGATATCACATGGTTTGAGAGATTTAAGGACATCGCTTTCCATCTTCTTTGACATTCAAAGTTTATTTCAGAATCTTAAAACAATTTGGGACAAGGTCTCGGATTAAGTTTTTGGTGATGAACCTTAGGAACTGGACTCGAGACCCTGAACCAACTTCCGGATGACTGGGAAATTGTTGCAAGGCAGCTCATTAAAGTGATTGAATTCTGCACTTTATTTAATTTTTTTAATGTTTCTCTTGGCCAAACCTTAGCAAAACGCCCTCAAAAATTCAATTTTTATAAATCTTCGTTTGGGTTTTCTTAATGATTGTATTGCAGTAATCCAGGCTAGAAAATGGAGCCTTGTAAGAGCGAGTGGAGCGCATTTTGTGAGAGATGGGAAAAAGGCGTTGTACAAAAGTTTCTAGGATTTCTATGATAAAGTCTAGACTAACTTACTCACTTCTTTTCATGCGCCCTTTAGCTTACAATATTCACCCTGATTTTGCCAATGACCAGCCCCGCTTTTTGCCACACTTTCCTCTTGCCCACTCTTGTGATTCATTCTGCGATTCTTGTATGATGTTTTTGAGACGTGATCCCGGAGTCAAAATAACAAGTTGAGGCTCCATTGTTTGATAAAATACGCTTTGAAGATATCATAAATTAAAACGTTATATTCTGAGCTCCTTCATTCCTCCCCCTTGCCCATCATCATCCAACCGTGCTAAATCACTATATTGATTTGAAAAATTATAGGTTTTTTATTGGTCTTTCCTTTAAACCGCGAGAAAATCCGTTTGATCAGCATGGCCATGGTGGGCAACTTCCTAGAGCTCTATGATTTTTCATTATATGGCGTCTTAGTGCCGCTCATCGCGCCCCTTTACTTTCCCCATGCCGACCCATTTATTGGACAAATTATGGCTTTGGGAGTCTTTACAATTGGATTTTTATCTCGGCCCTTAGGCGCTCTCATCTTTGGCATTATTGGCGATCGCAAAGGGCGTAAAGCGGCTCTTATGTCATCTGTTATACTGATGGGAGTTGCCACAGGATGCATGGGAATTCTCCCCACTTATAGTCAAATTGGAATAGTTGCTCCCTGTTTGCTTATTTTTCTGCGCATTTTACAGGGAATTTCCACTGGAGGGGAGAGTAACGGTTCCGTTGTTTTTGTGATGGAACATTTTCCCAGCCATCAAAGAGGTTTAGCCAGCAGTTTAGTGAGTGCGGCAACCATTAGTGGTGTGATTTTATCCACATTCTTAGCAAGCGTACTCACCCGCTCTGGCATGCCTGAGGGCGCATGGCGTTGGTGTTTTATTATAGGAGGATTCATTGGGTTTTTTGGGTTTTTCATCAGACGCAATTTGCATGAAAGCCCCTTATTTCAACAAATAATGTCTGAAAATCAGCTTAGCAAAGCCCCCTTACGGGAAACGTTTAAATACGCGCCTGTAGCACTCATGCAAACATTTTTGATTAGCGCTGCTGCTGGGGCTTTGCAGTTAACACTTGCTGGATTTATCAATATTTATCTTGTAGATCACTTGAAATTATCTTTCTCACTTGTTGCTCTTTTGAGCTCCGGAAGCCTAGTGTTTTATGCATTAATTTTGCCTTTAGCTGGCTTTGTTGCCGATCGAGTCAATCCACTTCGACTCTTACTCACTTCATGCGCATTGGCCCTCCTATTGATGATCCCTATATACAAATTATTGCAAACTCAGCAATTAGTTTTGATTATTCTTGCACAAGCAATTTTAGCAGTTATTTGCGCCTTATACATGGGAGCCAAGAGTGTCACACTTTTTCAACTTTTTAAAACCCGCATCCGCTTTACGGGCATGTCATTGGGTTATACAGCCGGAATTTCACTCTTTGGAGGATTTACACCCATAATCAGTAAAACATTAATTAACTTCAACTATACACCCGCACTCTTTCCAATGATGTGCGCATTGATCAGTGGATGTACATTATGTTTCATGTCTCGTAGTAAGACTTAAAAATACTTGAGCATCGATTCGTATTTATATTAACTTAATTATAAAAAACAAATTTTAGTAGTCAGGGCTTTCTATGGGGAAAATTTTATTCAGCATTTATTTCCTTTTACTTTGCACCTCATTAACACATGGAGCAAAACCCCTTTACAGGTCCCTTCAAAGTGACCTTATTAACTTTGGAAAGGATACTCGATTTTCCCCCATTGTTATGATTACAATTGATCGAAATGGGAAAAAATATGGTTGCACCGCTTCCAAAATTCACTTAAGACCCGAAGCTAACTTACTGCATCAGAATTTTTATATTACTGCGGCCCACTGCTTAGAGCATGCACAACAAATTTTTTTAAATGGCGTGCACGCGCTCACTTACTTCATTGACCCACGCTATAAATTTGCGCCCTTATTTGACATGGGTATTATTGAGTTCCCCGAAGAAATAAATTTGTATCATACATCAAGCTCATTTGTCCTATGCCCCCCAAACAACCTTTCAGCTGTTTTAGAGACGCGACACATTCATGTGGGATTTGGTGGTGTCACCAATCATCGCATGGCTTTTAAAGTTTATCCTACTTCTGTCACTGATTTAAACATTGAGCAACATCCTTACAACCCAGCCTTTTGGCATCATGAGGGCCCTTTAGGCATTATAGAAAGAGGAGACAGTGGAGGCCCACTATTGGCTGAAACTCAAGAGGGGTCACTTTGTATAGCAGCGATTTCACGATCAGAGTACTATGGCATTATTAGTCATTGGACTCCTCTAACCCATCAATGGGTTGCCTTATTGGAAGCCACAATACAAAACTCTAGAAACTCTGACTGCCCTCCGTTTCAGTTATGCAAAATCTCCACAGCGGCTCATGAAAAAATTCTATCAAGTGAATCATTAGACCAAAGCAAGGAAAGACTTCAAAAACCTGCGGATGTTCAGTTTGAGCTGGGAATCTTTGTACAGCGAATGGGGCGTGAAAATGAAGGGCTTGAATGGATTAAAAAATCAGCAGATCAAAGATATCATCCTGCGCTGTTTACACTTGCCGACAAATTGTACAAGAGTAAAAAATCTCAGGATTCAACATTAAAAGCTGATGCGTTGCTGCTTCAATGTGCTGAAGAGGGCTTTACACCTGCAAAGTATGAGTTAGCAAAAATAATTTTGACTGAGGCTTATCATCAAGAAAATGTTTCTTTAGCCTACCAGTATTTAACTGATGTTGGGGGACTCGGTAATACGCCTGCACTCCATATGTTGGGAGATATCTTTTTAAAAGGTAGCGTTGTATCACATGACCTAGATCAAGCCTATACACATTATGAAAAAGCAGCAGTGTGGGGGTTTGCAGACTCCCAATATCAACTGGGCAAAATGCATTTTACGGGGCAAATATTTACGCACAACCTTCTCTTGAGTCTCTGTTGGCTTACAAAAGCAGCGGCACAAAATCATAAAGAAGCAGCAAATCTACTAAAGACAATTGATAAATATGAACAAAATTTGATATACTCATCATTAAATTTTTCAGTACCTTTAGAATGTTTAGTATTCAAAAACAACTATGCGTTGTAAAACCTTCCTTTTAGAGGTCTAGTTTCAATTGCCTCTTGTGGGTAGGCTTATGTTTATGTATAGCTGAAGTAATTCTTCTTAGTGGAAAGCTTATGGAAAAAAAATCTCACCTCGATAAAAAACTTGCTCGCCTGGCAGCTGTACAAGCGATCTTTCAAGCACATCATCGGCAGCAACCCCTCAAGGATGTAATGAAAGAGTTTGAACAACAAGAGTTTTCCATGGTTTTAGATGTTATGGCCGTCTCAAATTTATCTCGACCGTTTTTCGAAACACTCCTCGTAGGTCTAGACCAAAAAATTCATGAAATTAATGAAATCATTACTCGCCATCTAAGTGACGATTGGACTTTTGAACGTATTGATAGTGTGTCGAGAGCACTACTACAGGTCGGCCTTTATGAGTTACTCTATCACCCTGAAACTCCTGCCATTGTTGTTATAAGCGAATATTCAGATATGGCTCATGCCTTTTTTGATGCAAGTGATGCTAGTTTTGTGAATGGATTACTCAATCGAGTAGCCCGTAGTGCGCGTCCAGATGACTTTGACCTGTTGCCTCAAAATGGGTGAATTTTCGTGGATTGAAAAATTTTTTCAACCCCTCACCGATGGCATTTCTGATGCCCATAATCTAAAAGACGACGCAGCCACTTTATCCCCCCCCCCCCATCACACTCTTGTTCTCTCATCCGATACATCCGTGGAAAATGTCCATTTCCTGAAAACTGCGAATCCAAGGGAAATAGCAAGCAAAAGCTTCTTAAGTGCACTGTCTGATCTCATTGCCAAAGGTGCTAATCCTCACGCTTACTTGATGAACTTTGGCAAACCAACTTGGATTGATGAATTGTGGATGGAAGTATTTTCAGAGAGTCTACACACGCTTCAAAAAGAGTATTCGATCATTTTAATTGGAGGAGACACGACCCAATCCCCTGGCCCGCTTACCATAAGCTATACAATGATAGGGTATTTACCTGCCAACGAAAAAATGATTTTAAGGTCATCCGCTCAGGAAGACGACCTCATTTACGTTACTGGCACTATTGGTGATTCTGGTTTATTTCTCAAGTCTGGTGGCCTTAAGCTTCCGCCTGAAACCTTTTCACATTTCCAAAAATCCCATTACGAACCGAATCTTCCTTTTTACTTTATGAAAGAAAGCAGACACCTGTGGAACGCTTCTATTGACGTTTCTGATGGTTTGATTGCAGATATATACCACATGGCAAAAACCAGTGGGCTTTGTGCATTGATTGATATTGAGCGGATTCCACTTTCAGATCATGCCCGAACACAATATAAGTTAATGGGGTGTTCGCTCCAGGATTTAGCCACTTTAGGTGAAGATTTTCAATTGGCACTTGCAATACGCCCTCAAAATAAAAAAAATATTGAGACTCGAGCACATATAACCAACACTTACCTTACCTGCATTGGAAGAATGACTGATGTATTTAACAAAAATCAACATGTGATAGTTTTTCAAAATGGAGCCCCAATGGCTTTAGAAAAAGTTGGCTACACCCACTTCTAATTAAACTAGATACTTATTTTTACTTCTTCACAAGAGGATGTGAAGCGTCCAGTGATTTACGCACCGTTTGACTGGTTACATGAGTGTAAATTTCTGTAGTAGCAATATCTGCATGACCCAAAAGACGTTGTACACTCATTAGATCAGCCCCACCTTCCAACAAATGAGTAGCAAAGGCATGTCGTAAGGCATGCGGATAAACCCGTTCAGGATCCACGCCTCCTTCTTGTGCCAAATCTTTTAAAATAAGTGCGCACCGTTGGCGTGTCATAGGTTTTGTTATATCTTTTCCAGTAAAAACCCAACCCACCGTACTGAGATTTCTTCTACTGAGTTGATCTTGAAGTTGATCATGGGCCTGAGATGTAAGGGGAATAAATCGATCTTTACGCCCTTTTCCTCGTACCATTAGACCTTTTCCTGGTAAATAGTCCCCTGCTCTAATTTGCACAAGCTCGCTTACCCGCATGCCTGTAGCATAAAACAATTCCAACATTAAAGTACGGTTGATTGGCATACCTTTTTGTGGAGATAAATCTAGGGCCCGCGCAGCCTTAATAAGGCTTAGTACCTCATCGTGCGTTAAAGGGTCAGGCAATGGCCTCAAAATACGCGGACGATCAATGCGAGCTAAAGGATGATCAGTAAGAGCCTTTGCGTTAACCAAAAATGAAAAAAACTGATTCATAACCGACAAACGGCGGGCAATCGTCGCATCTGATAGCTTTTGACCATAAGCTTGATCCAAATACCTCAAACAAGCCTCCTGCGTTACTTGGTTAAGCTCTGGAGAAGGTAGTGTTTCAATAAAATTACGAATATCTTTTGAATATGCGGCAAGACTCAATCGAGAAAAACTGCGCTCTGTACTGAGCATCTGCAAAAATTGATTAATATGCTCAAAAAGTGTCACTTTAAAAAACAGATTCCAGTTCTTATAGCTTCAACGGAAGAGCTTTGGTGATTTTGTGTTGCACAGGGTTACGCTCAACCCCCATTACCCACCATACAGCACCGGCTAAAATCAACGCGAC
The DNA here is from genome assembly GCA_947488045.1 of Alphaproteobacteria bacterium. Lineage (GTDB taxonomy): Bacteria > Pseudomonadota > Alphaproteobacteria > 43-37 > 43-37 > CANLAL01. The sequence goes on from CANLAL010000050.1 coordinate 9,526, forward strand.
CAAAAGCCATAATATTTTTTGCATACTCATTTACCTTTTTATAATTGGATTGATCACATGCTAACATATTTACCTTTCATTGCAAATTTGTATAAATCAGTCATATACCTTGATCATTTCCCTTGCCTTGCAATACCATTTCCTTTAAAAGAAAAAGACTTATATGCACGTTCAGGCTTTCAATGGGTATGCCTGCCCGTCATTATCTGTATTTAAAGGAGATAAAAATGCCCAAACTAAAAACAATCAGTGGCGTCAAAAAGCGCTTCAGATCCAATGCAGCCGGAAAAATTCTCATGGGCCAAGCAGGCAAGCGCCACGGTATGCGCAAAAGAACTAACCAGTTCTTAAGAGACGCGCGTGGTACATCCATAATGGAAACCGTTGATTTCAAGCGCATTCGTCGCTTGATGCCTTATGGCTGCTAGATTTAGGAGAATCAATTAAATGGCACGCGTTAAAAGGGGTGTGACGACCCATGCTCGTCACAAGAAAATTCTTAAAATGGCTAAAGGCTATCGCGGACGTTCGAGCACGAACTTCCGAATTGCCGTCGAGAAAGTTACGAAGGGCTTACAATATGCTTATCGTGATCGCCGCGTTAAAAAACGTAAATTCCGTGCTTTATGGATTCAACGCATCAATGCAGGCGCCCGTATGCACGGTATGACTTACTCTCAACTCATCCATGGCTTAAAAGTTGCAGGTATTGAGATGGACCGTAAGGTCATGTCTGACCTTGCAATCCGTTCCCCAGAAGCA
>CANLAL010000051.1 GCA_947488045.1 Alphaproteobacteria bacterium
GGAAGCATTGCTTATGCGTCTGCATGCTAAACGAAGCGCCTAGTTTCTCTCATTTTGTTACATAAAAACAACAACCAAGCTGTTGCTCTAATGCAACACATTTGCCAAAAAACCCCCTCCATTCCTTTTTTTATTGAGTAGAATTAAAGGTCGAGCCATTCTAAGTTTATGAAAGAAGCTTATTTTTTAAAGCGCAACTTAGTTTAATAGGGAAAAACAAATGAAAAAAATTCTTTTAGGAGGAACAGCAGCGTTCGGCTTACTGTTTTCAGTCGCTGCTATGTCCCAAGAAGTCACATCATCAGAGTACACAACACCAACTGAAGCTGCTGCTGAGCCTGCCTCAACAGCAGCTAAGTTGACCATTGGCGGTTCGACTACCTTCCATATGTCTTTATTTCAACAAGATGCCAATACAGCTGGCGGAGATGCCCAAGGCAACGCCCCAAGTGGTGTTTTCCCATCCGGTAAAGGCCAAGGATACAATTTCTCATTAGATGACTCTTTCCTTGATTTTACCTTCGCAGGTAAGACAGATACTGGTCTTGACTATAAAGGCCGTATCAACTTTACAGGGCAGACAGGTTCTAGCATTGCTGAGAACAACTACTCAACCCGTAGCCGTGTGCGTCAGAACTATGTAGAGCTTGGTTTTGGTGGCGCTGTGATCCAGGGAGGTAATCTCTGGGGTACAGATACAACCTCCATCAACGATGGTAGCGCTGTGATGGGTGGTGACGGTGGTTTCGGAAGCAACTGGTCCAGCCGGTTCAACGAGCCTTTCACTCAGTTTGGTTCAACAGGCAACATGATTTATGGTGCTTACCTAGGCGGCGGTAGCCAGACAGCGACGAAAGTCACTGTGATGACGCCAACTGTTATGGGTTTCCATGCAGCTGCCAGCTTCACACCAAACACAGCTCATAGTGGTGATATTTATCAAAACAACGCCGCTAACCCATTGGGTAACCAGTCAAGCTTTAGCAATGGCCAGTCACCAGCGGTGAATGCTGTCACACCAACGGCGTATTTTGATCAAAACCATCAGGCTTACAGCTTAGCTTTCTCTGAGCAGTTTGGTGATTTGAACGTTTCGCTTACGGGTGCAACTATTATGTCCACACAAACAAAGTCAAGTGTTCCTTCTGCGGCACCTTATGAGGACACCAAAGGTTATATGGTGGGCGGTGTGTTGAGTGCCTATGGACTCAATCTTGGTGTAGGTTACTATGACAACAAGAAAACAGGTGTCTTGAGCGCTGAAGCGGCCCTAGGTAAAGATGGCGGTAAAGTTTTTGATGCTGCTATTGGTTGGTCATATGGACCTTGCTCTCTTGCTGCAGGTTACTTAAATGGTGAACGTAATATTACCGATGGTAAAAAAGCAACGGCGACGATCTACTCATTGACAGCTGATATGCGCATTGCTGATGGTTTAACCATCTATGGTGACTTGAACTATGCTGACATGAAGGATGATGGCATCACAGATACTACTGATGGAACGAGTAGGTCTCAGAATAAAGGCACAGTATTCTTGCTGGGTACACGTGTAACCTTCTAACATACCTGTTAGAAGACCTTTATTGGGTATTAAAAAGAGGAAGCCACAAGGCTTCCTCTTTTTTTATATGAAAAGCTTCTTGCCGTATCAATTAAAATCAAGGCTTTGAGCCTGCTCATGCACCCTCCTATTTCTGCATCAAAGCCTCACATGCAAGGTGTTCAAGAAATTAAAAACGAAGTTTTTTAAAAATTGCATTTTGTGAGCCCAGTTTGCTAGGGTTGTATCCCTTGGAAATACAAAAAAGGAAATTCACCATGTCTCATTCAAATCCCCTCATTCTACACCGTCATCCTGAACTTGATTCAGGACCTCAAAACAACATTAAGTCTTCAAAGCCTGTGATATCACAAATGTCCTGTAATATCACACTCAACACCCCAGTTTTTAAGGAAACCATATGCAAAAAAAAATAAAAAACGAAAATGATATCATTTGGGCTCAAATCCTTGCTGGACAAGGGAAAATCATGGATATCCCATGGATATCCATGCACTCTTTGGAAGGCTCTTCTCATAGCTTTGAGCAAGCAGAGCAATTTCAAGCCTGTAAGCCTGTGCACTGCCTGCTTGACCAACGCTTTGATCCGCTCCATTATCGACACGTTGAATCGAAGGAAAGTAAGATCAAAATGAATCGTGTCAAAATATGTATCGGCTTAATGTTGGGGGTTATGGTTTCCTCATGTTCATCTCCCAAAGTCACAAAAACTAAAGCGCAAGGGACTGTGAGAGAGCGTCGCCAGCAAGCGGATGGTAAACTTTTTGGAGATGATGTAACCCTGTGGACGCCTGATCGCAAGCGGGATATGCAAGCGGGAGGGGGTTCGGGTGGCATTGGTGTGAATGCACATTTGTGGCATGCATCCTTGGAAGCTCTATCATTTATGCCTATTGCCTCTGCAGACCCCTTTGGCGGTGTGATTATTACTGATTGGTATGTATCCCCGAAAACACCCCAGGAACGTATCAAGCTTAACATTTTTATTCTAGACCGTATTTTGAGGTCAGATGCCATCAAAGTGACCGTTTTTACTGAAAAATGGAACGCTTCCAAAAACCAGTGGATCTCGCATCCCACGGATCGTAAGGTGGCAATGGATCTAGAAAACGTTGTGCTCACTAAAGCCAGGCGTTTACGGATCAGCAACCCAAACGGCGCATAATCAGAAAGGCCCCCTAAGATGTCAGCCTATAATTTTCGCTCCATCGAGCCAAAATGGCAAAACCGTTGGCATGAACTCAAAGCGCATGCGTGCAGTGAAGACACACGTAAGCCAAAGTTCTATGCCTTGGAGATGTTTCCTTATCCTTCAGGGCGGATTCATGTGGGGCATTTGCGTAACTACGCCATGGGCGATCTTGTAACTCGGTTTAAACGGGCACAGGGCTATGATGTGCTGCATCCCATGGGATGGGATGCATTTGGTCTGCCGGCTGAAAATGCAGCCATGCAACAAGGTGGACACCCCAAAATATGGACATTCGAGAATATTGCCCATATGAGGGCGCAATTGCAGGCCATGGGCTTATGCTATGATTGGGATCGTGAAATAGCGACTTGCCATCCTGGGTACTATCACCAACAGCAGCGTTTGTTTTTAGATTTTTATAAAGCAGGGCTTATTTATCAAAAAGAATCCCACGTGAACTGGGATCCTCAAGAGCAAACAGTTTTGGCCAATGAGCAGGTCATTGATGGCCGGGGATGGCGCTCCGGTGCTTTGGTAGAAAAAAAGCTCCTGAAGCAATGGTTTTTCAAAATCACGGACTATGCAGAGGTATTGCTTGAAGATTTGAAACAATTAAAAGACTGGCCGGACCGTGTAGTAGCCATGCAAGAAAATTGGATTGGCAAGTCTACGGGAGCGTGCCTACATTTTACTTGTACGGAAGATCGTTATGGGCAGATTGACGTGTTCACCACCCGCCCTGATACCTTGTTTGGCGCATCATTTTTGGCCTTGTCCAGCAATCACCCTCTAGCTTTGCAGTGGGCCAAAGATAATAAGGATTTAGCAGCATTTGCAGCGGAAGCTGGCCGTATATCAACTTCGCAAGAGGCCATGGATACCATGGAGAAGAAGGGCTGTTTTACAGGATACTATGTGCATCACCCCATGATGGAAGGGAAAACACTCCCCATTTATGTTGCAAACTTTGTCTTGATGGATTATGGCACAGGTGCCGTTTATGGTTGCCCAGCACATGATGAGCGTGATTTTGAGTTCGCTCAGAAATATGAACTGCCCATTATTACGGTGGTTCATCCATCCCAAGATGAACCATATGATGCCATTACGGCTGGAAAACCTTGGACACAAGATGGTATTCGTGTGGGATCTGATTTTTTGAATGGTTTGAATCAGGATGAAGCCATTACTAAGGTCATGGATTGGCTTCAAGAAAAAAGGTTGGCAAAAGCCCAAATTACCTATCGATTAAGGGATTGGGGCATGTCAAGGCAGCGATATTGGGGCTGCCCGATCCCTATTATTCATTGTCCAAAATGTGGGATTGTTCCCTTAAAAGATGCACAACTGCCTGTTCTTCTCCCTGAAGATGTGACGTTTACAGGGGGGAACCCCTTGGATAAGCACCCCACGTGGAAGCATGCGGATTGCCCCACTTGTGGAGAACCCGCATTGCGTGAAACGGATACATTGGATACCTTCTTTGATTCATCTTGGTATTTTTTACGGTTTTGTTCTCCCCGGGATGAGACACAGCCTTTTGATTCAGTCGCTGTAGCTCGTTGGATGAAAGTGGATAAGTACATTGGGGGTATTGAACATGCCATTTTGCATCTACTTTATGCGCGCTTTTTTTGCAAAGCACTTATCACGTGTGGCTATAAAGTACCTTCAGAGCCCTTTAACGCCTTATTGACCCAGGGGATGGTATGCCACGAATCCTATAAAGATACTCAAGGGGGATGGCGTTCTCCTGCAGAAGTAGAGCGTTTGGCGGTGGGTCAATATGTGCTCAAAAGTGACAAAAGCCCTATTATACTTGGGCGTATTGAAAAGATGAGTAAATCCAAAAAAAATGTGGTGGACCCTGACGATATCATTGCCAGCTACGGTGCTGACGCGGCGCGCTTTTTTGTGCTTTCAGATACGCCGCCAGAAAAAGATATGGTTTGGACGGAAGAAGGTATTGAAGGCTCTTGGCGTTTTCTCAATCGATTTTGGAAGATGGTATGTCAATTTCAAGAAAGTGAAGCTGGAACAGGTACGCAGGATATGGCTCTGTTGTCTAAAGTTCATAAAACCATCAGGGCCGTTGAACATGCTTTAGACAAGGACCACTTTAATGTGGCTATTGCCCATATTCGTACAATGGTTAATAATTTGAGTGAAATTTCTTGGGGTCAAATTAGCGCAAGCGCAGGTGCGTTTTCCATTTCAAGTTTGCTTCAGATGCTTCATCTCTTCTGCCCTCATATGACTTGTGAGCTGTGGGAACGGTTGGGCCGACCTGGTCATCTTTGGGAAGCTGAGTGGCCTGTGGTAGACGAATCTCTGTTGCAAGATCAAACGATGACCTTAGGCATTCAGGTGAATGGGAAGTTGCGGGCTTCACTAGAAGTCCCTACAGGACTTGCAACTGAGGTGATTCAGGCAAGAGCACTTGCCTTACCAGAAGTTTTACGTCTGTTGGCGGGTGGGGCACCTAGACGTGTCATTGTTGTGCCAGGGCGGGTGGTGAATATTGTTGTTTAGATTTATTCTTATAGGATTATTTTTGACTGCGTTGACTTCCTGTGGATTTTCTCCCCAATATGGAACCATAGGGGGTTCAGGCGCGACTCAGTTTGATGATGTGGACGTGGGATCCATCCCGGATCGGTATGGGCAGATTTTGCGTAATAAATTGACGCATGTTCTAGGTGAGAAAAGGGGACACGCACGGCCTTTACTGTTTGATGTGGATTTGCAGGTCAACTTTAGGGAAATTGGATATGAAAAAAACCTCAATACGTCCCGTTCAGAGGTGATGATCTTGGCGAACTACCAACTGAAAGATCGTCAAAATATCCAACCTCCACAAAAAGGCATGTGCCGTACATCAGAATACTTCAGTATGTCAAAAGAGCAAATTTTTCAAAACGTGACCTCTGAGAAAAATGCTCCTATGCGGGGTATTGAAACCATTTCCAGATGTCTCATTGACCGCTTATCCATTCTTATTAAGCGGATTAAACCCCAGGAGAGACAATAAAATGAAGTTTTTGTATGCATTTGTTGCAATGTGTCTTGGATTTTTACCGCATTCTTGTGACGCTGCGCAGGCACCGCAAGTGCTGGTTTCTATCCGACCTCTTTATGGCATTGCGGCTAGCATTATGAAGGATGTTGGAACACCTCAACTCCTTTTGGAAGGTTCTGCGTCACCACACACCTATCACCTTAAGCCAGGAGATGTGCGGGAAATTGAAAAAACAGATTTGCTTTTTTGGATAGGGCCTGCTTATGAAGGATTTCTAACTAAAGTTGTCCAATCTCTTCCGGAAAAGCGCCAGTTGCAATGTCAAGCCTTAAAAGAGATGACAGTCCATACTATGCGATCAGGTGGGCTATGGGAGCAGGAAGAGCATCATCTTCAACACCATCATCATGGCGAGGAACACCACCATCATGGGGATCATCATCATGTGTCTGGTTCTATGGATGGCCATATGTGGTTGGATGTGAGTAATGTTCAGGTTATGGCACAAGCATTGGCTGCTCGCTTGATTCAGTTGGATCCTGAGCATCAAAAGCAATACGAAACCAATTTAAATAATTTTTTACAACAAATGGATATGCTGCAAAAACAGCTAAAGATAGAGGCTGAGTCGATTAAAAATGAACCTATTATTGTATTCCATGATGCCTATCAATACTTGGAAAAATCATTGAAGCTCAAGGTTGCGGGCAGCATTTTGTTAGAGCCCGAAATGCCAGCAGGTGCTTACCATCTCAAGCGATTGCATGCCCTGGTGGAACAGGGGGGGTGCCGTTGTATTTTCTCAGAGCCACAATTTTCACCGGCATTGGTCAATAGTTTAAGCGAGAAGTCTAAAATTCCAGTAGCACTTCTTGATCCATTGGGCACTCAAATTCCTTTGAGCAATGGGCACTATGAGCAAACATTGACGCAGCTCCTACGTGCTATTCACGATTGTATTCACCCATGACAGAAACTCGAATTCATATCATTGCTGACGTGACCACAAAAGCAAAGGAAATGGCCCGCCTGCTGGCTCAAGTGGTATTGACTGTGGAAGAGGCTGATGCCCAGGTGATTGTGGCTCTGGGTGGTGATGGATTTATGTTAAAAGTCTTGCATAGATTTATGGGTCATCCCGTAAAAATTTATGGTGTCAATTGTGGGCGTGTAGGTTTTTTGATGAATACTCTCCATGATGCCCAGGATTTATTGGCGAGTATTCATCGGGCACGGCAAACCATTCTTTATCCACTCAATTGTCATGTGACTTTAGAAAACGATGAAGAGATGAGCTGGCAAGCTGTCAATGAGGTTTATCTGCTTCGGGCTACCCGCCAGGCCGCTAAAATTCAAATTCAAGTGGATGAGACGGTGCGAATCTCTGAACTCGTGAGTGACGGTGTTATTGTGGCTACTCCCGCAGGAAGCACAGCTTATAATCTTTCTGCTCATGGGCCCATTGTGCCAGTTGGAGCCAACTTGCTGGCTTTAACACCCATTAATCCTTTTAGACCCCGTCGTTGGCGGGGGGCTTTGCTGCCTTCGAATGCAACAGTAAAGTGCATTGTCCATGAGTTTCGGAAAAGACCTGTTACCGCAGTGGCAGACTTTAGAGAAGTGGCCCATGTGGTAAAAATGACGGTGGCGGAGGATCGTAAACTACCTATTCATTTGCTTTTTGACCCCAAGCATCACCTAGAAGAGCGTATCATTAACGAGCAGTTTATTGGTTAGCCTGAATTTTTCACTCAATTTTACTTTTTCTTAAGGGCCCATGATGTAGCCTAAACCTTGAAATAATAAAAGGTTTGGACCCATGTCGTTGTCACTACAGTCAATTGAGATTCTTTTGGATTTGATCGAGATCAAAGTTGCATACATGCAAGTTCAGGATCGAGATGACGCAAAAGAGCTTTTAAAACTTCGTTTGTGCCGCCAAGAGCTACTCAAACTGTTTGAAGAAGGTAAGGGTTCCCGCAAGAGTCGGGTTGCACCAAGCCTTGTCAAGCAAGGCGTTCAGGGCTTATCTCAGAAAAAGAAAACTTTAGGCCAATAATACCTCAAGAATACCCCATGGCGTGTCGCATCATTCTCTTTTTAATGGAAGGGATGAATCCCAAGGCCTGCAGACTGAAACGCCGAATCATGGGGATGGGTTTGACACCTATATTAAAAATCCGAACGATACTATCAGTGGCGGCTAGCATACTTAAATGATCAAACCGTCTCTTTTTCTCATAGGCTTCTAGTAAGGTGAAGGCCCCTAGGTCAAGGCCAAGGTAACGTGCTTGGGAGAGATGTTCTAACAGACACTCAATATCACGAAATCCTACGTTTAGACCTTGGCCTGCTACTGGATGCATGCTATGAGCCGCATCCCCCACTAAACATATGCGTTCACTGATGCAGCGCTTGGGCAGCACAGCTTCTAAAGGATAAGTGGTCAGTGGGGTGAGGAGATTAATGGGACCACGATGATCCATAAAAGTAGTGTTGATTAGGCGTTCCGCTTGTTCAGTGCTTTCCATCAGTAAGCTCAAAATAGAGGGAGAAACGGACCATACTAATCCTGATGTTTTGCCTTCCATGGGCAAAAATGCCAATGGACCTTCTTGAGTAAAATGCTCAACTGCCACATTGCGATGCACATGAGGATGTTTTAGCAAGGCAATGACAGCTGTTTGGGTATAGGAGTGCCGATGTGAGGGGATGCCCGAGCGTTCTCTCACCCAGGATTTTTTTCCATCGGCACCGATGAGGATTTTGGCTTTTAGAGGAGCTTTATGATGCTCTAAAGTCAGCTCAATCCCCCCTGGAACCAATCTAAAGTCAATAGGTTTGGTTTGCCCAATCCATGTTATATTTTGGGATTGTGTGGCCGTTGTATAAATGGCATTTCGTAAATTGCCATGTTGAAGCATATACCCTAAAGGTTCGGGTTGGCTTTGATCCTGCATATCAAATACCACCAAAGATTCTGGCGACGTATCGGAAAGAGTAATGCGTTCAATAGGGGTAATATTATTGGAGAGGTTTTCCCAGATATGTAAACGGTCTAAAAGATGCCTTGAAGCTGCAGCAATCGCCAGTGTGCGTTGATCGAAGGTGCTATGAGTAGGTGGCGGACTTGAATCAACCACTACCACTTTATGCCCTGCTAAGGCTAGCCCTTGAGCGAGTGCGCCACCCACAAGGCCTCCGCCGATGATGATAATGTCCGTTTCCATGAGGAAATCCTTATAAAAAGCTTGTTTTTCATCCTAGTGGTGTGGGATAAAATGTCAACAATGAGGTGTACAGCTCTGAAACATGGGTGGCCAATAAAGGTGATTAAGAAAGAAAAAGGGTAAAATTTATGAAGATTCTCATCTTAGGTGCGGGTGGTTTTATTGGTAGCAGCCTCACGCAGTCCATTTTAGAAAAAACATCATGGACCGTTTATGGTTTAGATCTTAATGATGAAAAGCTTGCAGAGTGTTTGGGTCACGAGCGCTTTCATTTCACGCGTGGAGATATGATCAATCAAATGGATTGGGTGGAAGAGCATATCCAAAAATGCGATGTGATCTTGCCTCTTGTGGCCATTGCCAATCCTGCTCTTTATGTGCAAGACCCGTTGAGGGTGTTTTCCTTAGATTTTGAGGCTAACTTGCCCATTATCCGCATGTGTGTTGAGCATAAAAAGCATTTGGTTTTTCCCTCCACATCGGAAGTTTATGGCATGTGTCAGGACCCTGCATTTGATGAGGAGACATCTAACTTCATTACAGGGCCAATCAACAAACAACGTTGGATCTATTCATGTTCGAAGCAGCTTTTGGATCGGGTCATTTACGCCCACGGGGTGCGAGATGGATTGAATTACACACTCTTTCGGCCCTTTAACTGGATTGGCCCGAAATTGGATGCCATTGGTGACCCAGCCCAGGGATCATCCCGGGCGCTCACTCATTTTCTTAGCCATATTTTTTATAACAAGCGCATCAACCTTGTGGATGGCGGGCAACAAATGCGTTCCTTCACAGATATTGAAGATGGCGTTGCTGCGCTATTGAGCATCATCGAGAACAAAAATGGTTGCGCAAACCAAAAAATCTTCAATGTGGGTAATCCTCATAATAATCACACCATTGCCCACATGGCACAAATGATCTTGGATACCTTAGAAACCTATCCGGAGTATGCCGCCTTGGCACAGTCCGTGGTGGTGGAAAGCGTTTCTGCTGCAGCTTTTTATGGCCAGCATTATCAAGATACTCAGCACCGCGTGCCAGCCATTGAGCAGGCCAGAGTGCATTTGGGATGGGTGCCACAGTTTGATCTGAAGCATTCCATTGAAACCACGTTGGCTTACCATTTGAGCCCTGAGCGCAAGCACTTGCTGGGCTAAGAACCTAGCGTTTTAAAGCTTTGAAATCA
>CANLAL010000052.1 GCA_947488045.1 Alphaproteobacteria bacterium
GCTTTTATTAGATCCTCGTTATATGATGTTGGTCGCAAGTCAAGATTCCACTTCTGAAAAGGATCAGGCGTCTATTATCGGGTTTGTTATTGGGCAAAAAGTTAAGACGCCTGAGGTTTACGATCTGGGTGGATACACATGCGTAGTAGATGATTTTTGTGTCCGAAATGACACCCTATGGTCCACAGTCGGAGGCAGATTGATTGCGCACCTTAAAAAGGTAGCCCAAGAAAATGGCTGCACGCAGTGGGTGATTGTTGCGGGAAATCATGATAATGCAAAATGCGGTTTTTTAGACGAAACAGGCCTATCTATAGCCTCCCGATGGTATGTAGGCACATTAGGAGAAAAATCATGAACAGCACAATCACTTGGGATGAGTTTGAGCGCGTCAATATTCGATCAGGTACAATTTGCAAGGTGGAACCGTTTCCACGCGCAAAAAAGCCAGCCTACAAAATCTGGGCAGACTTTGGTATTGACATTAGCATCCTTCAAACTTCAGCACAGGTAACCGTACACTACACGCCGGAGATGCTCTTGGGTAAGCCCATCGAGGGATGTGTGAATTTGGGTGAGAAGAACATCGCAGGCTTTACCTCCCAGTTCCTGCTTCTGGGCTTTTCAGATGCCCAAGGGGCCATATGCCTACTCACCACAACGCCTCAAGCACCAAATGGTATGAAGATGTGCTAAGCAATAAGCATAGGCATGGCAAATGATCTATGATAATAGATCCCCCAAGAAGAGAGCCTTCTGCGTTTATGATGTCCTATTCAGACTTTCCGGTTACGACAAGAAAATGAATTGCTTTTAACGTTCAGCTGATGCCTCTCATAAAATCAGCCAGCATCTGCCACTGCAACTATACCTTGCTCCGGCACAACAAATGGAGCATCCGTGCCAGCGAAAGCTTGGGACGGGAACAAAAAAACATGAGCTTGGTCTGCTGTAGGGTACAAAATATAGCTTATTTCTAAAGTAAGCACTATAAAGGTACACGCAAGGAGCGGTCCACCAACCAACATAATGATCTCGCGCCTGTTTCGAGCATTGCTTGTCCATTCGATCAGCTTACTCACATGTGCGCAAATCTCTTCAGACACATCAAGGCTAAGCTTCTCTTGTAAATGCTCCAGGAAAGCAGCCCCATGTCCATTGGGTAACTCGCTCCTCAAAGCATTGCATAAAGAATCATGGTTTCCCGCTTGCAGGGGGCTGACCAGAATCTTCAATAAAAATGAAGCGACCATCAGATGAGATATTGTTTTTTTCATTTAAAAACCTATTTTTGTATGTTAATTCAGCATATCATCGCTAATATCTATCAAGATTCATGATGAAATGCAATACATTTTTTATGCAAAAACGACACACGTGATATGAAAATTTCGGGAATTGCCCGATCATAAAATCTAAAATCAGGCTTTTCAACCCGTGGATGGTCCTTGGGACCATCCACATCTAAACTGATTCGCTCATCCTTTGTAAGCGTATACATTTTACCTACTGATGCAGTATGGCTTTTTCAAGCTCGCAGTTTGCATCACGCGAACGGTCAGTGCGCCGCTTATGTAAAAATGATATGACTGAAAATGAGGGTTATGGCCCTACAATAAATTTAAACAAGGCCTTAAGCCCATAAACAAAAGCTGTAAAGGCAAGCAGCGACCCTGCATATATCGCAATAAACCAAACCAGCTTTTTAAGGGCAAGCCTACGTTTAGGGTCCATAATGCTCATGGGTATTAGACTTTCCTCGAAAAACATAAAAAGTATAGGCCGTATAGGCTAAAATGACCGGGAGCAAAATGGCAACCCCCACTAAAATAAACAATTGAGAATCATAAGGCGAAGAAGCATCCCAAAAAGTCATTGAACGGGGCACAACATAAGGCCACATGCTCAAACCTAAGCCCAAATAGCTCATCAGGAATAAAGCAATGGTCAGGAGAAAGGGTTTAACCTCATTTTTATGCGTGATGGATCGCCATAATAAAATCCCCAAACTGATGGTGATCATCGGCACAGGCAACAGGGCGAAAAAGCCCGGCAATGCAAACCATCGCTCCGCAATGTGCGCATCCATCAACGGCGTCCACAAACTGACCGTTCCAATGCAGGCGCCTAATGCAAGCATAAGCGGCTTGCCAACAGCAAAAGCTTTTTCCTGAAGGCTGCCTTCAGCCTTCATCATCAACCATGTGGCGCCAAGCAAACTATAACCCGCCATGAGCGCCAGTCCTGTAAACACGGTAAAGGGTGTAAGCCAATCCATGTATCCTCCTGCAAACGCCCCGTCTTGCACGGTAAATCCTTGAATGAAAGCACCCAGCATAGCCCCTTGAGCAAAAGCTGCAAGACTAGATCCTAAGCAAAAGGACCAATTCCATAAGGGACGAGATGTTTCAGATTTAAAGCGGAATTCAAAAGCAACCCCTCGAAAAATCAAAGCAAACAACATCAACATGATGGGAATATAAAGTGCGGGGAAAATAATATAAGCAGCTTTGGGAAAAACGCCGTAAAAAGCCCCCCCGCCCAAAACAAGCCAGGTTTCATTGCCATCCCAAAAAGGCGCAACAGAAGCCATCATTTGGTCTTGTTCATGGGGCTTGCGATCCCACAAAAAGAGAATACCCACGCCTAGGTCAAATCCATCAAGAATAATGTAAAGACTGATACCCATGGCAATGATCAATGCGAAAAGTAATGGCAAATCGATAAAGCCGAAAAGAAGCTGGGTGCTCATGAGCTAGACTCCTTGTGGGGTGCGAACAGACATGGGATTGTCAACAGGCATATGAGGCAAATCGCCACCAGGCCCTTTGCGAATCAATTTGGCGCTATAAATGAGAAAGCATAACAAAAGTATGCTGTATACCGTTACAAACAACATAAGGGAAATCATCACGGCCTGCTGAGGCAGTGGAGAAATACTGTCCTTAGTTCGGAGCAATCCGTACACAAGCCAAGGCTGGCGACCAAGCTCGGCCACATACCATCCCGAAAGCGTCGCCAAAAACCCGAGTGGCAAGGTATATTGGCTTAAGCGTAGGAATACACGATGCCTGCTTAAGTCCTTACGCCGAAGGAGTAAAACGGCGCCATAAAGGCTCATCAAGACCATCACAATGCCGCAACCTACCATAATGCGGAAGCTATAGAACACGAGTGCCATATAAGGTCGGTCGGCCGGTGAAACGTCTTTCAAACCATGGACCACACCGTTTATGTTGTGCGTGAGCAAATAACTGGCCCCCTTAGGGATGGAAATCTCAAAATGGTTTTTCTCTGCCTTTTGATCTGGAATGCCAAACAAAATGAGGGGCGCGCCAGCCATGGTGTCCCATCGCCCTTCCATGGCGGCGACCTTCATAGGTTGCTTTTCAAGAGTCACCAATCCATGGAAATCGCCAATGATCAATTGAGCCGGCGCCAAAAGGGCTGCAAAAACGAGCCCAACACGCAGGCCCGTTTTAGCAAAACTCTCAAACCGGTTACGCAGGAGGTAATAACTGCTTACAGCAATAAGGACGAATGCAGCCGTCACATAAGAGGCTACAATCACATGGGTCAGACGATATGCAAAGGTGGGGCTAAAAATCACGTCCATCCATCGGTCCGTAAAAAAGACGCCATCTTTAAGGATAAACCCGCTCGGTGCTTGCATCCAGGAATTAACAGCAATAATCCAAAAAGCGCTTATGCATGTGCCAATGGCCACCAGTGTCGTGGCGGTCAAATGGAGCCCTTTTCCCACTTTGTTGAGCCCAAAAAGCATGATGCCCAAAAAACCAGCCTCTAAGAAAAAAGCTGTAAGGACCTCATAGGCCAAAAGTGGGCCCAGCACATTGCCCGTTGATTTGGTGAATCCATTGAAGTTGGTGCCAATCTCAAAAGCAAGCACAATCCCAGAGACCACACCCATTCCAAAGCCAAGCGCAAAGAGCTTGGACCAGAATTGATACAAGTCCAAATATGTCTTTTTCTTTGTTTTTAGCCACATGATCTCAAAAAAGACCAAAAAGCCTGATAGCCCAATGGTAAACGCAGGAAAAAGAATGTGGAAAGAAACTGTAAAAGCGAATTGGATGCGGGAAAGTATTTCTGCTGTCATCTGTGAAAAACCCTTTTTATATGTTAATTAATTGTAACTTTTTTAAGAAGATTTGGAAAGTAAAATTTCCTAAAAGCCTATGTTACGCATTGTATCTTCATCCCTCTAAACGAAGACGCGACCTTTCAAAAATTTTTTAAATAACTTTGAAGTAATCAGAATTTATTCACTGTGAATGGCTTGCTGTGGAAAGCTTTTTAAAAATGCCACGTCATGTATTTTCTTAGAGAGTAAGACTCACATTTATTACATGCATTAAATTTTGATTTTTTTGCATAGCAGCCGTGAAGAAATAGAAGGGATAAAATTAGAGTATTTTTTGGAAAAATACTTGCCCTTGGGTTAACTTATTCTTAAGACTCACTCCGCTAATCTATCGTTAAGTTGAACGCTCAGCACCACCAGGGGTTTTAAAAAAAAATCATGGCTCGCTGAGAAGAAAATAAAATGATTTGAGAATAAAATGTTAGTTTTAGGATATCTATTGGCCACTATAGTTGGCTTTTCTCTCGGCGCTTTAGGGGCAGGAGGAGCCATTTTGGCAATTCCCATTTTCATCTATGTTTGGAAATTTCAAAACAAAGAAGCCATTGCCTCCGCTTTCGTGATTGTAGCCATTGTGGGTCTTCTCTCTGCATGGAAGCACTTTAAAGATGGCCATGTAAACTTTAAATTGCTCTGTATCTTTGCTCCTACAACCATGTTGGGGGCTTATGTGGGCGTCATTTTTTCACAAAAAGTTGCTCCGTCTATTCAGTTGATGATGCTAGCCGTTATCATGATTTTCTCCGCCTTGTTAATGCTCTTACCACACCCTAATACCCCTGTTGAACATAAAGATTTCTTCGATGAGACCTCTCCCCTGAAGACCCCGGTCTCCTTTTTAACCCTAGCCATGGGTTTGATGGTGGGCATTATGGTGGGTTTGGTGGGCGTAGGCAGTGGACTCATCATGCTCCCCCTCATGGTGACGGTTTTTCATGTGCCCTTGCGTCAAGCCATTGGAACGACACTAGTCATCTCTGTCATGAACGCTGCTGTGGGGGCGTTTTCAAGCCTTCAATATACCCACATTCCATGGGAATTGGTGATGCCATTTGCTGGGATTGCTCTTATGGGGGGCTTAACGGGCGCTTATATGAATACCCGAATGCCTTTAGGGCTGCTGCGCAGGGCTCTTTCTGTGGTGATGTTGGCCGCAGCTGGCGCCATGATCTACGAAAATCTATCTTTTATGCCCGGGCGACAGCTCATCGGGGCCATGGTCAGTCAAGTTTCCCATCGATAGTTTGTTGACGTCTGTGTCAGCTCAAACGCTCCGTGAGGATGCTTCATCCTTCTCAAATCCCACGTATGCTGTAAGAGAATCCGTGGCTCCCATCACACCTTTGAACGGCCTCTAATCATCCTTTAAATTTTTAAGTCCGCACAAGCCGAACGTGATCGGAGTGGCAGTTTAAGCGTGTCTCTTACATAAACTGTAGCCTGGAGCAATAACGAACGATCCACGCCTGTCTCCATGCCCAAGCCATCGAGCATGTACAACAGGTCTTCCGTGGAAACATTGCCTGAAGCCCCCGGTGCATAAGGGCACCCGCCTAAACCCCCGATAGAGCTATCAAATATCCGCAGCCCACAGCTCAGCGCTTCATAAATGTTGGGCAATGCCTGGCCATAGGTATCGTGACAATGGAGCGCCAATGCTGAAAGCGGGGCCACCTGCTTCACCTGTTTAAGCAGATTGCGCATGCGGTGCGGAGTCCCCACACCAATGGTATCCCCTAAGCTCACCGCATCACAGCCCAGCATAAGGAGCTGCTCCGTAAGAGCCACCACTGCCGCAGGGGGCACGTCTCCTTCATAAGGGCACCCCATAATACATGAAATATAACCGCGCACCCGCATGCCAGCCGCCTTGGCTTGGGGCATCATACCTTTCAGCCGCAACAGGCTTTCTTCAATGGAACACTGAATATTACGCTGCACAAAAGTTTGGGAAACCGCTGTGAAAAAGGCAATCTGTTTTACGTGTGCGCGCGCAGCCTCCTGAAACCCCTGGTCATTGGGCACCAAAACCATGTAAGGGTCTAATGAACCAAGGCTTTTCAAGCTTTCCAAGACCACATGGGTTTCTGCCATTTGGGGCACAGCTTTGGGGGAGACAAAGCTGCCCACCTCGATACAAGCCAGTCCTGCTGTTTTTAAAAGCGTAATGAGCTGGGTCCGTTGAGCCGGTGAAATAATCTGCGCCTCTGCCTGAAGTCCATCTCGAGGGCCCACTTCCACCACAGTGACCTTTTGGGTCATGATAAGCGCTCCCCCACACGGATCAGTGTTTCCCCTTCACTCACCACCTGCCCCGGCGTCACCTGCACAGCGTGCACCCAACCTGGCATAACAGCTTTAAGGGTATGCTCCATCTTCATGGCCTCTACTGTTACAAGAGGCGTGCCTTCCCTCACCTCTTGCCCCACCTGCACCCATAACTTGGTCACCTTACCCGGCAAGGGCGCAACAATATGGCCATCATATGCCTCCCCTGGCCTAAGGGCGCTTTCCACAACCACAGGTTTGGCGTTAACAATACATCCCTGCCACACAAACCATACACTCCGCGAGGTGGGGCATCGCCAACCTTTTGGCAGATCCAAGGTCTTCACAGAAATAACCATTCCATTCATATGAACTGTTGCCTCCTGCCCCTCAAAAATAAGGTCCCCAGCAACCGCATGGCCCATCAGCATAAAATCAACGTGGCACCTCCCTGGCAGATTGATTTGAAACAGATCCGAGACTCCCCAAGGGTCACCTCGCCCCCCTTCCGGGGACGCTGATACGGTTGCCAACATCACAGCCGCCAAAGCTTTCAGCTTGTCAGTGTCATAGACTTGAAGCAACGACTTCATATGACTGCCTAAAAAGTGCGTGTCAAATGTACCTGCGATTACATCAGGATGCAGGGTTAAAGCCAAAAGCAAGGGTTGGTTCGTTACCACACCATAAACTTTTAAGTCCACTAATGCCGCGTTCATACGGCTCAAAGCAAGGGCACGCGTGGGGCCATGGGCAATCAGCTTTGCCATCATGGGGTCAAAATACACCCCCATAACATCGCCTCTGGCATAGCCTTGATCTACTCGGATACTGTTCGGAAAATGGTACGTTGTTAAGCGCCCTGTAGCTGGCATAAAATCATGAAAGGGGTCTTCCGCGTAAAGGCGTACTTCCACACTATGACCATTGGAATGAATATCCGATTGCTGCGTAGGCAACGGGCCACCTGCTGCCACGTGAAGCTGCCAAGCCACCAAATCTTGACCTGTGATCATTTCTGTCACCGGGTGCTCCACCTGAAGGCGCGTATTCATTTCCATGAAATAAAAGTGGCCCTGACTGTCCACCAAAAATTCCACAGTCCCTGCCCCTGTATAGCCCACCGACTGCGCCAATTGCACAGCGGCCTCGAACATTTTCTGCCGAAGGCTTTCAGGCAGCCCAAAAGCCGGCGCTTCCTCTAATATTTTCTGGTGCCTGCGCTGCAGACTGCAATCTCTATCGAACAGATGCACCACGTGGCCGTGTTGATCACCAAAAACCTGCACCTCCACATGACGGGGGCTGGCAATATATCGCTCTAAAAGAACCTCGGCCTGGCCAAATGCGCTCAAAGATTCCCGTTGGCAAGCCTGCAGATTTTCAATAAAATCTTCGTGTCTCTCCACCACCCTCATCCCCTTTCCACCCCCGCCATACGTGGCTTTGATGAGCAAAGGAAATCCAACAGTGAGTGCCTGCGCCAGCAAACCTTCATCGGTTTGATCGTCACCCATGTATCCTGGCACCACAGGCAGCCCCGCCGCAATGGCCGCTGCTTTGGCCTGGGTTTTTGAACCCATCATCCGAATGACATGTGGGCTAGGCCCCACAAAGGTCACGCCTTGAGCATGACACTTTTCTGCAAAGTCAGCATTTTCTGACAAAAATCCATATCCTGGATGCACCATATCCACGCGGGCGATGGTCATGATATCCATAAGTTGGTCCTGGTTGAGATATGTCTCGCCTAGCGTCTCTCCTTTCAAGAGATACGCTTCATCCGCTTGGTTCACATGGAGCGCCTGGCTATCAGCCTTATGATAAACGGCAATACAGGTGTAGCCGAGCTGTCTAGCCGAAGCCATAATACGGCAAGCAATTTCACCTCGATTAGCAATTAAAAGTCTTGGTTTCATGAGGAGGTAACCCATGAAGGACGGCGCTTTTCCAAAAAGGCAGTCACCCCTTCACGCCCCTCAGCTGAGGCACTCAGCTGGGCCAAAACATCCACCGTGTATGCTCTTAAATCAGGCGTAAATGGGGCGTTCGCGACGCGCTCAATCAAGCGTTTTACGTGCGTATGGGCATGGGGTCCGCCCACAAGGAGGCTGTCAATCACTTTGGCCAGCTGGGCTTCCCATTCCCC
Organism: Alphaproteobacteria bacterium; assembly: GCA_947488045.1. Lineage (GTDB taxonomy): Bacteria > Pseudomonadota > Alphaproteobacteria > 43-37 > 43-37 > CANLAL01. The sequence goes on from CANLAL010000052.1 coordinate 8,583, forward strand.
TTCAGACATGACCTGATGGACCAATCCCACATGCAAAGCCCGCGCTGCGTCAAAACACTCGGCCGTCAGCATATAGCGACGGGCCTGGCGAGCGCCCATGGCCGCCACCACATAAGGAGAAATCACAGCTGGCACAAGGCCCAGCTTCACTTCAGAAAAACAAAAGGTTGATGAATCTACGGCAAGGGCAATATCACACGCGGCCACGAGCCCCACGCCACCGCCATAAACGGCGCCCTGAACCAGGGCAACAGTAGGATGAGGAAAATGCTCTACGGCTTCCATGAGCTCGGCCAAACGGTTGGCATGGGCGCGATTGCTGGCCTCATCCGCTTGCCCCATAGCGCGCATATGGGCCAAGTCCGCCCCCGCGCAAAAGCTGGCACCCTCTCCCCGTATCACAAGTACCCTTAAGGTTTTGCGCTCTTTTAAATCATTCAAAACGTCCAATATACGGTCCACCATCTCTGGGTTGAGGGCATTATGGGCCTCAGGCCTAGCCAGAGTCAGAACAGCCACGCAGTTATGATGGGTCAGCTGATGATGGATCATGATGGATTATCTCCCTTATGAGAATAGCCTCATATAGGTTGACGTCGAAGTCAAGGTGATCCTTAACCATCTAAGCGTAGCTGGCTGTGGATCGAACCCAAAATCACATTCTTTGACCCCCGTCCGTAAAGGCTATTGACGGGTAAAAGCAAGAAAGGCAGCATATGTGCGCGATAAGCATTTACCCAGCGGCACCTGGATAGCTTTGTGGGTTGCCCTTCAAGGGATACACAGAAATTTATGAATAGGATAAAAATGAATAAGTTATTGATTGATTTGCCAGAAACAATACATACGCAACATTTGCAACTGCAACTGCAACTGCAACTGCAACTGCCACGGGCAGGTTGGGGTGAAAAAGTCCATAACGCGATAAGCGATGGGTATGAAGATTATGTGAAATGGCTCAATTGGCCCGCTACCTTACCTTCGGTTGAAACCGTGGAGGAAGACTGCCGGAAACATCATGCTGAATTTATTTTAAGAGACTGTATTCGTTATATCATTCTTGATAAGCAAACCCATGAAGTGATAGGCAGATGCGCTTTTCCTCCTTTGCAAGCCCATTGGACGATTCCTCAGTTTGGTATTTCATATTTTATTCGCAAACAGAAGCGAGGAAAAGGTTTCGCAACAGAAGCTTCATATGCCTTGGCTAAGATTGCATTTAAAATTCTTAAAGCCCAAAAATTAGAAATCTACTGCGATGCTGAAAATATTGCCTCAACAAAAGTGCCTTTAAAACTGGGATTCGAACTTGAATACACTCAAAAAGGAGGCTGGCCTAGGTTTGACAACAAACTTGCTCAGTTGCAAACTTATTCTCTATTTGATCAAGACTCCCTACCCACGTGGGAGGTAAAGTGGTGACTATCTTGAAAGTAAAAGGCCAAGGTGACCGACTCTCAAGATACTAAAATCCTATTCCAATGAACACGGCGGAACGACATGACTTTTCAGATTGCACACTAAAGTAAAAGGCCAAGGTGACCGACTCTCAAGATACTAAAATCCTATTCCAATGAAC
>CANLAL010000053.1 GCA_947488045.1 Alphaproteobacteria bacterium
GCAAACCCAGATCCTCTCAGCATAGGGCCACTAAAACCCCACTCCAAGGCTTGCTCAGGGCTTACAACCCCAATGTCTACTGTTCGTTGTTTGAAAATTCTGTTGTCATTGAGGAGCGTTTCCATATCCGTCAAAACAGTCTCAAAATTATCGGCAAAGATGGCAATATCTTTAAGTAAGTCAGGTGGGAGATCACGATAAACCCCACCTGGTCTAAAATAGGCGGCGTGAAGCCGAGAACCAGAGGCCCTCTCATAAAACTCCATCAGTTTTTCACGCTCTTCAAATCCCCACAACAGCGGCGTCATCGCCCCCACATCCAAAGCCATGGTTGTAACATTCAAAAGATGATTCAAAATACGGGTAATTTCACTAAAAAGCACACGAATGTATTGAGCCCGCACTGGCACTGCAACGCCCAAGAGCTTCTCTACAGCTAAAGCAAATGCGTGCTCTTGACACATGGGGGACACATAATCCAAGCGGTCAAAATAAGGTATCGCCTGGAGGTATGTTTTATGCTCAATGAGTTTTTCTGTACCGCGATGTAACAATCCAATATGCGGGTCAGCACGCTCAACGACCTCCCCGTCCAATTGTAAAATCAAACGTAACACCCCGTGAGCTGCAGGGTGCTGGGGTCCGAAGTTCAATAAGTATGAACCATCCTTGTCCACTTTTTTAATTTCAGCCATTGTTTCCCCCATCTTTTATGACAGTATGGGTTCCTTCCCAAGGCATTTCAAAATCAAACGTACGATAGGCCTGCTGCAAGTTTACGTCTTCCCGCACCACACGCCCTTGCTCCTTGTCATAGCGCACTTCATAATGACCCGTTAGTGGGAAATCCTTACGCAGAGGAAACCCTTCAAAATTATAATCTGTCAGGATACGCCGCAGGTCAGGATGCCCTGAAAAAGGAATACCATACATATCCCAAACTTCACGCTCCCACCAACCTGCTGCCTTAAACAAATTCACACTAGAGGGAATAGGTTGGTCTTCTTCCACTGGTACTTTCACACGAATGCGGTGATTTTTGTAAATGCTGAGCAAATGATAGACAACTTCAAAGCGAACGCTCCGCCCAGCCCAATCCACGCCACATACATCCATCAGCTGAACAAACTGGCAGGCTGAATCATCACGCAAAAATGCCAATACATCTAGCAGATGCAATGGCGAAACAACGAGATTCAGTTCATTATTGATATGGGAAGTGGAAAGGAGCTTTCCCTTCAAACGATCCTCTAAATATGATTTCAAACTCACCATATCAACGCTCATAAACCCGTTGGTGTTTAATCTTATCCTGCAAGCGCAAAATTCCATAGAGCAAAGCCTCTGCCGTAGGGGGGCAACCTGGAACATATATATCCACAGGAATAATTCTGTCACATCCACGAACCACGGAATACGAGTAGTGATAGTAGCCACCACCATTGGCGCATGAGCCCATAGAAATGACCCATTTTGGATCGGCCATTTGGTCATAAAGCAAACGTAAAGGCTCAGCCATCTTATTGGTTAATGTTCCGGCTACGATCAGTAAATCGGCCTGACGTGGGCTGGGGCGGAACACCACCCCGAAACGATCCAAATCATAGCGGCTCGCTGCAGTATGCATCATTTCAACTGCGCAGCATGCCAATCCAAAGGTCAAGGGCCAAAGGGAACCACCCTGTGCCCATCCCACGACCTTATCCACATTGGTCAGTAAAAAACCTTTATGTGAGATCTCATCATGCACCAAGTGCAAAAGCTCATCTTGAGTCTTATTTTCCAGCCCATTAAATAAGGGACCCTGTGGCAATGGATTTATTCCCATTCTAAGGCACCTTTCTTCCATTCATAAATGAACCCAACAGTCAAAATCCCCAGAAATAACATCATGGACGTATACCCGAACCAACCGATCTTATGGAAGGAAATAGCCCATGGAAAAAGAAAAGCAATCTCAAGATCGAAAATAATAAAAAGTATAGCCACTAAATAAAAACGCACGTCAAATTTGAATCGCGTATCATCAAAAGCCGCAAAACCGCATTCGTAAGCAGATAATTTGATATCGGAAGGGGCTGAAGTGGAGCGAAAGTAAGCAATGCCAACCATAGCAATGGAGAGTGAGATGGCCACTCCCAAAAAAATCAGGATTGGCAAATATTCGATCAGCAGTGCATCCATTGCTTTAAAACTCCGCTTCATATTTACTGGGAACGTAGCGCAGACAGGGGCATTTGTAAATGAATAAATGGTTTTAAAGGTAAGTCAATGACTTCAGAAAAAGCGTGAACGGCATTCATCACGCATGTTTAGGAATACAAAATAAACCCCATCGTTTTCGCATCAGGAAATATACATTCGCTTGGAATAATTGATTCCTGACTCAAAGAACCACTTTACATTCTAAAAACTCCCATCTGCGTCTCTAGTCTAGGCGTATTCAAAGCCACGCGTAAACTTAAAGCCACTACCCGACGTGTATCGGCCGGATCAATAATGCCATCATCCCATAGGCGTGCGCTAGAAAAATACGGGCTTCCCTCTTTCTCATATTGCTCTCTCAAGGCACTCATCATGGCTTCACGTTCAAGCTCCTCCATAACTTTTCCCTGAGCCTCAAGTGCACTTGATCGAATTTGTGTTAAAACTTGAGCAGCCTGCTCTCCCCCCATAACAGAAATACGGCTGTTGGGCCAAGTCCACAAAAAATCAGGCTCATAGCCACGTCCACACATGGCATAATTTCCCGCCCCAAAACTCCCCCCAATAATGATTGTTACTTTGGGGACGTTGGCACAAGCCACAGCTGAAACTAATTTAGCGCCATCTTTAGCTATGCCACCGGCTTCATATTTCTTTCCCACCATAAAACCAGTGATGTTCTGTAAAAAAAGTAGCGGAATATTCCGTTGGCAACACAATTGTATAAAATGGGCACCTTTCACGGCCGCTTCTGAGAACAAGACACCATTATTGGCTACGATACCTACCCTTTGACCACAAATGCGACCAAAACCACAAATTAATGTGGTTCCATAGAGCTGTTTAAACTCATCAAAGTCACTGCCATCAACAATACGAGCAATCACTTCCCGCACATCATAACTGATACGTAAATCTGTAGGAACAATACCATAAAGGTCACGCGTGTCATAAGCTGGCTCTTCGTAATCAAGCATTTCACAGGATTTTGGCTCAACAAAAGATCGGGCCAACGCTCGCGCAATCTCAAGCGCCTCAGTATCATTGACTGCATAATGATCTACCACTCCAGAAGTGCGCGCATGAACATCGGCTCCCCCAAGCTCTTGAGCATTCACAATTTCCCCTGTGGCAGCCTTTACCAAAGGAGGACCTGCTAAAAAAATAGTCCCTTGATCTTTAACAATAATGGCTTCATCACACAGGGCTGGGACATAAGCCCCTCCAGCAGTACACGAACCCATGACTAGAGCAATTTGAGGGATTCCCTTCGCCGACATACGTGCTTGATTGTAAAAAATATGCCCAAAATGTTCTCGATCTGGGAAAACCTCTGCCTGATAAGCAAGGTTCGCCCCGCCGGAATCCACCATATAAAAACAAGGAAGTTGATTTTTTTCTGCAATCGCTTGCGCACGCAAATGCTTTTTCACCGTCAAGGGATAGTATACACCACCCTTTACTGTGGCGTCATTGCCAGCAATCATGGAAAGTCGCCCTTGGATCAAGCCAATTCCTGCCACAAGACCGGCAGAAGGCACATCTTCAGAGTACACGCCATCAGCTGCAAACTGGCCTATCTCCAAAAATGGAGAACCAGGATCAATAAGCATACGAATGCGATCACGTACCAACATTTTACCACGCTCAGTATGCCGTTGACAGGCTGCAGCACCTCCCCCTTGAGAGCTTATATGAGCCCGCGTCTTCAAATCTAAAACAAGCGCTTCCATTTGAGCCTTTTGAGCCAAAAATATGTCCGAGTTTGTTTGAATACAAGATTTAATTTTTGCCATAAGCCATCTTCTCCCCTGCAGATCAATACATTGACCTCACACTCTTACCTCACGGTAAAACATTAAACTCAGACCGACTAGTAGGTTTTATACGCACACTGCGAATTAAGATTAAGAAACAACCGTAATAAGAAAAAAATGTACAATAAGCGAGCGAACATAAATTTCAGCTGGATAAGGATTCAAAGTAACACGACTAGCCGCCCTGAGAGCTAACTAGGCAGGCCACTCTAGGTAATAAAACGAAGGTTTTTAAAAATTGCTTTTTGAGAGCGCATTTTGCTAGAATGTATCCATTAGAAACATTAAAAAAGGAATTTTAACGATGCCTCCCATTCAATCGTCGCTGTCATCCCCGCGCGGATTAAGAAAATGTCTAAGCCAGTATTGCAAAGTGATTCAGGGCCACAGGGGCTCACGCGTGTAAGTGTGATGCAGTCTGACCCTTTCGTGTCATCCCGGGCTTTTTTATTGTCATCCCGGGCTTGATCCGGGATCTCAAAATTCATGGATATCACAAGTACACATGGATATCACACTCAACCCTGCAGAATGAAAGGAAAGTAGATGCAAAAAAAAATAAAACATGAAAATGATATCCATTGGCCTCAAAGCCTTGTTTCACAAGGGAAAAATAGGGATATCCTACGGATATCCAGGATATCCATTATTAATAACAAAATGGGAACACAAAAACATGCCCCCCTTTTTACCAATCCGCACAAGTAATGGGAAACCTTACACAAGGCACCATCAACCTAAAGCTCTCAAACATATAAACTTATATGTAAGATATGTTTTTCCAATTGACGAACCTCTCAACTTCACGCTAAATGGGGCCAGCTTTGAGATGGCGGGTGTAGCTCAGTTGGTTAGAGCGCGAGGTTGTGGTTCTTGAGGTCGCCGGTTCGATCCCGGTCACTCGCCCCAAAGCCAATCATCAATATTCAGTCCATTATGACTAATAATTTAGCTAATACAGTTAAAGGGTCATAGGCTAAGACGTTTCCCCGTCTTAAGTTAACGTTGTTGACTTGAAGGATGAGGCTCACGCTGCGAAGGGGCATTGGGTGATAAGCCAACATTAGGCATTAGACAAAATCGTTTGCGGCTTTGAGAACCGGATGAACAAGGAGAGTCAAAATTTCCCCCCTACGTTGACTTAAGGGTCCCTGACTACTTAAACCCTGAGATACTCTTCTTGTCAGACCTCTAACCCTCCCTGCGGCAAGTTCCCTAGGGACTTGATAAGAAGGAATGGGCTCAGAAGCCTCAGAACTTCCCCCCTCCTCATTATCGCTTCCAGGAAGCTCTTGGCTTCCCTCATGACTTTCATCTGAGGACCCCTTAACGGTGGCTGCAGGATTTTGGGGCAGCCAACCTAGAAGGCGGCGGGGACTCATCAAAAGAGAGTAATGGTGTTTAAGAAGGAGGAGTGCTTACTGCTGAAGGGATTGGGGTAGAAGAAGTGCTCACATGTGTTGGTGTTGGGATAAGACCTCAATCTTGTGTTATTGGGTTTAAACCAGGCTGTGCATCAGCATTAACTAAAGGATCTTCAGTGAAAAGATGATGCGTTTGCAGTGGAGAAGTGGCAGGGTTTGCACCCTCAAGCATCTGTGAGTGATCGACCAATCCATCTTCAAGTCCTGCAAAAAGGGCTTGGGAGGGAATAAGTAAAACCAAAAGGAAAAAAATAGTTTTGTCCAACATCAGCAAATCCTCACCCAACAGAGCCCTCATCAAAACAACGGCTAACATAAACACAGATAAAGCGTAAAGCTATTGATAAATGAAGAAATTTTTGTATGCGCTACGTCAATAACAAGTAACCCCTCACCTATCAGTGGGTTAGAGAATAAGGAATTTGGTGACCCAAGTCCACAATTTCATCAAAACCATCATCCTGATCGGCAGGAGTTATATTTATATGAGGGAAGGATGCATCCTTCATTAGAGAGGTGGAAAGATGTGTGAGCTTGGATAAGTACCCACGTAAAAATGGGTAGTTTTCCAAACAAAACTCAGGAAGATTAAATTCAGGTGAATGGGTGGCTAATGACAAAGTTTCTCTATAGTTCAGCACATATTTGCCATCAATGCGCGAACGACGCTCTAAACAAATGGTCACTCCATTAAACAGCCTGTAATCTGTTTCTCGCTCACGCATTAAGGCAACTTGCTGAGATGTTGCGCAATCAAAAAGATCTGCCCAACGGAAAAAATTGATACATCGATCGTACATCAGGTGATCCACAATATCAAACTGAGTGCAATTGCCCTCTGCAAAACGTTTGGCCCAAGAACGATTAGAGACCAATCCAATGGATTGATTTGCTTTTGCCAAATTATGCCAAATATAGTTCACACCATACTTGTCTAAATCATTGCAGTAACTAGAAAACATTTTCTGATTTTCATCAGGAAAGAATAATAGTTCTGGTCTTTTACACTCATTCATTTAACGCTACCCCGTTTTCTATACTTAATAGATTAACATTCAATTTTTCAATGTGAAAATGAATGTTTACAAACTCGCAGGAAGAATACTGTAACCCACGAGTTCTTGGCTGATTTTCTCATACGTTCCGTCTTCTATAATACCCCGAAATGATGAATTGAGGGCGAGTAGTAAAGCCTGATTGTTCTTTTTAACTGCCCAACCCTTTAGTGAACGGTTAAGAGGCCCTCCTATTTTTCGAAGTGGAAGTTTAAGCGTTGTGATAAAATGGTCCGCCGCAAGAAGGTCAGTGAGCATACAACCCACTTTTTTATTAACAAGTGCGTCTAATGCTAATATATTTGTTTCACATGGCATGAGGCTATTGAAATGATCCTTAGCCACTTTTTCCCAAGTGCTGTTTTGCAGCATACTACAACCCATAACTTTCAGCTCATCGTCAGTATATTGATTTTCTGTCAAAGCAACCAGCTGAGCACCAGAATCAACCCAAGGATTGGAAAAATCAACTTGGTCAAGTCGCTCAAGTGTAATGTCCATAGGAGCCGAACTGACATCAAACAAATCAGAATTGAGACCTGAAATAATATCTGACCATGAAACGATTATAGGTTGATAAACAAGATTTAATCGCTTTGCAACTTCACCCATTAAACGGACTTCCAATCCATCCAACTTTCCATGACTTCCTTTTGAGGAATACGGTGGAATATCACCTTCCGTAGCAACAACCAAATGACCTGGGGTAATTAATTTAACATTTTCTAACATTGTAGCACCATCCATATAAATCAACTGTATTCTTAAGTTTACGCTAAGAATAGCCTGAACCATCAGGCAACTTGAAGGCTACCATAGAGTATTTTTGATACTGTCATCGATTTATTATATAGGGCGTATAAGTTATTTGTCTGATGCCAAAATAGAATTTATAATTTTCTGATATGTACCGTCACTTTTCATGGCTTTAAGAGCAGCCTCAACTTCAAGCCTTAAGTGAGTTTGTTTTTTAGAAAAAGCCAAACCTTTTGTATTTTTAGCAAAACTTGGATCTACAAAAAGTTTAATATTCAAATGAGGATGTTTAGCAATGGTATAAAGTCCCATGGTTTTATCAATAACCATAGCATCAATTTTACCTTGGCTCAGTGCTAGAAACCCATCAGAATCAGACTTATAGGAAACCAATTCTGCAGCACCGCAATCTAATGCCAACTGTCCAAATGTAGATGAAACAATTGCCCCTACTTTAAGTCCTTTTAATTGATCTTTGCTAATCATTTCATTGCCCAATGGCAAGGCTATAGCTGGACTTGATTCAAACCACGGAACAAAATCAACATTTTTTGCACGCTCCGGTGTAATATCCATTACTGTAGAACTAAAGTCAAAAGAGCCACCTAAAATCACAGCAGGAAGTATCCCTTCCCATTGAGCCAAAACCGGCTCATACAGTGCATTCAAGCGACGACAAATTTCATACATCATGCGCACCTCCAACCCATCAACGGAAAGGCCTTCATAAGAACCCTGCATACTAAAAGGTGGAGATGAGGGTTGAGTAGCAATTTTTAAAACTCTGTGAGTTGTTGTTGCTGCATCATTAGCCTCGGCCACAAAGGTATGGAAGAAAGAAATCAACAGTAATATTTGACGAAAATATTTCATTTTAAGCTCCAGTGTATATAGGAATATGGGCATTTAACCTACGTTCTACTCTTTTTCCAATCAGCATCACAGCAGATGTGAGCACAAGATAGCAAGCAGCAGAAGCAATAAAGAAATCAAATGGCTTGAAGGTAGCTGCGCTTGCAATTTGAGCATATAAGGTAATCTCAACAATTGTGATTGTGGATAATAGGGAAGTGTTTTTAATGATGGCGACAGCCTCTCCGACTAACCCAGGCAAACTAGCGCACATAGCCTGGGGTAAATGGATGCGCCATAAAATACGCCAATATGACAGACCCAATGCCTGGCCTGCCTGCAACTGACGGCTTGGCACTGACTGCAACCCACCTCTAACAATTTCTCCTACAAAGGCCCCTCCATTCAAACCAATCGCAAGAATTCCTGCTGTGTAAGGAGAAAAACGAATTCCAAACTGCGGTAAGCCAAAAAATATTAAAAAAACAAGTATTAATGCTGGGGTTCCTCGAATAAACCAGATGTAGAGCTTACAAAATAAAACTAAGTATTTGCGGTCAGAACTCTGACCTAGGGCTAAAAATGCTCCTACCAGCCAACTAAGCATTATTGATAAGCTGCTTATAATGATTACGGTCAGGGAAGCCGAAAGAAAGCCAGGTGCGTAAGGCTTAAAAAAGATTCCCCATTCGATAACTCCATCAAGCATTTGAATACTCCTCATTCAAAAATTGCGACCAACGCTTATTGACTTGCTGGCCGGAAAAAAGTGACTTTGGAGCACCTTGAAGGACAATCTGTCCTTTATCCATAAATATAAGCTGTGTAGCTACCTGGCGAGCAAAAGCCAAATCATGAGTAACCACAACGATGGTCATCCCATTAAGTGCCAGTGTCTGTAAAAAAGAACCTATTCCTTGGGTCCACTCTGCATCTAAGGCAGATGTTCCCTCATCAATCAGTAGAACTTTTGGGTCCATCATCAAGGCACGAATCAAAGCCACTCGTTGTTGCTGACCTCCAGATAAATGGTCAGGATAAGCAGTGAGCTTATCTTCAATGCCCAGTTTTTTACAATTGACCTTGGCTCTATGCACAGCCTCTTGGTGAGACATTCGTTTTAAATTAACAGGTGCTTCAATGAGGTTTTCCAAAACTGTCATATGGGGCCATAAAGCAAAATCTTGAAAGACCATGCCAATTTTTTGTCTCAACCAACGCAAACCGCCAGGTTTAGTTCCCTTTAAAGTAGAGTCAAATTCAACTAAAACGCCTTCCACAAACAAGGCGCCTTCTAAGGGGCGGTCTAATAAATTTATTGTACGAAGCAACGTAGTTTTACCCGCCCCACTAGGACCTACGATTGTTGTTATAGAACCAGATAGAACAGTCATAGTTACGTCATCAACTACAGGCAATCCACCCTTGATGCATCGTATATGATCGATGTTTAAAATAACCTCGGCCAAAGCTAACCTCATACTTTCAATTAGTTCAGAAGAAAACTTAACATAATTTACAGTTTTGAAATGTGAAAACTATGCATCTCTCGCTTTTACTATACTCAAGTAATACTAGACTGAAAAGTTAAGAGTGAGGATTGCAATGTTCAGCATTGAAGAATAAATGAATTACTTTAAGTTTGGGGATTGAAATGCATGATAGAATCCCAGCAACTAAGATATTAGTATTTAGCAACATGGGGGTAAGTATAATGCGTAGAAGTTGAGAGAGGTGGTTTGAGTAATAATTGAGAGAGGGGGTTGCTATAGCTTTAGGCTTGAGGCCGCATAAGGTCTAAAAGTCAGAAGTTTGAACAAACTAAGTATCAATGGATGAGAATCCATCTGTATATTATTTGGTCCTTCGTCATTTCAGAC
>CANLAL010000054.1 GCA_947488045.1 Alphaproteobacteria bacterium
ATACGCGGTGTAAATAAAATACCCCATCCACTACTCGCCCACCCCTGGGCCACACGAATCCAACATGAACTTTTTTCATCATGTGTCCCTAAATGATCCCAATGAAACTTTACTTTAATGCGACCATATTTGTCGGTCCAAATTTCCTCTCCCGACTTGCCTGTAACCACGGCTGTCTGCGTCCCATGAATACGGGGGCGTGGTGTAATGCGCGCGGGCCGAAATGTAACGGCTTCAGGGAAAGCCTGATATGTATTGCTATAGAGAATTGTTCCCTCTTGCGCATCGACTTGCCAATGATGATCTACCTTGGCTAAAATGTACGTAGCATTCAGGTCCACTCGATGATTTTTCTTGAGGGTAAATTTATGGCCCGCCATAAAAAATGGCGCTGTGGATGTGCCTTCTAATGTCAGCTTCAACGCCTCCACTTCCTGCAAATGGATGTTGGCCATCTTGTCTCCCGCATCATTTGCTAAAAAATCCCCAGGATATTCATATAACTTCCCTGTGGTGGCGTGAGCATCTCCAGCAGCCAAGCCTTTAAGCTTTGAAGCGGGCTTCTTATAATCATAATCCACATGAGAAAAGCCACCTGATACCATCTGAGCTTCTAATTGAGCCGTACGCACCCGATGGAAGTCATCCACAACCTCCCTTAAATCCATTTCCACTGCGGCATCCCCTGCACAGGGTTTGTGGACCCCCGCATCATTAGCAATAACCATCGTGTGACCCGATGGGCTGAAGTTGAAAAAGTAAAACACCCCAATGTATTCCATCAGACGACATACAAAGTCGTAATGACTTTCATTGTACTGCACACAGTAAGGCATTGGAGGAAATCCGGGATTGATCGTTTTATCCTCGAGAGTCACTCCCCCTTCTTTAAGAACATGCGTGATAATCTCTAAGGCTGTTTTATGCTGGAAAATGCGGCACTCAGATGAAAATTTCAATTTCCATAAATGCGGGAAAAAATCGATTTGATAAAAAGCACGGCCTTCCGCCTCTGATCCATGGCGGACACTCAGCAATTTCATGCGGCCAATGACACCATGGTAAAACCGTGACCCTTTATTAAGCTTCACCTCAATCGTGATGTTTTTTCCAATACACCCTTTTACATCGATGGTATTTTCACGGGATAGAAAGGTAGCCCGGAATTCAAAAGGTTGAGAGAGCGCCTCCACTCCTTTCAAATTTTCTAAAATCAGTGTATCGGCAGCTAACCCCTCCACCGTGACTTTAAAGTCAATATTTTCCTGAGTGGATAAACTATATGCCATGCCGCCTGCCCCTCAATTTTTAATTAGAGGCAGTATGGAACAATTCAATCCGAAAAGGAAGAGCCTCCATCAACAGCCGCATCTTTAGATGGGGTGGACTAATCTAATTGTTTCCTCAACTTCCAAATTCTTGATTGAATGCTGTCTTTATTCCAATGATTCTCAGATGCAATCCTTTTCCAATTTGGATCCTCCAGAATGATTTCAGCCAATTGGCCGTTACTTTTATCAGGAAATCTTCCCATAAAAACTCTTAACAAATCAACTTCCTCTGCAGACCAAAGTGCATATACGACAACAGTTTCTGGTAATGCACCTAAATCAAGATCATCCACATTAAAACGAGGATCTGTACTATCCACAGTAAAGCCCTCACTCTTCAAAAGCATGGCTTGACTTCGCAGATTATTATAAGAAGTCTTGCCATCACTTTGGTGCTGAGGGTATCTTCCAGCCAAGAAATTAGCTAAAGCACTTTTATTGACTTTATCTAAACCTCCTAGCTGCCGAGCCGCTAAAATAAGAGCCTTACGGGCAATGGTCTTACGATCAGGAGAAGGAGCCGATGCATGTGGGCTTTGACCCGCACCGCTCCTTAAGCTATCAATTTTTTGTTGAAGTTCACTTCTACTATGCGCTTTAGCCTTAACATCCCGATGCCAAGTTAAATCTGATAGAATGAGAATTGCAATTTCCGTTGAACTCTTCTCGGGGTACCTCTCAATATAACCTTTTAAGTAACTTTCTTCATGAGAAACCCATTCTGGTGAAAAGCCTGCCAGTTGAGGAAGCGAAGCGTAAGTCGCTGTGGCGTCTTCATAGCTATATCCCGTGGCGCTTCCATGTAAAGGAGCTAAGAATGCAGGACCATCCTCTTCCTCAACTGCAGTAGCCTCGTCATAACCATATCCCATGGCGCTTCCATGTAAAGGAGCTAAGGATGCAGGACCATCCTCTTCCTCAACTGCATCAGCCCCTACGTCATCCCTTTTCTGTTCTCTGGCAATGGGATGGCGCAATCCCAAAAGTAGCTGTGCAGGAGATGTATCATCTACACCTTGTTCAAAAGGTACGGACATATTTTCAGCAGGCTCACCTAAAGGTTGGCGGCCTAGCGATCGCCTTTCTTGCCTCAATAGTGCTTTAATTTTTTCATGAATGGCGTGTACCTTAACATGATTCGGCCTTAGAATCGAGCCACTCCTGGGGTCCTGTAAGATACGTCTTGCAATACCCATTGGAGCAGGATGGGGGTCCTCTCTTATAAACTCTAACAAAAAGTCTTCTTCTTCGGCCGACCATCGAACACCCCTTGCAGCAATATCAGCTGGAAGGTCACCTAAATCCAACGAACCCACAGCAAAAGCAGGATCGGCACTATCAATCTTAAAACCCTCACGCCTCAAAATCCCCTCTGAATACTGAAGATCGATCAAATATGAATCTTGACCATTCATAAGATTCTGGGGAAATCTTTCTACAAGAAATCGGTTTAAAGCATTGCGATTGACCTCTTGCAATCCACCAACGTGCCTAGCAGCTACAATCAGCGCATTGCGTGCAAAGACCCTGCTAGCAGGGTTAGCTTTCCCTCTCCCTCTCGATTGTTCACCTCTGGGGCGTTTCAGACTCGCTCCCTCTCCCCCGGCAGGTGTGGGCGAAGAGGACCGCTTTTCTCTGACGGGAGCTTGCTCATTTTTTGCCCGCCGCAGAGCTTTAATCAGGGCTTTTTCATTCTTATCGGGAAATTCAGATTTTGCTATGGTTAACAACTCTGTTGTTTTAAGAGCGGGGTTTTCTGCAACTAACTGCCTTATCCGATGAAGGGGAATATCAAATTCGCCCCCCTCAATCACCATTTCATCTTCAGAGGAATCTTCATCATCAGTTTCTATAGCCCAAAGTATTTTTGGCTGTAGATCAAAAACGAGCACCGATGAAAGTAACAAAAATCCTAAAACTCTTTTATCAAAACCAATGAACATTTTTTCCTCAAAGAAACATTTATAACTTCAATGAGAATAACAAATCCCGATTAATGATTACTTAAAAAGTAAGAAAATTAAACGCCGCTAGAACCAAACCCTCCTACCCGATTTAAATTCTGACCTATCGCCGCAACGTTATCCATTTCCTGAAATTGTGCTTGTATGACTGGCGCAACGACCATCTGGGCAATGCGCATCCCGCGTTCGATGGTAAAAGGCTTTTGCCCTAAATGAATCAGGATAATCTTAATCTCACCTCGATAGTCCGCATCAATGGTGCCCGGTGTATTAAGAACGCTTAAGCCTTCCTTCAGGGCCAAGCCTGATCGAGGACGGATCTGCGCTTCAAAGCCTTCTGGCAAGGCCATTTGTAAACCTGTAGGCACCAAAACACGTTCTCCAGGTTGCAAAACAATAGGCGCATCAACTGCAGCCATAAGGTCAAGGCCGGCACTCAAAGACGTAGCATAGGCCGGCAGGGGCAAATCCTGTCCATGGGGCAGGCGCGTAACAGGAACAATCAATGACATTTTTAAAAATCCTTCTTCTATTTAGCTTTTCCAGCCCGTGTGAATGGCAACAATGCCGCCGCTGAGTTGTTGTGATCCCACTGATGAGAAGCCCACTGCTTCCATCATTTGGGATAAAATATGGGGAGGATGAAAGCGTTTTATGCTTTCTCCGAGATATCGATAAGCAGCCTCATCATCCGCCACCACTTTCCCTACCTTTGGAACAACCTTCAAAGTGTAAAAGTCATATATTTTCGCCAAAAACGGATTTGAAACCTGGCTAAATTCAAGGCACATAAAGACGCCGCCAGGTTTTAAGACCCGATAAGCCTCTGCCAGAGCTCTTTCTTGCTTAGTAACATTCCTCAGCCCAAATGCAATGGTGTAGCTATCAAAGGTATTACTTTCTATGGGCAATATTTCTGCATTCATACACATTTTGGTCACAAAGGCAGGCGCAGCTAAAGGCAACCGGGCCTGAACAAGCATGGAAGGGTTTAAATCAGCCATCACAACAGTGCCCCTAAGATTTGTCTTGAGTGCACGACTCATAATCCGCTGCGTAATATCGCCCGTTCCCCCCGCCATATCTATGTGGGAGAAATGAGGTTTTAATGGCAATTGAGCTACAAAAGTATCTTTCCAAAGCCTGTGCAAACCCAAGCTCATGGCATCATTCATCAAGTCATACCGACTTGCGACTCTATGGAAAACATCCTGCACCAGTTTTGTTTTTTCCTGAGCAGAAACACGTTCAAACCCAAACGATTCATTTTTTGATTGATTCGATTCCATTTTGTGCACTCTGTAGTCTTACCACGCATACTAAATACTATACGCAAGATTTTTAATAACACCTTTAAGGAACTTTAGCCTAGTTAAAAGGGTGTTTAAAATTAGAACCCATTAAAAACATTGAGAAAATTCTTTCCAAGATTGATATTTTTTTCCATGATGACTCTACAATAAAAAATAATAAGTGCCCGCTATACTGCCATATTTTTTCAGCAGTCATACGCAAAGGCTATTGCTCACAAGGGTTAAGGAGAATGTTATGACTAGGAAAAAACTCCATAATACTACTTTATTAATCGCTTTACTAAGCACTTTTGCATGTTGGGCCCGTGAAAACCCTGACCTCTCTGAATTGTCGGATCATTCCTTTTACCTATCTGAACGTGAATTAAGGTGTACCCTGATGGCAGACCTTAGAAAAATTCCAGATCCACTTTTTTTTCTTTCGCAGCAAGAAATTTTGAACCCACTCCTAAGCCCCACAGAAGAAAGTGTTTTTTCTGCATCAGAAGAACATGGCACGAGGGCCCCACTGTATTTTGAAGCTTGTGGAAATATTCTTTCAAATTTAGCGCTACGGCTGTCCGAACTCTTTCAATCCGGAAAAAGAACGAACATGAGAGTGCGAGAAAGTACGCTTTATGGCCATTTACTTTCATGGGGGATCGGCACAGCTGTAGATGAAAAAAAAGCTTACTCCATTTTATACAATTGTTCATTTTTAACATTTTATCCCCCTGTTCTTCATGAACTAGCAATATTACTCTTGTTCCACGGGAAGCAACTGTCAGAAATCAAGCAAACACCCTTGGACTGTTTTCTGTTTGCAGCTAAAATTGGATTTAGTTCATCCAATCACGCATTCCACTCTTCACATATTTATCTTTTACAATCTCAGCTGTTGTCCCCTGAACTTCCCAAAGATCCGATTGAGCTTTCTCTTTTCAGAGAAAACCAAAAAAATACATTTGATTTCATCAACTATTCAGCCAATCAAAGTAACAGTGAGGCCCTTTATAGTCGGGCCCTTCTGCGTTTATCTCCTCAATCCTGCCAATTTTTTGACACACTCTCACAATCCTGCGGCATGAGTGCCCAGAAATTTTCCCCTTCTGCTCAAAAGGCATTGACAGAAGATCTCACCCTGTCAGCACAATCGGGCCATAAAATAGCTCAATTTCATTTGGCAAGTTTGTTATACAACGGAAAGATCATTCCACTTAACATCCCACGGGCACTTGAAATTTTTAAAGACCTTGCTGAAGAAGGGCATCATGAATCCCTCCACAATCTCATCAAGCACCATGTCAATAACCGTGAACTTCACCGTGCTCGAGAGTGGGTACAAAAAGCGATTAAACATGCGTTTCCAGTGGTAACGGTTTTTTGGTTTAATTGCCTTCGAGGTCTCGATGTACTCCGGTACATTGATTACATCCAAGAAGCAATTTTGTGGCTCAAAGAGCAAAGCGATAAACCTGACGCCTCTCAAGTGAAAACGATCCTTGGTCAAATTTATTTTGAAGGGCTTTACCAACCCAAAGATTATGCTTTAGCAGAAAAATATCTCACGGAAGCCTCGCGAGACAAAGACAACTTAATAGCACTTTATAGGCTGGCTCTTTTACATATTGAATACACGGGGGACCCTGTCACATATGAACCCTATAGTTGTACAGTTAAGGAGCCCTTTAGCGACAATACAATGGCGAATGAGGTGTCCCAGCATGGCCCACATAAAAGAAATGATTTTGGAATGCAGCTGCTCATCGAACTTTCGGAAAGATTTCACGGTGCAAAAATTCATCTTGCCCGGTACCTCATAGAAGGCACATATTGCACAAAAAACCTTGATAAGGCTGAAAAACTCCTTAATGAACTGCCGTCTACCTACACGCCAGCTATATTTCACCATGGACTGATTCAACTCGAGAGAGGCAATATTGAGGAGGCTATGCGGATATTTCTCTCCATTGAAGATAAATCCAGTGATGCCGCTTACCAATTAGGAAAAATATATTATGAAAAATTAGCAATTTCAGATGCTAGGCATTATTTGATAACAGCCGTTCAACAAGGGCATGTGGGAGCGCACCTTTACCTCGTTGAGCGCTTTGGGTACACATCTAGGTATCCCTTTTTTAGTACTCAGGATACAACGTGGCGTTGAGCTAAGGAAGTGGTTTTTGAGTAGTGGCGAGTGTACGCAGGTAAGCAATCACATCTGCTCGCTCTTGCACTTTGGCTAAACCCACGAAGGACATTTTTGTGCCCGGCGCAAAATCACGGGGCTTTGCAATCAGCTTATTCAGGTTGTCGTATGACCAAGTCTCTGTTCTTGCTTTAAAAGCAGCAGAATAGGCAAACCCATCTTTTTTCGCAATGCCAGCTCCAACCACATTCCACAGATTGGGTCCAATTTTATGCCCGCCCCCCTGATCTAATGAATGGCACTGTGTGCAAACTTTTTGAACTATTCTTTGTCCGTTTTCAATATTTGCGGAAGCCAGCAATGAATCTACGGGTTCCAAAACTTTTGGCTCATTTGCCGCCCCTCCTGCACTTGACGCATCAAGGACAGCAATTTCCAATACATTTTTTTCTAACGCTTTAGGATGCACCAGAAACCGACCGATATGGCTTCCTACCATACCAATCAATAAGGCAAGAATCACCCCTGCCGCAATTTTGTTAAGCTCAAAACTATCCATAACCTTGTTCCAAACCCGTTCAATAAGAAAGATTTATTACAGTGAGCCTACACCTAACATATATTTTAGTAATAAGGAATCTTCCTCTTAATATTTTTATATGAAATGAAAACTATAACCTTGATATTTTATGCTTCCAAATCAATTAAAGTTGAGCACATACTGAAATGGAAAGAAGCTTGAAGATGGGAGTAAGCCATGACAAATCACACAAAACACCAAATAGGCCCCCTCACACCGTTACACCAACCGTTGATCTCTCACTCAGAAACGCCTCCCACGCAAGAAGATGCCCTTATTGCTGCACTTGAACGGATTCAATCCAAAAGACCTTTAACGCTTCCACTGGAACGTACCATCAAACTTCTCCATGAGTTAGTATCATTCCCTTTAGGAAAATTTTTACTCGAACACAAGGGACTTAATGGATATTGGACATCTGATCTTATTCTCTCCACACCCTATACGTTAGATAGACCTCCTTTAGAGACATGGATCCGCACAAAAGCACCTGTGGTCAAAGCAACAAGGGAACGTTTTCATATTTTTCAACGAGAAGTCTCTCATTTTCTCGCAGATAACATGACCCTTGCAAGCATCCCTTGTGGAATCATGGACTGCCTTTTACGCATTGATTATAGAGATTATAAGAATATTTCCCTTATTGGCGTAGACCTAGATGAAGAATCTTTAGAGCTAGCCCTAGGGAATGCGCAAAATATGGGCCACGATGAGCATTTAACCCTCATTTTACAAGACGCATGGGAAATCACACTTTCAGGAACTGTAGATTTACTCATATCGAATGGCTTGAGCATCTATGAACCAGACCACACAAGGCTAGGAGAATTATATAAAAAGTTCCATACGGCACTTAAACCCAATGGCATTTTGATCACGAGTTTCTTCACGCCGCCTCCTATACCTGGAAATCACTGCCCCTGGAGGAATTTTAATGTGGACGACATTCTTTTACAAAAATCAATTATTTCTGATGTGGTTGAGGGCAAGTTTCAGAACTACATGACAGAGGAAAGTATATCAAGTCTTCTGGCTACTGCCGGATTCAAGGTTGAAAAAGTAACCAATGATAGTCAATGTATGTTCCCAACTCTCGTGGCAAGACGAGTGGACTAACACCCAAGACAGGACTTTCGTTTTTTATATGCAGCCCGATAAAAAACATTTGACATGGTGACATAAATCACTATTGTGGCGAGAGAGTTTTTCAAGTTTTTTTGGATATTTTTATGACCAAGAGATTAGAGTCAAAGTACAAAATCAACCGTCGCCTAGGTGTTAACCTTTGGGGTCGTCCTAAGAGCCCTGTCAATCGCCGTGAATATGGCCCTGGACAGCACGGTCAAAGGCGGAAAAAGCCTTCTGATTATGGCATCCAGCTTGCTGCAAAACAGAAGCTTAAGGGCTATTATGGCAACATTTCAGAACGCCATTTCCGCAAGCTTTACCAAGAAGCTGTGCGCCGCAAGGGTGACACCAGCGAGAACCTTATTGGTCTGCTCGAGCGTCGCCTCGATGCTATTGTGTACCGCATGAAGTTGGTGCCCACGGTGTTCGCAGCTCGTCAGCTGGTTAACCATGGTCACGTTCTTGTGAATGGCAAACGCGTCAACATTCCTTCATACCAAGTCCGGGATGGCGATGAGATCGAAATTCGTGCCAAGTCAAAGGACATGGGCTTTATCCTAGAAGCCATTCAGTCCAATGAACGGGATGTACCTGAATATATTGAAATTGATCACAAGCACCTTAAAGGTAAGTTTGTGCGCACACCCACCCTATCTGATGTGCCCTATCCTGTAACCATGGAACCACACCTGGTCATCGAGTTCTACTCCAGATAGTCATTGATACTTAAAAAACCCCCACCTCTTCTAGAGTGTGGGGTTTTTTATTGCCTGTTAATAAAATATCACCCCTTTTTTGTCGCCACATAATAGCCACCCCATGAAACACCGCCATCAACCGTAATGCATGACCCGGTCACATAACGAGAGGCCTTATTGGAAGCTAAGTACAAAATGGCACCATCAAGATCACTAGGCATAGCCATGAATCCAGCTGGAATAAACTGACTATTGTTGTTCTGAGACATGGGCGTTTGCACTGAGCCCGGGGCAATGGTATTGATACGAATGTTAAACTCTACTAACTCACCAACCAATGCTTTCGTTAATTGTGTGACGCCTGCTTTAGAAGCGCAATACGCTCCATTTTTTATGCTAACCTTATTTTGGCCATAGACACTGCTAATATTAATTATGGAGCCTGCAATATGATGATTCTTCATATGATTGGCAGCAGCTTTCGTCACAT
>CANLAL010000055.1 GCA_947488045.1 Alphaproteobacteria bacterium
CGGGTCGATCGCATGAGATTGATAGTAATGTCAGTCCTAGATGAATAACCATCCCCAGTTTACTGGGACAGAACCCGGCTTACAGGCCCTCTCACCTTCTGGGCAAGTTCTGCCTAAGAGGCAACCTTCAAATGGGCGCTTAAAGGGAAACGGCATGTTACCGTGGTGCCACTCCCCACTTGAGAGTTCACATGAACTGTACCCTCATGAAGGGTCATGAAATTTTTGACAAGCGAAAGGCCCAGCCCTACACCGCCATATTTACCCGCATGAGAGCGCTCAAATCGCTCGAAAATACGGTCATGATCTTTTTCATCGATTCCAAAGCCTGTATCTTGCACTTCAACGGCTAGCTGTGCGCCCTCCGTAAAGGCTCTAATTGTAATTTGTCCCTGGGGTAACGTGAACTTTAAAGCATTACTAAGCAAGTTACAAAACACCTGTTGGAGCTGCCATGAATCCCCCTCAATAGGAGGCAGTTGTGTGGCATACTCTAACGTCAATTGATGGCCACTCTCTCGAATTTCATTTTGCATAATATCAATAGACCTATCCAGTACCTCCGTCACGTGGAGAGTGCTTTTTTGCAAGACGGTGCGGCCAGCTTCTATAGAGGCCAAATCTAAAATCCCATTAATTAAGGATAGCAATTGTTTCGATGCATCTAAAATGCCTTTAATGTACTCCCCTTGCTTTTCATTAATATTACCAAAATAGGATTGGAGAAGAATTTCAGAAAATCCAATAACTGTATTGAGCGGGGAACGCAGTTCATAAGAAACATTGGCAACAAATTTTGACTTGATACGGTCAGATGCCTCTAAAGCCTCATTTCTTTCCCTCAGCGCCATTTCCACTTGGGTGGTGTCAGTAATATCAATGTAGCGTACCATATTCGCCCCGTCTGGAAGGGGGGCATAGGCAAAGTCGACCACACGTCCGTCAAGGCGATGGATTATACCCGATTTAGGTATTCGATTGGTGATATTATCAATCATCCGCTCCCTAAATAGGGCCCAATCCCCCCCTTTAAAGAAAAGAGCTTTTGCCTCATCCATAAGCTGTGCAACGGGGCGGCCTAATACGGATTGTTCTTCATTAAGATTCCATATATGCCGGAAAGCAGGGTTGCATAGTTTAAGCCTATTATCACTTGAAAACACGGCAATACCCTCAAACAGGTTATCAATTGTGGCTTTTTGCACAGCAATGAGTGTATTGTACTGATTCTCCAAGCTGATGCGTTCAGTAATATTTTCAAACATATAGATAAGGCCCCCCAAAGGATGTGGGGCTGTAATGACTCTAAAAATCTGACCATTAGGCAGATAACGTAAATCATGATAGGGCGTAGTTAATGAGGTAAATTGCCCAAGCATCCGCCTTTTGTAATCTTGAAAATCAGTCATTTCTGGGAGAAGTCTATGACGGCGCAACTCATCTAAGACTTCACTCAGAGTGGGGTGGCCAGGCAACATATGCCTTAGCGGCTCAAACATTTTGACATATGCATGGTTAAAATACTGAAGCCGTGTATCGGGACCATAAATGACCAAGCCAGTAGAAAGTGTATCTAACAACTCATAAGTAGTTGTCATTGTTCTCTTCAATTCATGACTTAAATCTTCTTCTTTTGTGACATCGTGCGCATATGAGGTCACCAGAGATGTGGCTTGATGACGTGTTGAGTGAAACGAAAATAACTGACGGCTACCATCAACCACAAGTGGATATAGCTTTATTCCCAAATCATTCGTTCTTTGTTTACTCTGCTTAGCAAGATGAATTTGCTTCTTGAGAACGACCTCTTTTTCTTCTCCAGAAAATTTACCATATGCAGAATTGATATAAGTAAGCTTCCCATCACTGGTATTATGAGCCCAAACAGGAAATGGCAAGCTATCTAAAACACTTTCAAGGTCCTTGACTCGAGAATGAGCTGCATCCAAAACTTCTGCAGTATAAAGGTCATTTGTAATGTCATGGAACCAAATACTGATCAAGTGCGTGGTTAAAATCCTTTTGCTGAGCCTGAAACACACACCTCGTTGTGTTTTTATATCTATTTTATTTTTTGCACCTAAGAGTACCCAGTTACGCAATTTTAACTGCTCTTCAGCGTCAAAATAACCCCAAATTAAAGATTGTGACGCACGCGCACCGATAGGCGCCTGCACCATTTTAGAAAACCCTCTGGCCTTTAAAACAATACGGCCAGAGCTTTTATTAACAATAGCCCAAGGATAGGGTGCTTGTTCAAGAATTGATTTTAACAACCTCGTTCTAAGGCTGTAATAGCCAAGATACAAAAGCAAAGTTGTAAGCACAAAAACTGTAAGTGCCCAAGCTTCAAGTGGTAAAAGGGTCATAAGAGTAGAGACCATCATTACTTCCTACACAAAGTACTGGCCACCATTCATACTAAATGTAATTCCTGTTACATACCCTGCGTAATCAGACGCCAAAAATGCGACAGCCTTCGCAACTTCTTCTGGGCTCCCTAACCTGCCTGCGGGGATAAGGGAAATAATTTTATCCATCACTGTTGAAGGTACGGTATTTAACATGTCTGTTTTGATATAGCCGGGCGCAACAGCATTCACAGTAATGCCTTTAGCCGCACTCTCTTGCGCCAAAGCCTTAGTTAAACCAATAACACCTGCCTTTGCAGCAGAGTAGTTTACCTGCCCAATTTGCCCCTTTTGCCCGTTAACAGAAGTAATGTTAATAATACGACCAAAATTTCGAGCTCTCATATCCTCAATCACGAGGCGGCACATATTAAAACAAGAAGAGAGGTTCGTCTCAATCACCTCATGCCACTGTTCACGTTCCATTTTATGGAGCATGGCATCTCGGGTAATCCCAGCATTATTCACTAGAACCTCAATAGGCCCCACTTCTTTGGCGATGATTTGAACAGCTTTCTCGCACTCTTTGAACTGGCTGACATCAAACTTTTGAATACAAATACCTGTCTCTGCCACAAATCTTTGGGCAGCTTCATCATTCGCATTATAGGTAGCAACAACATTGAAACCTGCATTTTTAAGGCCAACTGAAATGGCCCGCCCAATACCCCGGGTTCCCCCGGTTACAACAGCAACTCTTGACATGCAACCCCCTTTAAAGTGCGCTTTTTACATTTTTTAATTTACGCTTCTTTTTTGTAATTTTGAGTATAGCAGTCATTTGGGATAGTTTGCAACCATGTGTCAATCAGAGGCCAAATCTCTTGCTTAGCTGTTTGACCCACAATAAGACCTGTGTGACCAACTTCAAATTGAGCTACAGTTACGTTAAGCAGAAGATTTTCTAGTGGAGCAGACATCTTAGGCCTGCAAACTCGATCATTGCTGCCAGATACTATTAATGCAGGAATCATAAGTGATTCAGACTTAAACTCAATAATTTCATTCCCCCACTTACCCGTATATAATTCATTTTTATGCAGCCAAGAATGAATAACGTCATAAGCCAATCCTTTGGCCATGGGAATAGTGTCCCCAGCCCAATCTTCTAAAGCAACGAATAATCTCTTTTTGCCAGGGTCGTTCCATTGAGAAAAACTTTCAAATTTTTCTAACATTCTCTCAGGATGAAGCGCATAAAAGAGCCCCGTAAGAACATCTGCTGGCAAAACTGCTTCATGCTCCAAGATCCGTAAAATTGACTCACATAAAAAAGGTTGAGCGGGACCATTGTTTCCTTCATGAAAATCCCATGGGGTGGCTATTAAAATAAGCCCTGATAATGCTATTTGAGCAGCTAATGCCATAGCAAATATGCCTCCCATACAATAGCCAAAAGCTACCAGTGGACCTGAGATATATGATTGTATGAAATGAGTCGCAGGAATGAGTCGTTGAGAAAGGTAATCCTCAAACCCAAAATTTTCTTCTTGGTGTGGCATCCCCCAGTCCAAAAGCAATACTCTATAACCTTTCTTCTTTAAAAAGCTAACTAGGCTATACTCTGGCATTAAATCCAAAATATAGGCATTATTAATGAGAGAGGGAATAAGAAGAAGGGTTGTTTGTTCGCTGGCAAAAGTATCAGTTGAACTAAAGTCCCTCAAAGTAGTGCTGCCACATCTCCAAATAACTCTACCCGCTTCTCTCAAAGAGCGCTTATATGGATGCAAATGATACTCTATCATTCCTCGCATGTAGGCATTTGTTTTATTAAATACGAGGGCTTTGATGTTTTTGAGAAATTGTTGTTTTGAAATCGCACGAATTTGATTTCTTAAGGAAATCCACTCCTCAGTGTCTCCTGTGACCGGTAAAGTTTCGGATTCGTAAAAATGCATTGCAAAAGATAAAAACTGGCTTTGTAATTGCGTTAGATAGTGAAGCTGCAGTGAAAAAGTACAAGGGTTTAATCTGTTAAACAAACCCATACTTTTTGTATGTGGAAGTGCAAAAGAAAGAAGCCCTTGCCCAATTAAAGTTTTTGAGAAGATCGTTTCTTCTTCTAGCGCCCAAATGGAAGGAGCTTGGCATTTTTGCCACAGTCCTAAAACCTGCTGCTCAATAATCATTATTTTCCCCTGCCCTATTAATACTATTCTCTCAAAAGAAATCCCTTGAAGCCAATGAAAAAAAATATAAAATGGCAGTTAGGCTGGATCCTAAAGTAAGGAAGGCTATAATGAGAAAACACAGGATTTAAATGGAAAAAATACCGATGACACCCGGCGGCCTTGCTAGGCTTGACGAAGAATTACGTATTTTAAAAACAGTAGAGCGCCCTGCGGTTGTTGCTGCCATCGCAGAAGCACGCGAGCACGGGGACTTATCTGAAAACGCCGAGTATCATGCGGCTCGTGAACGTCAAGGTTTTATTGAAGGACGGATTAAAGAGCTAGAACATAAAGTTTCCTATGCACAACCTATTGATGTATCAAAACTCTCGGGCAACGATGTAAAGTTTGGAACAACGGTCACACTGGTGGATGAGGACACAGAGGAAGAGGCCACTTACCAGATTGTTGGGGCAGATGAAGCAAACATTCGTGAAGGCCGTCTTTCAATCACTGCACCTCTTGCCCGTTCATTAATTGGAAAGCAAATGGGCGACGTGGTTGTGGTCACAGCGCCAGGGGGCAGTAAATCTTATGAAATCCTCAAAATTCAATATATTTAATAAATGACTAATCTAATATTTCAGTAGCATCTTGATGTATGTGCAAACTCGTATAAAAGGTGTAGTACAGCCTCAGCAACCTGTCATTTTATTTCATAATAGGTGCCCAGACTGGAACAACCCTCACTGATTAAGGCTCCCAACATCTTGGATTGCCTCATCTTTCAGAATGTGGAGAAATAAAGTAAATTACTTTTTTAAATAATTTTCAATCTGGTGCTGTTAAAGGCAAACCATTTCACATTAAATTACACTAAATTTCAGCTCAATCTTTTGCCTAAATTTTTTAAATATGCCTCCATTTTTATATAATTTCTGATTCGTATCGTTTCATCGCACTTTTGAGAGCATTGACTCTCAACACCTGCCTGTTATCCTTTTGATGGATCCAAGACAAAAATGAAACAATCTTAACAGGAGGCATTCCATGAATTGCACATCAAAAGTACTTTTGTCTTTCCTATGCTCCACTTTTATTCTAAGCACGCCTTCGAGTGCTCATTTTACGTTTGAGATTCCTCCCGTCACAGTTATCCCTATTCCCCAGTATGTTCAGAATTACAAGAGAACCAACCCTCAAAGCCCCTTTCCACTCTCTCATACAGCTGGCTTTGATGACTTTTGCCTACCTACAGCCTTAGGTAAGCAACCCCAAAAAAGACAGAGCCCTCCTTTAATTTTTTTGGCACAGATTGGGCAAATGACAATGGACTATATCGATCTGCTTACTACGCAGGTTTTGGAAGAGCCTTCTGTAGATATACACGCCATTGGGAGCAGCTATTTTTCATGCATTGAAAAGGCCGCAGATCTAATCATTGAAACTGTGGTCAATCATAAGTTGGAAAAAAATTATATAGAAAACTTTGATGACAATAATTTAAAAAAATGGGATCAAGCCATGAAGCGGTTGCCTCTTGCCCAAGCTGCCCAACTAATTTCGATCTGGCAAGAAATCCAAAATCAGTAAAGGGTGCCATTAATCACGATGGTAAGGATGTTGGGCTTCCAGTTGAACAATACGATATAGTTGCTCAGCAATCATTGCACGCACTAAAGCATGGGGCCAAGTCATTCGCCCCAAAGAAACTTTTAATAAAGCAGGTGGCAGGATTTCAAAATCCAAACCATCTGCACCCCCAATTAAAAAGGCAAAATGAGGACCATTCACTTGTGCTTTTTGGCATAGAAGTTCATGGAAATCACGTGTGGCAAGATCAAGCCCTCTTTCATCTAACGCAAAAGGAAAAGCTCCTGTGGGTATGGCCCCAAGTAAGGCTAAAGTTTCACGTTCTTTTTTCAGATTGGGCGTTGGGCCATTGGCTTCGCACTCAATAATTGTTAGATTCTTGGAAAGACGTGCCCCATAACGCTGGAGCAAGTCCATCTCAGGGCATTTTTTTAAACGACCAATGGCAAGAATTGTAAAGCGCACAAAAGGACTCTAAAGAGTTTCAACAAGCGCTGCTTCATCCAAAGAAAAATCCCACATTTTCTCTAAATTATAAAAAGCACGGACCTCAGGACGGAAGAGATGAACAATTACATCACCCACATCAATTAAAACCCAGTCCGATTGAGCAAGCCCTTCTACGCCGGCATAAATTTTATGATTAGCTTTAAGCACACTCGTAAGTTCTTGTGCCATAGAAGACAAATGCCGTTGGGAAGTCCCACTAGCAATTACCATATAATCAGCAATGGAAGACTTTCCTTCCAATGGGAGAGTTAAAAGCTCCAGCGCCTTATGATCATCCAAAAAGGTCGCAATTTCTTGAACCAGTTGCTCAGAAGAGAAAGACGGGGCACTCTTCCTTTTTCGAGAAGTTGTTTTAGACACTCTATTTAATCCGTTTGTTACTAGGAAAATTCAAAAGGCACATGAGCCCACTATCATTGATCATTAAACTTTTTTTTACATTAGCTGTTAAGTGGATCATAAACAAGATCTTTCGATACACTGGCACTTTTTAATGCACGCTCTTCTGTCATGCGTTGCCAGGTTGCACGCAATAATTGAGGGACTCCTTCTCCAGAAACCCCGGAAATTGCCATGATTGGAAAGTTAACATGCTCAAGCAACTCACTTTTAACCTCATCCACTTGCTCAGGTAACAGAGCGTCAATTTTATTAAGCACAAAAATTCTGGGCTTTTCATCTAATCCATGCCCATAGACACTCAACTCTTGAGCAATGATTTCAATATCTTCTAGTAACGTTTCAGACGTCACATCCGCCAAATGGATAATCATACTACAACGCTCAATGTGGGCTAAAAACCGATCACCTAAGCCTTTGCCTTCACACGCACCTTCAATAAGGCCCGGTAAATCGGCCAAGACAAACTCATGATCATCAATGAGCACTACGCCCAATTGAGGGGCTAATGTAGTAAAGGGATAATCGGCAATTTTTGGCTTGGCATGGGTGCAAGCAGAGAGGAATGTTGATTTTCCTGCATTAGGTAGACCTACAAGACCCACATCAGCAATCAACTTCAGTTGTAGCCAGACCCAGAACTCTTCTCCAGGCCAACCTGGTTCCGCATAACGAGGAGCTTGGTTGGTGGAGGATTTAAACTGTGCATTGCCCCGTCCACCATCGCCGCCTTTAGCCAGCATATAGGTTTGCCCCTCTTCAATCATATCTACGATGAGGGTTTCTTTGTCTTCGGCAAAAATTTGAGTACCTACAGGAACTTTTATAATAACATCATCAGATCCTGGCCCAGAACGATTTTTACCCATTCCATGGTGACCGCGTTGAGCTTTAAAATGCTGCTGATAACGAAAATCAATGAGAGTGTTCAGGTTTGCCACGGCTTCCAAAAAGACATGACCGCCTCTGCCACCGTCACCACCGTTAGGCCCACCATACTCGATGAACTTTTCACGCCGGAAAGCAATACATCCAGCGCCGCCATCACCACTTTTGATAAAAATTTTTGCTTGATCTAGGAATTTCATAATTTATCTTTCGGGTCATCCTGAAACAGGTTCAGGATGACGAGGCGTTAACATGGAGTCACACCCCTGCCCCCGAAACAAAGGTGCCTCACTAAAGGACAGACACCATAGAACGACCACGTGAAATGTGGAACTTAATATGGCCTTCAGCTGTGGAAAACAATGTGTGATCTTTACCGATCCCTACATTTTGTCCAGGGTGAAACTTTGTCCCCCGCTGACGCACAATAATACAACCTGGAGTGACAACTTCACCCCCGAATAACTTCACACCCAAGCGACGACCTGCTGAGTCACGACCGTTACGGGAACTACCACCTGCTTTTTTCTGAGCCATGGATCTTTACTCCTTCGATTTCGCTTTAGCAGCAGTTTTTTTGACTGCTGGTGTGGACTTTGCTGCAGACTTAGTCGGCGCCGCTGAACTTTCAACTGTGGCCTGAACAGGAGTCTTTTTGACCCTAGCTTCTACAGGACGAACGGCATCACCAGGGCGCGCAATCTGCTGAACACGCAATACTGTCAGCTCTTGGCGATGACCCTTTGTGCGGCGGTAGGTATGCCGGCGAGTCTTTTTGAAGATAATCACTTTGTCGCCTTTTGTTTGCTCCACAATGGAAGCCACCACTTTAGCGCCTTCTACCCGTGGCGCACCCACGGTGATCTTTGAGCCATCTTCAAGCAGCAAAACATCTTCAAATGTATGTGCTGCCCCTGACTCACCCATGATCTTTTCAATGATCATGATCTGATTTTCAGCAACTCTGTATTGCTTTCCACCGGTTTTTACCACTGCAAACATGCGACCATTTCCTCGACAAAACTAAAAAATTTTTTCTTTTCCCACTTTACCTCTTAGACAAAGGCATTCCTGGGCAGAAAAACGTCCATTGACACCCTTACTAAGGGTTTAAGCCCACGCTGTCAAGAATTATGTATCAGTGACAGGAGGCAAATTGTTAGGCTTAATGCTAACGGGAAAATGAGCTGCCTGTTTGGATATCCTGGATATCCATGGGATATCCCTATTTTTTCCATTTCTACTGGGGCTTTGAGGCACATGGATATCATTTTCGTGTTTTATTTTTTTTTGCATGTCCTTTCCTGATTTTCTGGGGGTTTGGAATGGATATCCATGTGCACCATGGATATCACATGGGCTTGCGTGTTTTTTCGTCATGCTGCCCCTGACTGCCGCATCCCATGACGACATGACATCAGGTACTGATACAAACTTAGGAGGATTACAAAATTGTTGAATGGGGGATGAAAAAATTTGAGACATAGTTCATTTCCTTTTTTAATGTTTCTAATAACCACAGCCTAACAAAGCGCACTCACAAAAAGCAATTTTTAAAAATCTTCGTTTCGTTTTTATTGAAGGGCTTTATTTAGAATGGATTGAGAGTAAAAGTGGCC
>CANLAL010000056.1 GCA_947488045.1 Alphaproteobacteria bacterium
CCACACTCCAGTGACCCAACCCCACGAGTGATAAGGTCCCTACCATGTTACGCACCTGATGGTGCAGGAAGGATCTTGCCTGAGTGGTCACATGGATTTCCTCCCCCACCCTTTGAAGCGTCAACATATCCAAGGTTCGGATGCTGGATTTAGCCTGGCAGTGGACCGT
The DNA here is from genome assembly GCA_947488045.1 of Alphaproteobacteria bacterium. Taxonomy (GTDB): domain Bacteria; phylum Pseudomonadota; class Alphaproteobacteria; order 43-37; family 43-37; genus CANLAL01. The sequence goes on from CANLAL010000056.1 coordinate 170, forward strand.
GCGAAAGGTGTTAAAGTCATGGGTCCCCATCAACTCCCGAGCGCCTTCTTGCATGCGGACTATATCCAATGTGCGGGGCACATGCCATGTTCTTAAGGTTGTCAGCGCAGGCGGCGCTCGTCTATTCAAAATGCGATACAGATACCGGCGGCCAATGGCGTGAAAACGCGCATGGAAGTCATCCTTAACGTGTTCGGCGGCCACAACCCGGATGGGCGCCTCATGAAGGTAGTAATTCAAGGCGCTGCAGACGGTATGAAGGTCATAGGCTTTGTTAAGGTCCACATGGCACACTTGGCCCGTGGCATGAACCCCCGTATCTGTACGCCCAGCCGCGTAAAGAACCACACGCCGGTGTTGGAATTTCTCCAATGCTGTCTCTAACACCGATTGCACGGTGTGGCCGACGGGTTGCCGCTGAAACCCTTGGTAAGGCGTTCCATCATATTCGAGGGTGAGTTTATAGCGATGCATGTGATTTTAAAAGTGTTCCAACAGCCAGGGGGTGTCCATTTAAAAAGTCTTTAGCAGCAAGGGGTTTGCCACCTTGTTTTTGCAGTAGCGTAATCCGCAACGCATCTGATTCACAGGCGACCAATAGTTGATGATCCAGTAGTGTGCCTGGCTGCGCTGCGTGGGTTAGGAAAACAGGCTCGGCCTTTAAAACCTTAAGGCGGGTGTCTGCCTCGTAAGTAAACGTGCCCGGCCAAGGATTAAGTGCGCGTATATTGTGGTCGAGGACTTGCGCAGATTGAGTCCAGTCCAAAAGCCCTTCCTCGTGTGTGAGTTTGTGGGCATATGTCACACCTTCCTCGGGTTGAGGGGTGGGTAGGGGGCATGTGCCAGACTGTATCTGTTGAATGACCTGAAGCAGCTCTTGAGCCCCTAAATGAGACAGGCGATCTTGAAGAGAAGTGGCCGTATCATGGCCATCAATGGTAAAACCAGCCATGCGATACACAGGTCCTGTATCAAGCCCAGCTTCCATGCGCATGATGGCAACGCCCGTTTCATGATCTCCCGCAAGCAAAGCCCGTTGAATAGGGGCCGCGCCCCGCCAACGAGGCAGAAGGGAGCCATGAACGTTAATACAACCATAGGGGGGGATGTCCAAAACAGCCTGGGGCAAAATCAGCCCATAGGCTGCCACAACAATCAGATCAGGGCGAAGATTCTTAAGCGTTTTTTGATCTTCTAAGGCTTTTAAGGAAGGGGGTGTAAAGACAGGGATTTCTAAAGATTCTGCAAGAGCGTGTATAGGGGAAAGGGTTACTTCATAACCCCGGCCTTTTGGCCTGGGCGGCTGGCTGTAAACACCTACCAAGAGACTTCCCGCGTTGGCAAGTGCTTGCAAAATAGGGACTGCAAAACTGGGCGTTCCCATAAAGACAACACGAAGGGGGGTTAAAGGGGTCATGGGGTTAAGATTCAAGCTCAAGGCGCTGGAGCTTCTTGAGTTTTCGTAAAGTCATAGATCGTTTGAGATCGGATTGGTAATCATAAGCAAGAATACCATTGATATGATCGATCTCATGTTGAATACATTTTGCCAAATACCCAGAAGCTTCAAGCTCTTGCAATTGGTTGTTTTCATCCAAGTAACGCATTTTCACGCTTTTTGGTCGACACACTTTTGGTCGTACCTCAAGAATAGAAAGGCATCCTTCAGCATATGTATCGGTATCAGGTGAATAGAAAAGAATCTCTGGATTAGCCATCATCAACGGAAATGACGTGTCCCTCTCATCCTCATTTGGCGACACATCCATAACCACCACACGCGTAATCGCGCCTATCTGAGGTGCAGCAAGGCCAGCACCCATATGGTGATACATGGTCTCCATCATATCCTCCATCAATTGACGGACGCTCTTATCAACCCGCACCACAGGGGGACAAACCATCTTTAATCGAGGATCGGGAGCAATGACAAGATCTCTAAGGGCCATATGATTCTCCTAATACATAAACATTATATAATAGAATGTGAGGGATTTTCAATATTGTTGGCATTTACCAGATGAATAGTCCGACAACATTGCTTTTTTGCCGATTTTGCAGTTTATTGTGAATAGGTTTTTTAACAAAGGGGTTTCGTGTAATGGTTTTGCTAAAATCGAACATAAAAACAGTAGTAGTGGCTGCAATAGCTGTATTTTTTCTCGGTGCGTGTGATGATAAGCAACAGAAACCGTTGCCAAAACTGTCCACTGATTTTACATCTAAGTTTACAGAAGGGTGCCTTAAAGGCGCGCCTCAAGCGGCCTGTGTTTGCGTGTTGGAGGTTCTTTCAAGGGATCTGTCTCCTGAAGAAACGGATGCGATTAATCAAGGAACTTTTGATAAAACGAAGCTGATTGAGAAAATTCATGCAGCTTCAGTGGCTTGCAAAAAATAATCTTTTACTTTTAATCAACCTTTATACTTATAGCCCCACTTAGTGTGGGGCTATTGTTAAATGCGCCATTGATCTAGCTATTAATGCTATGGGGTTGGCTTCAGATGGCGGTCAATTTATCCATAAATTCATCATTTTGTAACCTTTTCTTGTTAACTTAATTACCAAATACCAAAAGAAGAGGATGATAACCATGTTTGAAAAAATATCGATGAAGGAACTTCTGCAAAGAATTTTTCTCAGTTTGATGCTCGGAACAGCCTGTACAATCACGGCTTATGCACAGGAAGAAGAGCAGGAATATGAAGAACAGGAATATGGAGAAGAAGAGCAACCTGCAGATGAAGAACAACAGTATGAAGAAGAGCAGCCTTTAGATGAAGAACAACAGTATGAAGAAGAGCAGCCTTTAGATGAAGAACAACAGTATGGGGAAGAAGAGCAACCTGCTGACGACCAACAATATGCAGAAGAAGAGCAACCTGTTGACGACCAACAGTATGCAGATGGTGACCAACAGCCTGCAGATGAACAGTATGTAGAAGAAGAGCAACCTGCTGACGACCAACAGTATGCAGATGGTGACCAACAGTATGCAGATGAACAGTATGTAGAAGAAGAGCAACCTGCTGACGACCAACAGTATGGGCAAGAAGAGCAACCTGCAGATGACCAACAGTATGGGCAAGAAGAGCAGTATGTGGAAGAAGAGCGACCTGCTGCAACACAGAGTAAATTTGCTAATTTAGCAGGTACAGTAAGTTCATTGAAGTCTATGAGTAGCAAAAGGGCTCTCTCTGCTTTAACCGATGTGGATTACAATCGAATTGCAAAAAAAGCAAAGACCGCTAAAAAGAAGGTAAGCCAGTACTCTAAGCTCAAAAAGAAACACAAAAAGACACCTAAGGCTAAAAAAAGAAAGAACGCTAAAAAGAAGATAAGCATGTACTCTAAGCTCAAGAGTAAGTTCAAAAAGAAATCTTCTGTTAGCAAAAGTAAAGTTAGAAGTGCAAAATCACAAAAAAAGATACAGGCAAAAAGAAAAGCAAGAAAAGCTGCCAAGAGCAAGCTCAAAAAGAAATCTTCTCTTAGCAAAAGTAAAGTTAGAAGTGCAAAATCACAAAAAAAGATACAGGCAAAAAGAAAAGCAAGAAAAGCCGCCAAGAGCGCTAGAAAACTGACGCTTGAGCAAAAAGCCGAACGCAAAGCAATGCGCAGGGCAACAATGGGAACAGGAAAGCGTTCTCTCAAAAGAACAAGAGAATCAGCTAATATGTAATAGAGGTTGATCACTTTAAAATCAAGAAGACGATAATAGGCATGGGATTTTCTCTCATGCCTATTTTTATTGACCATTTAATTATTACGGTTTATATCTCAAGACGTAATAATGGGTATAAAAAATTGTTTTCCCTGTTTAGAAATGCCACAATGATTTTTCTCTTTATCCTTTGCTCTCAACTGTCATTTGTGCAAGATTCATCTTTCACTTCCTCAATTAACTTAGAGACCATTGAAATAGAGTGCATCCAGGGTGTCATCAATGATAATTATGTAACGCATTATTAGATGGAGGGCTATTTACTCTCCAAAAAATTCAACTTAACCCTTGAAAACTTCTAAAGACTTTGCTCTGGTGCGCAAGGCCTTTGTATCGCGATTTAATCAGCCTCATTCGGCAAACCCATATTTGGGTGGATATGCTGAGAGAGGGTATCTATGAACGTATGACAAATAAGTTTTTAGGTTATGGTTCCAGACCTAAAACAGATTTTATCAAGCTTTATGGAGTGTGTAAAATTGAACAGAAACAAAGGGTTAATTTTGTATGCGCTGCTATCCAAGTTTCGTGCTTGTGTGGTTTTTAAGTTATTTAACTGAGAAAAGGAATGTATGATGTTTTCATTGTCTAAAGTTTACCGGGTTATTGCGGGGGCTATTTTCTGTCTTGCCTCTGCTTTTGCAGAAGAGCCTAAAAAATCAAACGTTATCAATGAAGGTGCACTTGAGCTTACGGTGCCAGGTGAGCTGAATGTTGCTACAGAAGCCTCTTGCCCACCCTACAGTATGGCTGATGGGACTGGAAAAATTGATGGGCTTGAGGCCCGGTTATTTACAGAAATTGCCAAGCGTCTCAATCTAAAATACAAGCCTGTGATCGTGAAGTGGGATTCCATTCTTATGGGCTTACAGTCTGGTCGCTATGATGTGGTGAGTACGCCGGTTGATATCAGTCCAGAGCGTCAAAAACGTATCCTATTTGCTGATTCTTGGCTTGTTTCTGGCGGCCGACTGCTAACTCTTAAAAGCTCTGCTTTATCTAAGCCTTCGGATGTAAAAGGTAAAACAATTGGTGTTCTTGTGGCCTCTACATGGGAAGATCTTGCAAAAAACAACGGTGCTGGATCCATCAAAACCTATAAATCTACAATGGAGTGTGTGCAAGGTGTCATCAATGGCGATGTGGATGGAATGATCGTTGATGGCCTTGAAGCGGCTTACGCTGCCAAGCAAGCCCCTGTTCCTATGAAAGTGTCCAACGAATCATTTAACGAGATCCATAAAGGTTTTGCTTTACGGTTTGACCAACCCAATCTCACTAAGGCGATCAATCGCATTATGTCTGAGTTAATGCAGGATGGAACCTACGCGCGCATTGTGGTTGAGTTTGTTGATTTTGATCCCCGACCTAAAAACCCTATTAGATCTTTGTTTAAGTAATAATCTAGGTTTCTGACAAAAGTAGCGAATTTTTTTGTCAGAAACCCCATATTTGTTTAGATGTTGTCCGTCTGATTTTCTTTTTTAAAAATCAAAACGCGTGGAATTTTTTGTAAATCTTTGAGGGTGTCAATATGTATTAGCGGTGTTGATTGAAAAATCTCTAAAATACTCACCTCTTGGCCCTGTCCTATTTCCATAATCAAATGCCCCCCATTCCTTAAAAGGCGATCAATTTTCTCTTCTGCAAAGTGTCTATAGGGAGCGAGTCCATCCAATCCCCCATCTAAAGCCAATTGCGGATCATAATTGTAGACTTCTGAAGGCAATTTGGGGAGGATGTGGCTCGAAATATAGGGAGGGTTTGAGATAATGAGATCGAATATAGGGAACGAGTTTACAGCTCCAAACCATTGCCCCTGTATAAAATTGATCTTTTGTTTAAGAGAAAGATGTTGAGCATTTTTGTTGGCGATCTGAAGGGCTTCCCATGATAGATCTACTCCGACACCCAATGCTGCAGAAAATTCCTGGAGTAAAGACAAAATCAAGCACCCTGTGCCTACACCTAGCTCTAAAATGTGATGGGGTTGGTTGCGACAATGGGCCAAAGCTGCCTCAATGATAAGCTCGGACTCAGGCCGAGGATCTAAAGTATGTTTGTTTGTAAAGAAATTTTCCTTCCAAAAGGCTTTTTTTCCTATAACTTTTGCCAATGGCTCCCCCAGGAGCCTTCTTTTGAGGAGTACCTCCAATGCGTTACATTGCGATGACGTAATCTCATGCTCTGGATGAGTAAAAACCCATTCGGTCGTTTGATGGCAGACTTGAGCCGCTAGGATTCGTGCCTCATGTGTAGGCCGATCGGTCAGCTGAGACAACCGAGTCATAGATGAGTTTAAAAATGATTGAAGAGTTACAGGTTTCATGAGAAGGATTTTTACTCCTCATCGGCCAAACGAGAGGCCTGGTCTTCTGCAATCAAGGCTTCCACCATTTCATCTAAGGCTGCGCCTTCCAATATTTTCTCCAACTTATAAAGTGTCAGATTGATGCGATGATCTGTCACACGACCCTGGGGAAAGTTATAGGTCCGAATACGTTCAGAGCGGTCTCCAGATCCCACTTGGCTTTTGCGATTTTGTGCTCTAATGGCATCTTGTTCCATGCGCTTTTTTTCTAACAAGCGTGCTCTCAGGATCTTCAAAGCCTTCGCCTTGTTTTTATGTTGAGATTTTTCATCTTGTTGTTGCACTACCAAGCCTGTAGGTAAATGGGTAATGCGCACGGCGCTGTCTGTCGTGTTAACGGATTGTCCACCAGGGCCACTGGAGCGAAACACATCAATCTTTAGGTCTTTATCTTCTATAACAATATCTACTTCCTGAGCCTCAGGCAGCACGGCAACAGTAGCGGCAGAGGTATGAATGCGCCCACTAGCTTCTGTTGCTGGGACTCGTTGGACGCGGTGCACACCGGATTCAAATTTCAAGCGGGCAAAAACACCCCGACCTGTAATACTGATACTGGCTTCTTTAATACCACCCATTCCTGTATCGCTGACGTCCATCATTTCGTATTTCCAGTTGTGCAGTTCTACATAACGTTGGTACATGCGCAAAAGATCAGCAGCAAATAAAGCCGCTTCGTCACCGCCCGTACCCGCTCGAACTTCCAAAATAGCATTGCGTTCATCCATTTCGTCCTTGGGAAGGAGGAGTACTTTAATTTCATGTAAAGCTTGAGGATAAGATTCTTTTAATTCACGAAACTCCTCTTCGGTCAGCGTTTTCATTTCTGAATCTAGGTCTGGCTCTTGCATCATTTGAGCTAACTCTTGTAAGTCCTTGCCCATTTTAAACAATGCTTCGATGGCGTGCGCCAAAGGTGTGAGATCAGAATGGTCTTTTGATAGGCGTGCCATATCAGGTGGAGTCAATCCTGCTTCATTGAGTTGTCGATTAATATCGTGATAGTTATGGAGCACTCGTTCTAGTTTTTGGTGAAAGGCGATATCTTGTTCACTCATTTGTGATCCCTTAATACATAGGCCATTGCCCGATCTATGGACAAAACTTCTTGTGTTCCTTTTTGCATATTCCTGCAAGTCACTGTTCCAGACGTAGCTTCCTCTTCTCCTATAATCCAGACAAAAGGTGTTTTCATTTTAGAGGCTTTTTTCATGTGTTTGGCCATACTTACTTGAAAGTCCAGCCAAACACTTAACCCTTTTGCTCGTGCCTGCTGTGCTAAATTGAGAGCGAGTAATTCTTGTTCCTGACTGACGGATATAATAGTCACGTGAGGTGGCAGAGGGATGCATTTTTCAAGTAACAACATCATGCGTTCAATGCCTGCCCCCCATCCAACGCATGCTGTGGGAGGTCCACCTAATTGCTCCACCAGTCCGTTATATCTGCCACCACCCAAAACAGCTGCTTGGGCCCCCAAGGCAGAAGAGGAAAATTCAAAAGCCGTGTGGCTGTAGTAATCTAAGCCCCGTACAAGATAGGGGTCAATTTCGTAGGGAATATTAAGACTTTCCAAAGCCTTACGTACGTTTGCAAAAAAATCTTGAGCTTCCGAAGTAAGAAAGGAATCTCTATCGGGGGCATTTTGTACAAGTGCCTGGTCTCCAGGGTCCTTGGAATCCAATATTCGCAACGGATTTTTTTCTAACCGAATTTGACTTTCGGGTGATAAATCACTGCTGTATTTTTTAAAATAGTTTATCAATGCTGTTTGATAGGCGGTGCGACTTTCCAGATCACCTAACGTGTTTAGTTTTAAGGTAATGCTCTTGTCTAATCCCAGTTCCTTAAGAATATGGGCACCTAAAGCAATAGCCTCTGCATCGGCTAGAGGTGAAAAAACCCCCATGAACTCCACACCAAATTGATGAAATTGTCGTTGCCTACCTTTTTGTGGTCGCTCATATCGAAACATGGGCCCTGCATAGAAAAATTTTTGAGGTAATGATTGGGTCAGCCCATTGGATACAAAGGCTCTGGCTACTCCTGCTGTCCCTTCGGGTCTCAGGGCCAAAAGATCGCCTCCTTTATCTTCAAAAACATACATTTCTTTAGAAATAACGTCGGACATATCTCCCAAAGAGCGAGAAAAAACCTGTGCTTGCTCAAAAAGAGGAGTCATGATTTCTTGATAGCCATAATTCTCAGCAACATGTAGCGCCGTTCTTACGATTTTTTGATAAGCCCGCACATCTGCTTCTAAATAATCATGGGTTCCTCGAACAGGTTGGAAGATAGTCATTTTTTATATCCTTTTTGTGCGATCTCGTTGGCTTTTTTTTCAATCAAATGAACGAGATGCTCTATGATAGATTCGTCTTTTAGCCGGTGGGCAGGAATACCGTCTAAGTAGACCATGTGAGTGCCGTTTCCACCTCCTGTAAACCCAACATCAGTTAACTTTGCTTCACCAGGACCATTAACCACGCAGCCAATCACTGAAACAGTCATAGGTGTTGTAATATGAGCTACCC
>CANLAL010000057.1 GCA_947488045.1 Alphaproteobacteria bacterium
ATGCCCTCATAATCTGTCATCCTGAACTTGATTCAGGATCTTATTGAATGTCAGACAAGATCCCGGGTCAAGCCCGGGATGACAGCCGTGTTTTCACAAGATCCCGGGTCAAGCCCGGGATGACAAAAATGAGCCCGGGATGACATCGTATGCCCTCATAATCTGTCATCCTGAACTTGATTCAGGATCTTATTGAATGTCAGACAAGATCCCGGGTCAAGCCCGGGATGACAAAAATGAGCCCGGGATGACATCGTATGCCCTCATAATCTGTCATCCTGAACTTGATTCAGGATCTTATTGAACGTCGGACAAGATCCCGGGTCAAGCCCGGGATGACAAAAATGAGCCCGGGATAACTGTAAAGAAAAACCAAAGGGCATCGAAATCAGAATCTGATTGCTAGCCTTTAACAGGCCGCATGGTGGGGAAGGCAATGACATCACGTATGGTGTGGCTGTTGGTGAGCAGCATCACCAGGCGGTCAATACCAATACCTAGGCCACCGGTGGGGGGTAGGCCATAAGAAAGCGCATTGATGAAGTCATGGTCCATGTTGTGGGCTTCATCATCGCCGCCTTCTTTAGCCACCAATTGATCTTCAAACCGCTCTTTTTGGTCTAAAGGATCGGTGAGCTCAGAAAAGGCATTGGCCAACTCCCAGCCATTGGCATAGGATTCAAACCGCTCGCTCAAACGGGGATTGGTGCGGTGCACCTTTGCCAAAGGGGAAATATCTTTGGGCATGTCAATCACGTGGGTGGGCTGGACGAGTGATGCTTCAGCTTTTTCACCAAAGACCATCTCCACAATTTTGCCCCAGGAGTCGGTCTTCTTCGGGTGCACGTTCAAAGCCTTCGCTGCAACAAATGCTTCTTCAGTGGTCATCTTACTGAAATCCACCCCCGTATGCTCTAAAATAAGCCCAGTCATGGTTTTGCGGGGCCAGGGGGCAGTAAAGTCCAACGTGATTTCGCCATAAGGCACCTGAGTAGATCCACAGATGGACTGGGCCAGGTGGGCGATCATGTTTTCCGTTAAAACCATCATGTCCGTATAATCAGCATAAGCCTGATAAAGCTCCACAGAGGTAAATTCAGGATTATGGCGGGGTGAAACCCCTTCGTTTCTGAAGCACCGATTGATTTCAAATACACGGTCGGCCAGGCCACCGACCACCAAACGTTTCAAGTAAAGCTCTGGCGCAATGCGCAGATAAAGCTGCAAATCAAGGGCGTTGTGGTGGGTGGAAAATGGCTTGGCTGCTGCGCCGCCCGCAATGGGGTGCAGCATAGGGGTTTCCACTTCCAGAAAGTTTTGGCTAATCAGATAGCTGCGCATCTGGGCAATAATGTGGCTGCGCTTACGCAGCGTATCGCGTGTATCCGGGTTCATAATAAGATCCAGATAACGTTGCCGATAGCGGGTTTCCACATCTGTGAGGCCATGATATTTTTCAGGTAAAGGCAACAATGTTTTGGCTAAGGGCGTTAAAACGAGCGCATCAATGGTCAGCTCGCCTCGCTTGGTGCGGCGAATCGTGCCCTCTACGCCCAATAGGTCGCCTAAATCCAGGCACGCCAGGACTTTGTGGCCAAATTCATCTAAAGTTTTCTCATGTGAAAAAATTTGTATTTTTCCCGAAGTATCCATCAAATCAATGAACATGCCACTATTGCGGATGGACATAATGCGGCCTGCCACGCGCACGGTATCGGTGGTTGTTGCTTCATTTTCCAGGTGTTCATAGGCGGCATGAAGATCGGATGCATGATGGCTCTGATTGTATGCGTAAGGGTAGGGGTTAATGCCTAAATCAATCAATTGTTGTTTCTTTTTTAGGCGGACAGCAAGAAGTTCGCTTTCAGTGGTGGATGGGGTAGGGGCTGACATGGCCTTAAAAACTCCTGAAAAATGACATGAGCCAGATCCTATAAGCAGCATAGGCAAAAGGCAAGATGTTGTTGGTGTGATGGGGTTTGATCAATTAGGCAGAAACAGGCGCATGGGAGACTTCCTCCGGTAGTTCATAAAAAGTACCATAAAGGGTCATAAGCAAACGGGCACTCTCTCCCGCTTGGGTGGTCAGTGAAGGATCTTGGGCAATCAGATCGCTGGCTTTTTCATGGGCTAAAGTCAGTAGCTGCGTATGGATCAGCGGATCAGCATTCCGGAAGGCCATGATACCGCTTTGCTTGGTTCCTAAGACATCTCCTGCACCGCGCAGTTCTAAATCTTTCTCTGCTATTATAAAACCATCTTGGGTTTGGCGCATGGTCTCTAAGCGTTCTTTAGCAATGAATGATAAGGGTGGGGCATAGAGCAGCAAGCAGGTACTGGCTAGATCGCCACGGCCAATGCGCCCTCTTAGCTGATGCAGCTGGGCCAAGCCAAAGCGTTCCCCATGTTCAATAATCATCAAGGTGGCATCACGCACATCCACACCCACTTCAATCACCGTGGTGGAAACGAGGCATCGAATAGCCCCCTGAGAAAACGCTTGGAAGATGGCATCTTTTTCATCCGGCTTCATTCGGCCATGAAGCAGTGCGACTTGCTCTCCCAGATGGGCTTGAAGGACCTTGAAGCGTGCAGTGGCTGCGGCCAGGTCACTTTCTTCAGAGGTGTCAATGAGCGGACATACCCAATAGGCTTTTTGACCCTCATTTAAGGCTTTCACAAGGCCTTCCACAACGGCTTCGATTTTTTCCAATGAAGTAACTTTCGTCACAATGGGCTGGCGGCCTGCAGGCTTTTCATTCAAACGAGAGATATCCAAATCTCCATAATTGCTGAGAAGGAGTGTCCTGGGAATGGGAGTGGCTGTCATAATAAGCACGTGGGTATTCAATCCCTTACTAATGAGTGCATGCCGTTGTTTAACGCCAAAACGATGCTGTTCATCAATGACCACGAGGCCGAGACGATCAAAATTTATGCTTTCTTCTATCAAGGCGTGGGTACCCACCACGATTTGAGCCTGACCTTGGGCCAACTGTTCACGCACCAGCTTTTTGTCTTTTTCCTTCATGGCCCCTATGAGCAATGCGGTTTCAAATCCAAGAGCTTTGGCAAAGTTCGCTAAGGTGGCCGCATGTTGGCGGGCCAAAATTTCCGTAGGCGCAAGAAGCACGGCTTGCTGCCCATTGTGGGCAGCTAAAGCAAGGCTCCAAAAGGCCAAAATGGTTTTGCCAGACCCCACATCCCCCTGCACCAGCCGGATCATCCGTGCGCCATGGGTCATATCCTTTAAAATCTCTGCCCACGTCTGTTTTTGGGCCTGGGTGAGGGTGAAAGGGGTAGCTTCACTCAGTTGCTCCAAAAACCCTTTGTCAGTTGTGTAAGGCGCCACAGAAGCTCTGCGATGGCGTTCTTTGAGCAGGCACAACCCCAGCTGGTGAGCATAAAGCTCATCAAAAGCCAAACGATCTTGGGCCTTGGTACGGGCAGAAAGACTCACATCTGTTTCGCTCACATGAACCGTGCGTAGGGCTTGGTTCCAGGTGGGCCATCCTTGGTGCTGCATGAGGTGATCAGGGATCCACTCTGGCAGCATGATACGTACTTTTAAAGCCTCAGCGATCACTTTGCGCATGTGCACGTTTGTGATGCCCTCTGTGAGGGGATAAACAGGCTCTAGTCCAGTGAAAGAAGCTTGAGTGGTGACCGTGCCCAAACAAGTGGGATGATTCATCTGGAGGGCTTGCTTATAAAGCTCCAGCTTTCCTTCCACTGTGCGTTGGCCGCCAGTGGGATAAAGTCTATGCAGGTAAGTGGCGCGGCCATTAAAAAAGCTCAAGACCAAAAGGTTGCCAGCACTGTCATGGGTATAAATGAGATAAGGTGATTTATTTGATTTTTTTTCATGCTCGTCCACTGTTACGTTCACAATCACACGTGTGCCAACCTCAGCTTTTGAAAGATCTGTCACCTGCTTGTATTGATGGTATTGGGAAGGCAGGTGGCGCAGTAAGCTCACCATGGTTGGCCCCACAAGACCTTTCAAACGCTTTTTGAAAAAAGCAGAATAATGGGGTAGGGCGTCAATGCTTCCTAAAAGATAAGGCATGTAAGGGTTCGCAAGTGGTATAGTCATCATCAACCATCATGTATGAAGCGTTATAGCCGCATCATATATGATTTTATAGCTTCTGACGATCTTTTAAGGACAAACGAAGGTTTTTAAAAATTGATTTTTGAAGGCCTATTTTGCTAGGCTATGTTTATAGAAACATTAAAAAAGGAATTTAACCATGTCTCATTCAAATCAACTCATTCTACACTGTCATCCTAAGCTTGATTCAGGCTCATTACTCAACCTTTGTCATCCTGAACTTGATTCAGGATCTTATTGCGTGTCGGCACCAGATTCCGGGTCAAAGCCCGGAATGACATTACAATATGTCATCCTGAACTTGATTCAGGCTCATTACTCAACCTTTGTCATCCTGAACTTGATTCAGGATCTCAGGGGGCATCCACACAAGATTCCGGGTCAAAGCCCGGAATGACAGTACAATATGTCATCCTGAACTTGATTCAGGATCTCAAAAAGAATATTAAGCCTTCAAATCATGGATATCCATCATGCACATGGATATCCATTCCAAACCTCCAGAAAGTCAGGAAAAGTATATGCAAAAAAAAATAAAATATGAAAATGATATCCATTGGCCCCTATGCCGCTCTAGCCAAGGAAAAAACTGGGATATCCATGGGATATCCAGGATATCCATAAGGAAAGGGTTACGTTTGACAAATTTGAAAAGCTATAGTAAATATTAAGGTGTGGTGCTGATTGGCAGGCCACATAATATAATGTTCGCTTATTGAAAGGAATATAAGATGAGTAGAGTAATTGGTATTGACTTGGGCACAACAAACTCTTGTGTGTCTGTGATGGATGGCGCTTCTGCCCGTGTAATTGAAAACGCAGAGGGCGTCCGGACAACTCCTTCCATTGTGGCTTTTACCGAAGGTGGTGAAAAGCTCGTTGGCCAGAGCGCGAAACGCCAGGCCGTTACAAACCCCGAAAACACACTATTTGCCATCAAGCGCTTGATTGGCCGCCGGTTTGATGATCCCCTCACACAAAAAGACAAAGGTTTGGTTCCCTATAACATTGTTAAAGGTGATAATGGGGATGCATGGGTCAGTGCCCGTAATGAAAAATACAGCCCGAGCCAGGTAAGCGCTTTCATTCTGCAGAAGATGAAAGAAACCGCAGAATCCTTCTTGGGTGAAAAAGTAACGCAGGCGGTAATCACTGTGCCGGCTTACTTTAATGACTCTCAGCGTCAAGCCACCAAAGATGCTGGCCGTATTGCAGGTTTGGAAGTGCTGCGCATTATCAATGAACCCACGGCTGCCGCATTGGCTTATGGTTTGGATAAGAAGAACTCGGGAACAGTCGCCGTCTATGACTTAGGTGGGGGTACTTTTGACGTCTCCATTCTTGAGATTGGCGATGGTGTATTTGAAGTGAAATCCACCAACGGTGATACCTTCCTGGGCGGTGAAGACTTTGATCAGAAAATCATTGATTATCTTGCTGATGAGTTCATGAAAGAACAGGGTATTGACCTGCGCAAAGACAAATTGGCGCTTCAACGCTTAAAAGAAGGTGCCGAAAAAGCAAAGATTGAGCTTTCTAGCGCCACACAGACCGATGTAAACTTACCCTTTATCACCGCCGATGCTTCAGGTCCTAAGCACTTGAACATCAAGCTGACGCGTGCAAAGTTTGAATCATTGGTCGACGATCTCATTTCCCGCACCATGAATCCCTGTAAAGCGGCTTTAAAAGATGCGGGTCTGAATGCAAGCCAGATTGATGAAGTCATTTTGGTGGGCGGTATGACCCGTATGCCTAAGGTGTATGAGTCTGTGAAGCAGTTTTTTGGCCGTGAGCCCCATCGTGGCGTGAACCCTGATGAAGTTGTTGCCATTGGCGCAGCCATTCAAGGTGGTGTCTTAAAGGGCGATGTGAAAGACGTGCTTCTCCTGGATGTAACGCCGCTTTCTCTGGGTATCGAAACCCTCGGTGGTGTCTTTACACGCTTGATTGAACGCAATACAACCATTCCAACACGCAAAAGCCAGGTTTTCTCCACAGCTGATGACAATCAAAATGGTGTGAGCATTCGTGTGTGCCAAGGCGAGCGTGAAATGGCAGCCGATAACAAGTTGCTCGGGCAATTTGAGCTGGTGGGGATTCCACCAGCGCCCCGCGGGGTTCCTCAGATCGAGGTTACGTTTGATATTGATGCGAACGGTATTGTGAGCGTTACAGCAAAAGATAAAGCTACAGGTAAAGAGCAGCAGATAAAAATCCAAGCTTCTGGTGGTCTTTCCGATGCGGATATTGAACAGATGGTGAAAGATGCTGAGGCCAATGCTGAGACGGATAAAAAACGTCGTGAATTGGTTGACACCAAAAACCATGCAGAAGCCATGATACATGGAACAGAAAAGTCATTAACAGAAGCGGGAGATAAAATCTCTGCTGAAGATAAGGATGCCATTACTGCCGGTATTGCGGCTTTGCGTGAAGCCTTGGGAACCGATGATGTGGAGTCTATTAAGTCTAAGTCTGAAGCCTTGACCCAAGTTGCCATGAAAATGGGTGAGGCTCTCTACAAAGCTCAACAAGAAGGGCAACCTTCTGGTGAAGGCACTCAGTCTCCAGCAGATGATTCCACAGTGGTTGATGCTGAATTTGAAGAAGTAAAAGAAAATGAGGCGAAAGCCTAATCTCGGCTCCTCGTTATCTTGAGTATTATTGTTCCCTGTAGGGCATGAGTCCAGTTGAAAAAGTATAAAACTGGACTCTTCCTTGGGGTGGGGAACGTATTTGATTCTAAAGTAAATCCAGCACCATATTAACTGATGAGAATAAAATGGCTCAAAAAGATTATTACGCACTCCTTGGTGTTTCAAAGTCGGCCAGCGCTGATGAGTTGAAAAAAGCCTATCGTAAACTTGCCATGAAATATCACCCAGATAAAAACCCGGGTGATAAAAAGGCTGAAGAGACCTTTCGTGAAATAGCGAATGCTTATGAGGTGTTGTCTGATGATCAAAAGCGTGCTGCTTATGATCGTTATGGCCATGCAGCCTTTGAACAAGGCGGAGGTGGCGGTGGTGGGGGATTCCATCCCGGTGCCGGTGGTTTTGACTTTAACTTCCAGTCCGGTAATTTTTCTAATGTTTTTGAGGAAATGTTTGGAGATATGATGGGCGGGCGTCAACGTCAGCAAGGTCCATCTCAGGCAAATGTACGGGGCTCTGATTTGCGTTATAATATGGAAATCAACCTTGAAACTGCTTTTGGAGGCGCTCAAGAAACCATTAAAATAACGACTCATGCCACATGTGATGTCTGCCATGGCAAAGGCGGCGAAAAGTCTAAAACGTGTCATACATGCCATGGTCACGGTGTTGTGCGTGCACAGCAAGGTTTCTTTACGGTTGAGCGTACATGCCATACTTGTCATGGTGTAGGGCAAATTATTGAAAATCCATGCAAAAGTTGTCATGGAACGGGCCGTAAACGGCGTGAAAAGAAACTTTCAGTGAGTATTCCTGCCGGTGTGGAGGATGGAACACGGATCCGTTTGGCCGGAGAGGGTGAAGCGGGGATCAGAGGGGGGCCTTCTGGCGATCTGTACGTCTTTTTAACCGTTAAACCACATAGCTTGTTTCAAAGAGATGGAGCTCATATCCATTGTCAGGTGCCCATTTCCATGATGACAGCAACCTTAGGCGGAACGGTGGAGGTGCCCACAGTGGATGGAACTCGTGCGCGCGTAACCATAGAAGAGGGGACACAAACGGGTCATCAACTACGTCTTAAAGGAAAAGGAATGTCCATTTTACGTCGTACAGGCCGAGGGGATATGTATGTACATGTGATGGTGGAAACGCCTATAAATCTTTCTAAAAAACAGCGTGAGATTTTGAATGAGTTCCAAAAGTCTACTGATGCTAAGGGCGGTAAGGAAACCAGCCCTCAAGCGGCAGGTTTTTTTGCTAAGGTTAAAGAGTTATGGAAAGACATCAAAGATTGACTGAAGGGGTTTAGCCAAGGTTAGCTCGGAAGGAGCAAAGCTACTCTTTGCTCCCTGCAAATCCCATGGTCTAAGTATTGGGCAGTCTATTGGGTTAAACTGGGGTCAATCCAGCCAATGTTGCTATCTGGCCTTCTAAAAACCACATTAATTTGGTTGTTAGCGCAATTTTTAAAAATGAGAAATGACTTATCAGATACATCCAGATGAATAATGGCCTCACACACACTCATAGATATAATTTTTGTAGCCATCTCAGCGATGATTACAGGGTTTGACGCACCCTCATTTTCATTAGATTGATCTGTAGAAATCACGCGTTGTTTAACTTCTAATGCTTCTTCAAGTGAGGTTGGGTCCACACGATGGTGGTCTCGGAGTCTGTTTTTGTGACGTCTGAGTGTTGTGTCCAACTTTTGAATTCCCGCATCTACTGAAAGATAGGGGTCATGCTCATGGGCATGACAACGAATGATAAGCCCTCTTCCTACATGGACAGAAATGTCTGTACGAAAGGTGTG
>CANLAL010000058.1 GCA_947488045.1 Alphaproteobacteria bacterium
AAATATTGACAGAAATTAGTTAAAAAGATTATAATTTAGTCAAATCAAAAGGGATGTTGAAACAAATATAGCCATTCGCAACTTTTTAAAATGTGTTTTTGAAAAATCAGGCCGCATGGTCTATGATTAACGTCTAATAAAAAACAGGTGAACAGTGGGGCAGTTTTCAACAATCGCAAGTCAACTTGGCATATGCCTCTTTGTTCTTTTGGGGGCGGGCGGCCTGGCGTGGGGGCTGATTCAACTCAAATCCCATGGCCATTTGCTCCTGATGCTTTTAAAGTCTTTAAAAGAATTTTTTCAAGGCTATGTGCTCATCAACGTCGATACAGGTCAAATCAAAGGCGCGCATTTGCCGGGTGGGCTTAAAATTGAAGGTTTGCTTAACTACTTGGAGCGATTGACGCCTACCTTCGATCTGAAAAATTTTCACAATCAAAAGCGCGTTTCCAGTTTGGAGGTAAAGCTCAAGTCCCGGGTCTATCGCATTAAGTTTACCCATGTGATGGGCCCTCTATGGCTTTGGCTTATTGAGCACATTGAATCTTCCGCCGAGGCGATTCAACAGAAATACAATTTACTCAATGAGGTGGTTGAAGGCTCACCCATTGGCATCATTTCCGTCCATAGTGATGGAACGATTTATGCGCACAATCAAATGTTCTTAGAGCTTTTGAATAAAAGTTTCAAAAGCGCAGCCTTGCCCAGTATTGATCATACATTGAAAGGGCAAATACTCACATCTCTCTTAAATCCAGAAAACTCTAATGATTCTATCATAAAGCTGAATCAGTTTTTTTCAGGGCAAGATGTGGATGGCCCACTGGAAATTTACTTTTCGCAAGATAAGCAAATTGCCATGAATGTTTACTTAAGCTCAATTGAGCATACACAGAAAGTTTTCACCCTCTATTTCGTGGATATCAGTGAACATAAAAAGCTGTCGCTGCAGTTGTCTCAATCCCAGAAAATGCAGGCGATTGGCCAGCTGGCCGGGGGCATCGCCCACGATTTTAACAACCTGCTGACAGCCATGATCGGCTATTGCGACTTACTGCTCTTGCGTCACTCTCCTTCTGATTTGTCATTCAACGACATCATGCAAATCAAGCAAAACGCCAATCGTGCGGCCAACCTTGTGCGGCAGTTGCTCGCTTTTTCCCGGCAGCAAACGCTCCAACCTAAAGTGATTGATGTCACAGAAAATTTGGCAGAACTAAGCATCCTCTTGCAACGGTTGATCGGGCCTGCCATCGCATTGCGTGTGGTGCATGCCCGTGATCTTTGGCTCGTGAAGGTGGACCAAGGTCAGCTTGAGCAGGTGATCATTAACCTGGCGGTCAATGCGCGTGATGCCATGGCCAATGGGGGTAGCCTTAATATTTCCACAAGCAATCTTCACGTGACAAAGCCCATCCTCATCGGTTCCGAAACCGTCCCCAAAGGAGATTATGTGGTGATCAAGGTGGCAGATACCGGGGGGGGAATTGCGCCTGAGAATTTGTCGCGGGTTTTTGACCCCTTCTTTTCCACAAAGGCTATTGGAGCAGGCACGGGGTTGGGCCTATCCACCGTCTATGGCATTGTTAACCAAACGGGGGGCTTTGTGGCAGTGGAAAGTCAGCTCAAAAAGGGCACCACCTTTACCATTTATTTGCCCAAATACTCCGATGCGGATCTGCTCAAAAATATACATGTCCCTGAGCCAATGAATATGATCGCGGACTTAAGTGGCACAGCCAATATTCTCTTGGTGGAAGATGAAGATGCTGTAAGATTATTTTCCACCCGGGCTTTGAAGGATAAGGGGTATGTGGTTTACGATGTGAGCAATGGTCCGGACGCACTTAAAATCATCGATGAAAAGCCCATTGATTTGGTGGTGACCGATGTGGTGATGGCGCCCATGGATGGCCCTACTTTGGCCAAGCATATTAGCCAAAAGCATCCCCAGGTGAAAATCATCTTTATCTCGGGCTATGCAGAAGATTCCTTCCGCTCTCAAATCAAGGAAAATACCAAGGCGCACTTTTTGTCCAAGCCCTTCAACTTAAAAGACCTGGCGCGCAAAGTGAAGGACGTTCTTGAGAGTTAATGGGGTTTACTGCAACATAGTTATAATGCTGGCACGGGCGGGATAAGCCATTCAGAATCATCTTTTCATGACCTGCAGAAAAAACTTTTGCCTGCTGAGTGAATACATTACATCTCTCAACAGTGTATTTCACTCCTCATTTTGCTCACAGTTTGAGCAGAACCTTTTGCATCACAGTGGGGAAAGCCAAATCTTTAAGATGGGCAGGTAAAACCCACTTTCCTTCTGGCCAAGGCGAAGCGTTTGTGCTCAAAAGTCCCTTCATCACATGCAACGAGAGTTTGAAGTGGGTAAAGGTATGTTTGATGGTCATGTCCGTTTCTTCCCAGGAAATGCCAGGGGGGAGAGCAGCCGTGTCAAATTGGGCATCGTTACGCTCAAAACCTGAGTGTGGCAACTCCCATAAGTGGCCCAGAAGGCCGCTCTCAGGTCGTTGACGTACAAAAATGCGTCCCTGTCTGTCTGTTAGAACAAAAACAAAGGCTTCCCGCAGGGGTTGCGCAATTTTGATTTTAGGGGAGGGATAAAGTGCTTGCGCACCCGTGGCATAGGCACCACAGGCTTCTTTCCACGGGCATTCCTCACATAAGGGGTTTTTAGGACGGCAAATCATTGCGCCTAAATCCATAATGGCCCCCGCATAGTCGCCGGCCCGCTGTGCAGGAGTAATCGATTGCGCGAGCTCACGTAACTGACTCAAGGCGCCCTTCTCATTCATATCCACCAAAAACAGGCGGGAGAGAACGCGGCGCACATTGCCATCTAAAACAGCCACCGGCTCATCAAAGGCAATACTGGCAATGGCGGCTGCAGCATAAGGGCCAATGCCCGGCAGTTCCTTAAGGCCTAAAGCTGTGGACGGCCACACGCCACACCCTTCTCGTGCCACAATTTGCGCTGTGCGGTGGAGGTTTTTGGCCCGGCTATAATATCCTAAGCCTTGCCAAAGATGATAAACATCATCCAAAGGACTCTCACTTAAGGATTGGACAGTGGGGAATCGTTCCATAAACCGCTGAAAATAAGGAATGACAGAGGCCACGGTGGTTTGTTGTAACATAAATTCACTCACCACCACAGGGTAGGGGGCGCACGGTTTGCTGCGCCAGGGCAGAGTGCGGCCGTTGGCATCAAACCATGCCAAGAGTTGGTTGCTCAAAAGTATATCTTTGGTGTAGGGTGGTGAGGATGGCATGGCGTTCCTAAAGTAAAAGGTGTGTCATGGCTTGTGGTAAGAATGACCGGTCCTCATGCACCAAATCAGAGTTTTGATGAAAAAACAAGATCGCACAAAAAGAACCTATGTGACAAAAGCCATCGGCACCCTCATGGCCAAGGTCATGAAGCCCGCACTCAATAACCGCAGCATGAATCACAGCCAATTGATTTTGGAATGGGATCAAATCGTGGGGCCCGAACTGGCCCGCTATTCCCAGCCGGAGCGTTTATTTTTTCAAACGCCTAAAGGCCAGCAAGAGGAAGGCACCCTAACCATTCGTGTCACATCCGGTGCCGCGCTGGAATTTCAGCATTTGACTGGGTTACTGATGGAGCGGATCAATCAATTTTTTGGCTATCGTGCGCTCACGCGGATCACCCTCAAGCATGGGCTGCGGGTTTCTGCAATTGTCAAGAAAACAGCGCCGTTGGCCGACCCTGCGCGGCAGGAAAAAGTCGACGCCCTCACCCAAGGCCTGCCGGACGATATGCGCAGCAGCCTTGCGACCATTGGCCTGCGGGTGAAGTAGGGCGTGATCCTGTCATCCTGTCTAAACTCCACCCTTGTCATCCTGACTGCACCCCACCCTTGTCATCCTGAACTTGATTCAGGATCTCAATCTGACAACCCTGTCATCCTGAACTTGATTCAGGATCTCATTGAGGCTCTGCACAAGATTCCCACGCGTAAGCAGAAACGGTCTACATTTACTGTGCAGAAAGCTTCCAGTCGTCGTGCTGTTCGCGCGTGCAAAGCCCTTCAATGACAATACTCCACCTTTGTCATCCTGAACTCGTTTCAGGATCTCATTGAGGCTCTAAACAAGATTCCGGGTCAAGCCCGGAATGACAAGCTTTTTGGTTTTACACCCTTGTCATCCTGACTGCACCCCACCCTTGTCATCCTGAACTTGATTCAGGATCCCAGGGAGTGTTGTTGCAAGATTCCGGGTCAAGCCCGGAATGACAATTTATATGCTCAAAAACCTGTCATCCTGTCTAAACCCCACCCTTGTCATCCTGAACTTGATTCAGGATCTCATTGAGGCTCTGCACAAGATTCCCACGCGTAAGCAGAAACGGTCTGCATTTACTGTGCGGAAAGCTTCCAGTCGTCGTGCTGTTCGAGCGTGCAAAGCCCTTCAATGACAATACTCCACCCTTGTCATCCTGTCTAAACCCCACCTTTGTCATCCTGAACTTGATTCAGGATCTCATTGAGGCTCTGCACAAGATTCCCACGCGTAAGCAGAAACGGTCTGCATTTACTGTGCGGAAAGCTTCCAGTCGTCGTGCTGTTCGCGCGTGCAAAGCCCTTCAATGACAATACCCCACCCTTGTCATCCTGAACTTGATTCAGGATCTCAAGCTCCACCTCTGTTACCCTATGCCTGTCCACCTGCTTTCCCACAGTGTACAGTTTTAACGCAGCGCTACCCCTCCTGATCCCAGACTTTCCCTCAGCTCATACACTTAACTCAGCAGCACGAACGGCCTCTTCTAGAATACCATACATTAATCATAGGGTGCGGTCCTCTAAACGGTCAAGGGGAAAGCGATCGATGCCTGGAGGGGCAAAACCAACCGCAAATGAGACGATGTCTTTGCGCGTACGCCTGCTTTATAGAGCTGATATGAGAAAAAGTTAAGGGTGTTCATGTGCATTTCTGGTCTAAGGGCTTTGCCACATAAGCCATCCCGTAAAGTTCAAACGAAGGGTTTTAAAAATTGCTTTTTGGGAATTCATTTTGATAGGGTGTACGTATTAAAAACGTTAAAAAAGGAATTTAATCATGCTTCACTTTCAATCGTCATTTTTCAAACCTTCTACTCTCGTCATCCTGTCTAAGCTCCATCCCTGTCATCCTGCACTTGATTCAGGATCTCAGGGCCCCTTGTCGTAAGACGCTCAATCGCGTTCACATGACAAAGAATGAGGCCTTAAAAACACATCAAACCCATGGATATCCATATGCACAAGGATATCCCACTCAACCCCTGAGAAAATAAGGAAAACATATGAAGAAAAAAAATTTAACACAAAATGATATCCATTGGACTCAAAGCCTTACAGCACAAGGAAAAAATAGGGATATCCCAGGGATATCCAGGATATCCAAGATCAGCCACGAAAAGGAGAACAATAGATGATGATAACAGATTCACTTACGCCCAACACCAACCCAACTGAAGTCCCGGCACGAAAGCTTCCTACTTTTAAAGTTCAAGTGTGCAAATGGGGGCATGCAGCGGGCATTCGCATCCCGGTCTCTATTTGCAAAGCCATAAGCCTTAAACCGAACCAAACCTTAAGGGTGCGCTTATGCGAGGGGTTTATTGTCATGGAAGCCCCTGGGCCCGAAGGCTCAAGGGTCCTCTCATCTGATTAACGGCCGTGGATCAAATCCAAGAGCGGTGCATGAAAATGTTCTGGCGCAGCAATAATGGATTTGCGATCCATCATTTCGTGCCCGCCTTCAAGGTCACGCACATGTCCGCCGGCTTCTTTTACCAAAATGATGCCTGCGGCAATGTCCCAGGGGCTGATGCCCGATTCCCAATACCCTTCAAAGCGGCCAGCAGCGACGTATGCCAAATCCAAAGCCGCCGCTCCAAAACGCCGAACTCCCGCAACTTTGGGCATCACGCGTCCCAAAATTTCCTTAAATTCCTCAGGGTCACCGTGTCCCGCAAAAGGAAAGCCTGTGACCAGCAGCGATTCATTCAAATTCTTGCGGGTGGAAACTCGAATCCGACGATCGTTTAAGAAGGCACCCATGCCCTTTTCAGCCCAAAAGAACTCGTCCTTAATGGGGTCATAGGTGCACCCGGCAACGATGTCCCTGCCACGTTTTAACGCCACAGTGACGGCAAAGTGGGGGATGCCATGCAGGAAGTTGGAGGTGCCATCGATGGGGTCAATGATCCAGTAATGGTCCCGATCTTCCCCTTCAATGATGCCTGATTCTTCCATGATAAAGCCATAGGTTGGTCGGGCTTTTTCCAGTTCCATACGCAAGGTTTTTTCCACACGCAGGTCAGCGGTTGAAACGAAGTCACCAGGCCCCTTTTGGGAAACTTGAAGGTGTTCCACCTCATTAAAGTCCCGCACAAGTCCTTTGCAGGCCTTTTCGATTGACCGCGCCATCACGTTAATGGTGGCAGATCGGGTGACAAATCGTGATGATAATAAGCTCATGTTAATCCTTTGCGCGTTCCACGTAGGTTCCATCGGCTGTGTTCACCACAATCCGTGTGCCTGATTCGATGTGAGGGGGAACCATGACACGCTCTCCATTGGTGAGCTTGGCTGGCTTGAAAGAGGCAGAGGCTGTTTGACCTTTGACAACAGGGTCGGCTTCCACCACTTCCATGGCAATGGTTTCTGGAAGGCTTATGGAAACAATGGCCCCTTCATGGGATGAAACGGTCACCATCATGCCGTCAACGAGGTAAGGCAAGGAATCGCCCACCAGTGCGGCTGGAACGGTGAGCTGTTCAAAGGTTTCCATATCCATCATGGTCAGGTCATCACCGCTGGCAAAAAGGAATTGGTACTCCATTTCGTCGAGGCGCACACGCTCCACCGTTTCGCTGGAACGGAATCGCTCGTTCATCTTGGTGCCAGAGCGGATATCTTTAAGCTCCACCTGAAGGTAAGCGCCACCTTTTCCAGGCTGCGTGTGCTGGATTTTGACTGCAACCCACAATTTTCCCTGGTGCTCAATGATGTTGCCGGGGCGAATTGAGTTTCCGTTTATTTTCATGAAGGTTCCTTTCCAAGATAAATCTGATGCAACGAATGCAGAAGGGCTAACGCCTCTTCCCGGGGGCGTTGAAAGCTGTTGCGCCCAATAATAGATCCATGTCCACCACCTGCGTGGATGGCTTGCGCCTCGCCCAACACATCTTGAACAGACTTGGTTTCTCCACCGGAGAAAACCACCAAACGGCGCCCCTGGAAACAACAGTTCACCACATGGCGTACACGGTCCGTCAACGTATCTTTGGGCACGTGTGTATAGGCGGCTTTGTTTTCAGGCAATTCAATATGGGAAGTGGGGAGTTTGACTTTAATAATATGGGCCCCCAAAAGCGCAGCCATGTGCGCGCCATATGAAATTACATCTAAAGCTGTCTCGCCGGCTTTGGAAAGGCGGGGTCCACGGGCATATGACCAAATGATTGTGGCCAAGCCGCAAGATCTCGCTTCTTCAGCCAGCTCACTGATTTCCTCCATCATGTCAAAGGAAGCGTCAGAGCCAGGATAAATGGTAAAGCCAATGGCGCTACACCCCAAACGCAAGGCATCGGCGATGCTGCTGGTGATGGCTTGGTCTGGCGCATCTTCTGTAAGCACAAGGCTGTTGGAGCTGTTCATTTTTAAAATGAGGGGCACTTGACCCGCAAAGGTGTCTGCGCCCGCTTCCAACGCGCCCAAAGGAGCGGCATAAGCGCTCACGCCGGCATCAACAGCCAGCTGATAATGATAGTGGGGGTCATACGCAGCGGTGTTCAAATGGAAGCTGCGGGCTGGGCCATGCTCAAATCCCTGGTCAACGGGCAAAATGACCAACTTTCCCGTGCCGGCCAATGCACCATGCATCAGCATGCGGGCCAGATTGGCTTTTACGCCAGAGGGAGTGCTTTCATAGCCGCTTAACAAGGCTTTTACGGGTGATGTGATGCGCATTTGGGGCAACCTTTGCCAAATATTGATATAAAGATGTCTCTCTATACCAAACCCCTGGCAAAGAATCCAGTCTGTTATAAGAACGCCACATTCATTGTCATTTGTGCCATCCTGATACACTCCACCTTTGTCATCCTGAACTTGATTCAGGATCTCAAGCCCCTCCCTTGACATCCTGAGTGCGCTTAAACCTGTCATCCTGAACTTGATTCAGGATCTCATGGAGAGTGGCGCAAGATTCCGGGTCAAGCCCGGAATGACAATACATATGTTCAAAAGTCTGTCATCCTGTCTAAACCCACCTTTGTCATCCTGCCACACTCCACCTTTGTCATCCTGAACTCGTT
>CANLAL010000059.1 GCA_947488045.1 Alphaproteobacteria bacterium
AGTCGATTATTTTTTCTTTTTATCTCCAATTTTTGTCTCAGTCTTTAAAATCAGGCGTTGGATGTTTTCACGATGTGTGTAGATGTTCAAAGCTGCAAGAACAAGGCAAAGAGCAGCTAATTGATATTCACCTATTGCAATGCTTGTAAGGGGCATGGCGCTGATAGCCAATAGAGCAGAAAGCGAAGAGTAGCGTGTGAAAAATGCAGTTGTAACCCAAATCAACACACTAACAAAAGTAATCAAAGGTGAAAGAGCCAACATAACGCCCAAACAGGTAGCGACTCCTTTGCCACCATTGAACCTAAGCCATACGGGGAAAATGTGACCGAGAACAGCTGCGAGACCAGCAATATAAGCCAAAGTAGGGTCAATAATCCCCACGAGCGTAACAGCAAAAGTTCCTTTTAACACATCAAGGACCAAGGTCATCGTGGCTAGTTTTTTTCCGCCCGTCCTGAGCACATTTGTTGCTCCAATATTTCCAGATCCCATGGAGCGAATGTCATTCATGCCTGAAAGTCGTGTTATAATGAGACCAAAAGGGATTGAGCCGGAAAGGTAACCTAACAAAATGCTTAAGATAATATGAGAAATCTGCATTTAAAGGGTAACTCCTGCTTACTATGGGATTGCGAATATCAGCTCACCAAATGGGGGTATGTTGTGTCAAGGGAAATCGTTTTAATAATGTAATAATTAAAGGAGTGATTCCCCCAAAAACTGGGCCTCATTTAAGACCCATTGGAACGATGTAAGCAGTTCATGAGGGAATGCATAAAGCATTTCATTGACTGAAGAATGGTTTTTTGTGCGGCTAATAAAGTTGTGTTCAAGATATAAGGCATGATTTGTGAAATTTTTCATCGCTATATCGTACGTCTTCCAAGTGGCCGTATAAAGTTTATCCACTTCTTTTGTGCACTTTTGAATGTTATTAACAGAAAGCCAAAAGTCATTATAACTCTTATCAAGGGTAACAGGAGTTCCCGGTGAATGGCTTTTTTGATAAGTCCCGATTGTTAACACTTTTCTATATGCTTTTTTAGCCTTGTAGGTGGCTTTAAACATATCAGCGAGGCTTCTGTCACTCGCATCATAAGTGATTGCCCTTGAGAGAAAATGACCTAGCTTTGAGTAAAGCTCAGCCATCAATTCTTTTGAAAAAACAAGAAATAGCATGGTCCTTGCTGGAAGGCTATTTGGTAAAGTAAATTGAGGAATAACAAGAATGAGCGGCAAAACTGTCAAATACTTGGGCTTAGCAATAGCATGAAGAGGTTTTAAATACACTGATTCGTGTACGGATTGGTTGAAAATAAGTTCCACCAAGTCCGCTTCAGCTGCGGTGGCTAAAGGTGAAAAATAGGAGGGGTTTTCCTCACCTGTCATTACATTATCTGTGTGTGGACGGGTAATGTAATGAGCTAAAGATAATCCAAATATAGCACCTACACTAAAAGCTATATTTTTACGATCATAAAGAGGAAAAAAGAAAATTGTTACGTATTGCAAAGCCCCAAATTGCACTCCTCCCCAAGCGTACTCTAAAGTCTCATCTAAAAAACTAACTGTGTAGCTAGTGAAATGCTCAATTGTTTTGATATACCAGTCAAATTTTGTTTTACTTTCCCAGGTGGAATCGTATGGTTCTTTTGATTTGGACCCCCAAAAAATGCGCATGAAGTGGTCAATTAAAGCGTGAGAAAAATTTTGTAAATTTATAATGATATACTTATGTACCCAGCCTGCATACGAAGCTTGTTCAGCATGGGGTGGAGGCATATGGCTATAAGGAGTTTCAGCCAGGCAGATATGTTGAGTTTCTTTTTTTTCGCGGAGATTTTTCAAGAATAGCTCAAAAGTTACTGCGTTAACTTTAATATCATCATCATCTTCTTCAAAAAATAAATTTTCTTTCTGGTTTGAAAGGTCATTGTGCTGAGTTGGTAAATTGGGCGTCTGAAAAAATTGTGTTTTCAAAGAAGTGTTTGAGTAAGAGAATTCATTGCATGTGTAGTTTAATTGGGCCAACAGTTCAGCGCATGCAATGTTTGCAATTATAATTGAGGCTAGTAGTTTTCTAATCAGCTGGGGCATTATAATGTTCTTAATGTGAGTATTGATTTTGCATAGCGGAAAAACAAACTTTTATAAAGAGTAAAAAGTTTCCACTGTAAAAAAGTTAACATCTATCTATTGCAGTCGTCCTGAGAAAGTTTTTTACACTTTCTAGAAGGGGGCCATCAGGGGGAGGCATATCGCAAGCCTTCATTGTGTGCACTGACTCCCATTTCAGTTTTTGGTTTTCCTTTGGAAAAGGTTCTCCTATCCATTTTCTTATGAGAAAAAGTGGCATTAGGAGGTGGAAATCTGCATATGAATGGGAGGCAAATTGAACGGGATGCATGTTTTCAGGATCAACAGAAATACCAATCTCTTCAAATAATTCTCGTGAAAGGGCTGTTTCAGGTGACTCATAAGGTTCAATTTTCCCCCCAGGAAATTCCCACATTCCAGCCATGGGTTTCCCAATAGGGCGGCAGCTCATCAAAATTTCATCATTGTTATTTATTAAAGCGGCAGCAACAACGGTAAGGATTGGAAGCGACATGGACATTTCCTTTTATTATTAAGATTAGGTCTCCTCTACCTAAGCTTAAGTCAAGAAAAAACTGTAAAAAAAATGGACAACAACGCCATTTCAACTTCTTTCACATTTTAACTTTGACAAAGTGGGTCTGGCTCTTCAAGATAAAAAGATAGATAATGGAATTCGTATGTCTTTTACTTCACGCGACTCACCTTTATATAGTGTTGATTGCCTTAACCCGCTAAACTTTATACAAAATATATTTGTTGAAAATCAATGGGAATATCAGCGTAATGCTGATGATGAGCTTTATGCTGAGGTTGAGGGCAGGTGGGCTCTCTATCATTTTTCCTTTTTATGGCGCGATGATTTCCAGGCGCTTAGCCTTTCCTGCTCCTTTCAATTAGATTTACTTAAATGCGATCGTGAGTCCTTTTATGAAGTTGCTGCGCGCATTAACGAGTGTTTATGGATGGGGCATTTTAATGTGGATTGTGAAGGGCTCTCTTTCTCATATCGTTACACTTTGCCAATTCGCTCAGGTGCATTAGATAGTGTTGAGCAGATTTGCGAGATGATCGACACAGCCTTTTGGGAGTGTGATCGGTTTTATCCAGTATTTAGCTTTGTTGCGTCAGGTGAAAAAAGTCCAATAGAAGCTATTGTGTCTGCAATGATCGAAGTTCAAGGAGAGGCTTAGGGTGGTTAATAGTTCAACTTTTTCAGATGTAAGTGAGCTTTCCCTTTATTGTGAAATGCTTGCTAAACTGGTGGATCAGAAAAGTTGGGGCCGTATAACACGGGCAGACCTTATATTAGGGGCCCCTCAAGAAGTGCTTTCCTATATGAAATCTGGCGAATTTAAAAATGCCGTATGGTTTTCCCTTATAAGCCGAGCTGAAAGACCTTTGATGGGTTTGGAAGCAAGATTAGAAAAGAATGTCACCCCTCATGATATTCTTTTTGAGGGCATTATCACTTTTCTTGATGGGCTTGTTGTCTATAAAGGACTGCTTAAGCGTGTTTATGATGAAAATCCATTGCATTTTCTTGGGCGCACCGTATTGGCTCGTTTAGAAGACACCATGCAGATTGTTTTAGAAAAAGCGACCGTGGGGACAGGTTCATTAAAGGGCATTTTACGCCTCAAGGCGTTCAATCTTATTTTTCTGAATATTTTCACCCTCTGGATTCAAGATGCAACGCCTGATCAATCCAAAACGCTCGCAGCGCTTAACATTCGCCTTGCTCAGGCAGAAGAATTGGCAGGTTATCTGGGGGTATAAAAAAACGCTCTTACGAGCGTTTTTTTATTAAAAACCTTAACGAGGGGCTAATAGCCTTCGCGTTCCAGTCGCTTGCGTAGCAACTTACGCGAACGGCGTACAGCTTCGCCTTTTTCACGTGCCTTACGCTCGGAGGGCTTTTCAAAGCTCCGGCGTAACTTGATTTCGCGAAACACGCCTTCGCGCTGAAGCTTCTTCTTCAACACGCGCAAGGCCTGGTCGACGTTATTATCACGAACTAGGACTTCCACTTAAATACTCAACCCCTTTCAAAGGTATGAAATTAAACCATCCCTCGTTTATACACCAAAAATAGTTTAAAGAAACTAAAAAACGCATGTAATATGAGATAAATGTAAGGAAAATTTTCCAATATATATATCGGTGTGTGAGAAAAAATTCCTATATTAATAAATTGATTTTCACATTCCGTGCGAAGTTGACTTAGGATCCAGAGCCAGCGCCTAAAATGACAGTAAATGTAACGTTGATCTATTACATAAAGGATGATTCTCATGGAAAAACAATCACACATATTTTTGAACGCATTAATGCAGGGTTTGACAGCAGATCAAGCGCTTCAGCGTGCCTCTCTTAAAGATAAACAGCCCCTTTCCATGGGGGAGATGATTCATGCAATCAGCCATGACTTTGATATGCAGATGTTGTCCACGCTTCAATCAGATCCTATGCCTGAAAAGGTTAGAGAGCGCATTGCAAAAGCTGTTTTTGTGAGGCTTCATGTAATGGAGCCCTTTAAGCAAGCCATAGGCATATTGATGCGTCAGGGCCTATGGCCGCATTATGGTGCGTCCATGGTTCACACAGCTTGGCAAACAGCTGATACGATCTGGTATTGGGCGGGGGATGAAGCAACGGACTTCAACCATTATACTAAACGCACATTACTGCTGGGTGTCATGGTACCAAGTATGGTCACGTGGCTTCAGGATGATACGGAAAATCTTCACAAAACCAAAGCGACCATTGAAAAAACCTTGAGCCGTGTCATGCAAATCCCAAAGCTTAAAGAAAAGGCGTTGACCTGTTTAAGATCAACGCCTTTTGTGGGTCGATTTTTTAAGTAAATAAATGCATAACAGCTGAAATGACTCCTGTCACTCCTTCCGTCGTCACCCAGACACGCGTGGGCTGCATGAATCCTTTACCCAATCCCATTAATATGCTGAATGTCATGACTTTGCCTGTAATGTAAGCCATCCAGGCGTTTTGAGTGAAGTGATAGGTAACATATTGTATGCCTACATCCACAGCTGGTATTGAAACAAACGCTGTGAAAATAGAGTTGTGGCGTACCGTTTTTGCATTCGCTGCCGCTTGAGCAGCTTTCACTATCGCGTTTCTCTTTCCTGCTGCCAATGCTGAAGGAAAAACTAAGTTTTTGGCAGCTGCTTCTGCAGATAGCATTGTCTCTCGGGTAAAAAAGCGTACTGAGGAAAGAAAAGTAAATCGTGAATAGTATACGCTAAGTGCGTCATCTACCGTAATGGGCGTGTCGTGCATTTTATTAATAGTCTTTGTAACGCTTATTGGATCATACATAACGCGAGCTGCGAGTGTGGCTGCGCCCAATGTGTCGGTGGCTCCATATATTCTCCCAACTAATAATTCTGCGTTGGGCCCACCAATCATTTGGATCATCCCTGCAATACCATCACGGTTGTTCATCATAGGCTCACGAACAGCTTCCAACGTCTCATTAAGGTATGTGAATTGAAAGTTTGTAATATTTGTGAATGTTTGCCCCATGGTACTTTTGAAGCGCATTACGCTGTCGGCATAACCTTGTGGGTCATATAGGATGCGAATGGGTAAGGTCAATGCATCAACACGGTTTAACACATTAAAAAATTTTTGCGTATTTTCGTATGGGTGAGGATTTTTCTTTACTTCCTTTACCGTTTTCGGCCTAAAGGCATTATATACCTCATAAATTGTATAACCTACTGGTAGGGTATAATGCCCGTGGGAATCAGCTGTAAAATTGTAAGTACAAGGCACCATATTGCTCTTTGTAAATACTGCGCATTCAGTCGCATTATATCGGCCAGCGGAAAGTGAGCTGGTGAGCATAATAGAAAGTGATAGTGTGGCTACGAGGATTTTTTTCAACATGATACTCTCCGTATGTTTTCAAAAGATAGGTGATTGTTCCCTCTCCCTGTTGGAGAGAATCAAATCTATCCCATTGAAATAGCTGATCAAATTATTTTGTAAATAGCTATTAACAAATGAGAATACTGTCTATGACTAAAAATCAGGCATGCAGATGGGGCTATGGAATAAAATCGGAAAGTCTAAGAAGCGATTCATCTTTTCCCAAAATCTCCATCACTTCAAATACACCCGGAGAAATATTAGATCCCGTAAGGCAGGCCCGTAAAGGTTGAGCGATCTGGCCTAGCTTTAACCCTGCTGTCTCGCTGAAAGTTTTTGAGGCGGCTTCTAAGGGGGCTTGGGACCACTCCGGTAGTGCTGCAAAAAGATCGTGTAAATCCTTCAACAGGGTGGGGGAGGGCATATCATTTAAAATCTTTTGTGCGCCCTCATTAAGCGATAAAGGCCGCTCCTGTGTATAAAACAGCGCGCTATCTCTTAATTCCAAAAGATTCTTAGCGCGTACCTTTAACCCATCTAAGCCCCTGCGGACGCGCTCTGAAGCTTTTTCACTTAAGGGGGCAGCAAAGAAAGGCAGCAAAGCTTCAAGTAAATCGGCGGCTGGCATTTCTTTCATGTAATGAGCATTTAAATGCGTGAGTTTTGCCATGTCTAAACGGGAAGGTGATTTGCCAACGCCATCTAAATCAAACCACTCAATGGCCTGCATGCGGGAAATGATTTCTTCATCGCCATGTCCCCATCCCAAGCGGAGTAAATAGTTACATAAAGCTTGAGGCAGAAATCCCATGTCCTTATAAGCATCGGCTGCCAAAGCCCCATGGCGTTTGGAAAGTTTTGCTCCATCAGCGCCATGTATGAGAGGGATGTGAGCAAAAATGGGAACCTCCCATTCCATGGCCGCATAAATATGATATTGACGAAAAGCATTGGTCAAATGGTCATCGCCGCGGATAATATGCGAAATGTTCATGTCATGGTCGTCAACCACGACTGAAAGCATATAGGTGGGGGTTCCGTCGGCGCGCAGTAGGACCATATCATCCAATTCTTCATTGCGTATGGTCACACGGCCTTGAACCTGATCATCAATGGAAGTCTCCCCCGTGCGAGGGGCCTTGAGACGAATGGTGGGTTTAACCCCTTCAGGAGCCATGGTCGGGTCCTTATCCCTCCACAGGCCGTTATAACGAGGAGGCAGTCCATTCTCTCGGGCATGCTCCCGCATCTGTTCCAACTCCTCCGGCGTGCAGTAACACTTATAGGCTAACCCCTTTTCAAGCAGGGTATGAGCCACTTGAGCATGGCGCTCAGCCCGAGAAAATTGAAAAACAGGTTCTTCGTCCCAGTCGATGCCCAACCATTTGAGGCTATTGAAGATCGTCTCCACAGCTTCCTGGGTCGAGCGCGCTCTATCTGTATCTTCAATACGCAACAGGAATTTCCCCCCGTGATGGCGTGCATACAGTAAATTAAAAAGCGCAGTCCGCGCGCTCCCAATATGTAAATATCCCGTTGGAGAAGGTGCAAAGCGTGTGATAACAGTCATAATAGGCCTCAAAAGTTGGAGTAAATTATGGATAAACTGCGACGTTTTATCCAAACATGCAAGGATATTTCCATTAAGGGATTGCAGTGGAAAATGAACCCTTATGACATCATCCTGTGGTTTCCATTGGGTTTAGCATTAGGTATTTTGACCTTTTTTGCTCTGCCCTTTGATCCAGGTCAGTGGAGCCTTGCTCTCAACGTATGTCTTTTGGTGGCCTCAATCTTATGGGTGGCTTTTTACAAAGATTTATCTGGGTGGATGATACTCCTATTGCTCATGTCTGTGGGCTTTGGGTTGAGCGCTTTGAAGAGTCAGGTGGTTTGCCGAGACTCCCATATGTTGAGAGCGCCCGTGGCCCATGCATGGTGGCAGGGTAGAGTGCAAGAGGTGGAGGCAACCACAAAGGGATACCGCTATCTCATTACCATGGAGCAAAACGCCACGCATCCTCCTCAGATCAATAAGCCTCACAAAATCCGTGTTTCAACTCAAATGCGCCAGGAAAATGTACAATCAGGAGACCATGTGCGTTTTTTGGCCACATTAATGCCCATCTCAAGTCCATCAATCCCAGGGGGGTATGATTTTCGCCGGCAAGCCTATTTCCAGGGCTTAAACGCAGTGGG
>CANLAL010000060.1 GCA_947488045.1 Alphaproteobacteria bacterium
ATGAGCATGGATTTTTCAGCAATGGTTTTGGCATCCATCCCTTCAATGGGGAAAAGGGCCCGAGCAGCAGCCAGCGCATACGGACCTCCTGAACCAATCCCAATGAGGCCATCTTCGGGTTCCAATACATCCCCGTTCCCTGTGAGAATAAGTGAAACGTCTGCGTTAGCAACAGCCATCATGGCTTCTAATTTTCTCAAGTATCGATCTGTGCGCCAGTCTTTTGCAAGTTCGACACAAGCGCGGGCCAATTGGCCAGGGAATTTTTCTAGCTTGGATTCAAGCCGTTCAAAGAGGGTGAGTGCATCTGCTGTGGCACCGGCAAAACCTCCAATCACAGACCCATCACCTAACCGGCGGAGTTTGCGCGCATTTCCTTTCACTTTAAGGGTGCCCATGGAAACAAGTCCATCTCCCGCCAGAACCACTTGGCCCTGCTTTCGAACGCATAAAATGGTTGTGCCATGCCAGGTGGGCAGTCCTTGTGATGCGGCCGCGTGTGTGTTATGCATAAGTCATCGTCCTTAAAATACATCCGTTGGAGTGGACCTTAAATGAGTTATGATCCTCAAAATATATTTGCAAGAATAATCGCTGAGCTCATCCCATGCAACAAGGTTTATGAGGATGCGAACACTTTGGCTTTTTATGACATTGCCCCTAAAGCGCCAGTTCATATTTTGGTTGTGCCCAAAGGTCCCTATATGGATTTTGAAGATTATGTGGCCCATGCGCCGGCTCAAGAAATTTCAGGTTTTTTTCAAACCGTTTCAAAACTTGCGCAAGAGCTTGGAATTGCGGAGTCTGGGTATCGTTTGATCACCAACAAGGGTGAACACTCAGGCCAAGAAGTGCCTCATTTCCATGTGCATCTGCTGGGTGGGGCCCCCTTGCCCTTATGGTAATAGCAAATTTTGAATAAGAAGTAGCAATAATGAAGGAGAGGGTAAATACATGACGGGAATTTTTGCAGTTCTTGTAATTTTAGCCATGGCTGCCACATTGGGCGCCTTAGGCCTGGGCGTGGTGGGGATGTTTACCGACTCTCCTTTCTATAACAAACATAGAAATGCCATTATGCGCTGGCGTGTGCTTTTCCAAGCTGTGGCATTGGGATTGCTGGCACTCACTTTCCTCATGAAGTGACACCCTTTTCCCTTTTTTGCGCTGGGTTCGTCAAACTTCGGACGCCCAGTGCTCACGTACTCTAACGTACGCTCCGCCCTGCTTGCCTTGTTTTCCTGCCCATCACCTAAAAATGCAAAAGGGTTTAAGGTTTCCTTTTTGGCGCTGGGTTCGTCAAACTTCGGACGCCCAGTGCTCACGTACTCTAACGTACGCTCCGCCCTGCTTGCCTTCGCGCACTGCTCACGATAGCCATTTATAAAGCATTGATTTTCACGTCATCAACACATGCAAGGTTACCATAATTGTGACCAATGATCTGGAGTTCCCGTTTGCTCAAACGGGCCGTTTTTTCAATAATCGCATATACATGCCCCAAAGTGAGATTTAAAGCAGTGGCGGGGTTTTGTGTTTTTAAGAAATGTCCTAAATAAAGTGCAGAGAATAAATCCCCTGTTCCATTGGGAGCAATCTCAAAGTTGATACGAGGCGTTTGCCCCAACCAGAAATGACTTTGATGAAAAAGAAGTGTAGAAATTGTGTGTGCAGCTGTTCCGGGCAAGGGAACTTCAAGACTGGTGATGACAATCGTTTGAGGACCCCATTTGCTAAGCTCATGACAGGCGCTTTGCGCTTCTTCTAGTGTGTGTATAGGGCTGCCATACAAAGCCTCGGCTTCAAAGTGGTTGGGCGTAATGATGTTGGCCGCAGGAATGCCTTTTATTTTAAAGAAATCCAAAATCCCGTCTTTGACAAAAAAACCTCTGCCCACATCGCCCATTACGGGATCACATAAGTAAAGGCTTTGTTGGTTTTTCGTATGCTGTACAGCCTCTAAAATTACGTTGCCAACTGCAGGATCTCCCACATATCCCGACAAAACTGCTTCACACGGATCCGCCGCAACATCCCAAATGCCATGGATGATGGCGCGCACATGGTCGGGAGGCAAAACCTGGCCGGCCCATTTGCCGTACCCTGTATGATTGGAAAAATTGACGGTGTTGACAGGCCAGACCTCGTACCCCAAAGATTGTAAAGGAAAAGTGGCGGCCCCATTGCCCACGTGACCATAACTCACATGGGATTGAATGGAGAGTATAGACATGAGGGCGGCTCCTAAAGAGACTTAGGTGATTTGAGGTCCAAACTGAGCGCATGAAGGCCCTCGTCAAAAAACGACTGAAGACATTCGTTGACCAATCGATGTCGGCTTAAAAGAGGCAGGTCCTCAAAGGCTATGCTTTCCAAGCGAATATGAAAGTGGGTTTCCCCTGCACTGCCTTGAACGCCTGCATGCCCGGCATGTTTATGAGAGTCGTCTCTCACATCAATCAAGGTGGGATCGAAGCATTCTATGAGGCGCGCTGTCATCTGCTGTTTACGTGAGTGTGACACATTATTTTCCATGATTTTTTATGATTTGAGTTACGTTTTGAACTCTAACGTAAGACCCAGGCCCTGCGCAAAGAGTTTTTCATAAGGGGCCAAGTGATTCGGTTCCCATAACGCCTCAGCAGCAATGGCATAGGATGAGGACGCTATCATCTGAGTCCTTAAGGGGTATGTTGTTCAAAAACAATGAATCCGAGGGTATAGTCGTACATTTATGGCCTTCACATCTTATTATAATGACACTAGAATGTTAGCTCAAACAAAATTAAAGATGTCTTAACCAGTATGTGGTTATAGGGAGAAAATTAGGCGATGAAGTATCTTTTCATCATACGTCATGGGAAGGCCGCATTTGGAGAACCTCAGTTTGACGATTTCGACCGACCCCTTACCTCCTTTGGGAGGCAAACTGTTGGGGATTTGAGCTCTCAGTCTGTTGTGCTTGGCCTTACACCTGACGTGGTATTATGCTCAACCACACGGCGCACCCGGGAGACCTTGGCAGGGTTGCAAGATGTATTACCATCCCACTGCAAAATCGTATTTGATGATGATTTGTACTTAGCTTCACGACCGTTGCTCGTGACAAAGATACAGGAAACGGAAGATGAATATTCGGCACTGATGCTTGTAGGTCATAATCCCGGCCTAGAACAGCTTCTCAGTTGGTTGATTGGAGATGACACAGATAGTTCATTAATAAAATTTCTTCCCCCCTGTGGTTTTGTAAAGTTAGCGTTTAATGTGAATTCTTGGGATCGGATAAAACAGGGCTCTGCCCTCCTGAAAAACTATGTTTTACCTGAAGAAACACTATAATCTAACCTCTTTAAAATGAGGGTATATTCGTGTAAATCTCCCATAAACCCATATTTGAGTGATTGAAAGGCAATTTTGATGAAATTAAATTATTTGCGCATAATTTTTATGCTGATGGCCCTGGGTGCCACGGGTCTTTATACCTATGGCCTTATGAAAGAGCGTAAGGTGAAGCAAACTCAGCTGAGTGGACATTCCACACAGGTTGTTGAGGGACAAGCGCAAGTGGGAGGCCCATTTGAGCTTAAAGATATTAATGGTCAGGTACGCACGACAGCGGATCTGAAGGGCCTCTATGCCGCTGTTTATTTTGGCTATACATTTTGCCCAGATATTTGTCCCATGGCCATGCACCACATGACCCTTGCGCTGAAGGAGCTCGGTAAACAAGCAGATCAAATCCAGCCTGTATTTATCACCATTGATCCTCAGCGCGATAAACCCAAAGAGATAAAGGCTTACTTAAGTCAATTTGATTCCCGGTTCTGGGGGCTGTATGGAGATCAAAAGGCAACGAAGAAAGCCATTGATGCATATAAAGTTTATGCTATTAAGCAGCCTTCTGGGCATGGTTCAGAACATTATGTTATGGATCACTCTTCCATCATTTACATCATGGCCCCAGATGGCACATACATCGGCCATTTCACCCATGCGACTTCTGTTAAAGAAATGGTGCGTGATTTGAAAGCCTGGATCAAATGAAACCAGATGTGAGAGCTTACGTCATCCTCATTCTCCTAGTGGGGGCGGTTTTCGGAGTGTATTTGAGGCACGCTTATGTGACGCCAATATCGAAGGATATTACCTTTGAAGTGACAAAAGGCATGGGCGGCTATGCGGTGGCTAAAGGGCTTTCTTCAGATATTGGCCAGCGAGTTATTTATCCTTTGCTATTGGGCGTATCAGGTTATGCTAAGCACATCCAAGTGGGGGAGTATTGTTTCCCCAAAGGATTGAGCCTGAAGGAAGTTTTTGAAGGCCTTTCACGGGGCAAATATCGAGTCGCTTATCTTTTGCCAGTGGTGGAAGGGATGACCATTCAACAGGTGCAAGCTTTGCTCGAAAAGGCCCCAAAGCTCCTGGGGGATATGCCTACGTTTCCTGCTGAAGGGATGATTTATCCTGATACGTATACTTATTTTAAGGGCGACACTCGGGCTGCAGTGGTACACGTAATGCGCCAACGTATGATCGATGCGCTGCTCCATGTGTGGGCGAGTCGGGATTCAGATTGTTTCCTTAAAAATACGGATGAACTGGTGGTTTTAGCTTCCATCGTGGAGAAGGAGACTTCTGTGCCTGATGAGCGGGGACGTGTTGCCGGTGTTTACCTAACGCGGCTTAAAAAAGGTATTCCTTTGCAAGCGGACCCTACGGTTGTGTATGGCTTGTCTTCAGGCTTAGGGCGTTTGGATCGCGCCTTAATGACAGGGGATTTGAAAAAGCCAACACCGTATAACACCTATTTAAATAAAGGCCTCCCGCCCACTGCCATTGCCATCCCCAGTTTAGCCTCGCTCAAGGCAGTAGCTCATCCCCATATGACAGGGGAGCTTTACTTTGTGGCCACAGGAAAGGGCCCTCATGTGTTTTCTAAGACCCTTCAAGAACATCAACGCCACCATCAGGCTTTGCGTAACTGGCGCCAGGCCCAGAAGGTGCAGCAACTGGATGTCCCTAAAATTCCTGGAGACACCAAATTTTTACCGAAGAAATAAATAACCAAGTGGGTGACCCCGTCAAGGCTGTGAACATTATGATGGAAATTGTAGAGATGCAGAGCCCCCTTTAAGAATGTTATGGGGCAATAGTGCTGTGGGTTCATTTTTTGAGCATAGTGAAAATAACGATCTCCGATTAATGTGAGAGGTGCGTAGACATAGGTTCCGCTAGCCCTGTTGGATGTGCACCCTGGTGAGAGACAAGAATTGTATTGTATGAAAATTGAATGAATTCATACAATAAAGTGAAAAATCTAAATGAGCCACTTGACGGTTTAAAAACCTGACTTACATGAAGAGTGAGGAAGTCATTTCCTCAAACTCCTCCCTTGAAACTTGAAAGCCCCATTGGGGCTTTCATTTTATTCCTGTTTCCCTTCGCGGATCGAAATATAAGTTTATAACATGTGGGCTGGAGTTATGATCTTGGGCGTTCATCCATCACAACCATATTTTGCCACTGACCACCTGTACCAAAAAAGCCTTTTTCAATGAGCGCGCGCAGCAAGATGGGCATAGCCTGAGCAAGATCATCCTGACGGGATTCAATTTTGGCTGCGCCTTCATACAAGGCAGGATCATTGGCGCTTTGGGTCCCTTTCAGGATTTGCAGGTGAACCTGTAAGGGGTGCACGGTAACCACATCCATATGACTAACCCACATGGGTCGCCCGCTTGCACTGGAGACCATAGTTGCAGGCTCAGCGGTGGGGTTTTGACGTGTGATGACAGGCAAACGCTCATAATCGAGTAAAAACATAAGGTCAGCAGATGCATTGGGGTCTGTTTGAGGCACATACCCTTGATTGGTAAGAATGTTCGAAAGGACAGCCGCGTAGGATCTAAATTCTAATCCGCCCACAAACCCAGGCTTGAGTGAAGAGATAATAAATGTCTTGCCAGGAGTCACTTGGCTAGATGTTTCAGGCGCAGTGAACGACCGCACACTCACGTGATGACGCGGAATGAGAAGATCGTGAAGACAGCCTGAAAGGGTTAGCAAAATCATTAGGGAAAAGAAAATACGGGTGTGTAGGGAGCTTTTCATTTCTTATCTGACCTCAATCAAATTGCATTATTGCACGTTTTTCCAAACCCGGCGCATGATGAGATAAAGCATGACGGTGAGGATGCTCAAAAAAATCATCACCATGATGCCTATTTGATGGCGGCGTTCCATTTCAGGTTCAGCAGCCCAAGCGAGGAACGTCACCACATCTTTAGCCATCTGACCAACAGTTGCCTCCGTACCATCACTGAAAGTGACTTGCCCTTCTGTGAGAGGTGGAATCATGCCAATTTGGCCACCAGGGTAATAGGGGTTATAATACATGCCTTCCATGATTTTTACATCCGCAGGGGCAGGTCCATAACCCGTGAGCAGAGCGTATACATAATCAGGTCCGCCCACACGGGCTTTGATGATAAGCGTTAAATCCGGTGGCAATGATCCATTATTGGCAGCTCGGGCTGCTTTTTCATTGGCATAGGGGCCTGCAAATCGATCTTCTGGCCGAGCAGGGCGTTCAAACATTTCGCCGTCATCATTTGGGCCGTCCTTAACTTTATATTCAGCTGCAATGGCTTTCACTTCATCATCATTAAAGCCGAGCGCTTTTAAGTTACGGTAGCAGAGAAGGTTCATGCCGTGGCAAACAGAGCAAACTTCCTTGTAAACTTGAAAGCCTCTTTGTAATTCTGCCCGGTCAAAGCTACCTTTTTCCCCAAGGGTATAGCTCCATTTTTGCTTAGGTAGGGTGGGGCCTTCATTGGCCATAAGAGGGCTTAAGCTTAAAAGAGTCAGGATGAGAGTATAAATAAACATGCGCATGGACCTCTTAAAACCTCTCTATTTTTTCTTACCGTCTAGAACGCTTTGGCTGATGCTTAAAGGCAGGGGCTTTGTTTTTTCAAAGCGAGCCAACAAGGGAATGATCATCAGAAAATGTATGAAGTAATAAGCGGTGACAATGCGGCCAATGATAATGTAATTGCCCTCTGCGGGCTTGGCGCCAATCCAGCCTAAAACCAGACAGTTAACCAAGAAAATCCAAAATGAGATTTTAAACCATGGTCTGAATTTAGCCGAACGCACAGGGCTATTATCAAGCCAAGGGAGAACAAATAGCACCAAAATGGCGCCGAACATCATCACAACGCCGCCTAATTTATCGGGTATGGAACGCAAGATGGCATAAAAGGGTAAGAAATACCATTCCGGCACAATATGAGGCGGCGTGACCAAGGGGTTTGCAGGAATGTAGTTGTCCACCTCACCAAAGAAATTGGGCGCAAAAAAGATAAAAAAGGCCCAGATCAAGGCGAATACCCCAAGGCCAAAAAGATCCTTAATTGTGTAAAAGGGATGGAAGGGCAGAGAATCCTGAGGGCCCTTCTTGTCAATGCCTAGAGGATTGTTGGATCCATGCTGATGCAGGGCTGTCATGTGGAGCAAAACAACACCCACAAGCAAAAAGGGCATGAGATAATGCAGCGCAAAGAAGCGGTTGAGTGTGGGGTTATCCACGCCAAAGCCACCCCAGAGCCATGTGACGATACTCTCACCAATACCAGGAATAGCAGAAAATAAATTGGTGATCACAGTGGCGCCCCAAAAGCTCATTTGCCCCCAAGGCAGAACGTAGCCCATGAAGGCCGTAGCCATCATGATGAGGAAAATGACCACACCTAAAATCCAAAGCAGCTCACGCGGCGCTTTATAAGACCCGTAATAGAGTCCCCGGAACATATGGATGTAAACCGCAATGAAGAACATGGACGCGCCGTTCATGTGCATATAGCGCAAAAGCCACCCTAAGTTCACATCCCGCATAATGTGTTCCACACTATCAAAAGCCATATCCACATGGGGGGTGTAATGCATGGCAAGGAAAATACCACTGAGGATCATCACCGTGAGGGTTATGCCCGCAAGGGATCCAAAATTCCACCAGTAATTCAGGTTTTTGGGTGTGGGATAGTCCTGGAGCTCACGCTTCATCATGCTGAAAATAGGGAGCCGATAATCGATCCACTTAATCACACTGTC
>CANLAL010000061.1 GCA_947488045.1 Alphaproteobacteria bacterium
TTCCATATGCCCATTGATTTTTTGAAATTCACTATGGGCCTTGTATTGGGAAAATTCAGCCTCCCAACTTTGGGTATCCATGGGTGGAATAACCCCGGTAATGGGACGCCACTCCACCATAGACAAACCAGACCCCGTTAAACGAGTGGCTCCACCCAATAAAATCATAAGGAAAACAGCCGCAGCTGTAATCACAAGCCAAAGAGCCACCACTTTGCGAGATCGAGCCATTGTGAAAGAAGACAATTGGGTGGACATAGAAATAGTTCCTTTTAAACTCAGCCTAAGGCCAACGGTTATGTAACCATAACCACTGTTCAGGCCTCTTGACAACCCATGACGCTAGTAATTCATGAACTTGCATCATGAAACGGCGATAGCGATCCTGATCCTGAGATTGAGTAAAAACCAATGGAGGATAACATGTGATGACAAACCGGTCTACCCCTTCTCGTTCAACCTGCACAGGCAATACAGGGCAAGAAAAACGCTCGGCAAGTCGAGCAAGCCCAGGTGCTGTCATGGCCTCATGCCCCATAAATGGCACACTCATTCCATTGTTCATTTTTTGATCGATCAGCAGTATCAAATGCTGTCCTGCTTTCAAAGCGGCTAGGCTTTTACGCCCCCCCTCTGGGCCTTTAGGAATAAGATGACTTGTTCCTTCCTCCTGAAGCCGGCGGACTAATTTATTTATAAACCGATTGTTCGCCTCACGGTATACCTGGGCCACAGGCACCCCTGCTTGAGCACACAAAAGACTTACCATCTCCCAATTACCTAAATGACCAGTAAAAATAAGACCTGGTTGATGATCATCTCTTAGGGCATACAAATGCTCTATACCGTCTACACGAATGTGCGGATTATCAAAGATTTTTATCTTTTCTAAATGTCCATACTCGGCGACAACATAGGCTAAATTTTTCCACATCCCGCTTACAATTTTGTTCTGTTGCTCTTGAGTTAAGTCGGGGAAAATTTTTTTAAGGTTACGTCTAGCCCGCTTGCTTTTCGAGATACGTGGACCAATACAACCTGTAATTCGTCCTAAAAAGTGGCGGGACGCATTGAGACCAATAATGCGGAGCAGACCATAAAAAACATAAGCCACGCCAGCCAATAAAACCTCAAAAAATATTTCCTTATACTTTCTTAAATGGCTCACTCAAATACTTTCAACAAAGTCAACATGTCATTATATGATATCCACTCATGGGATGGGGCCTCAAGCAAGGATTGCAGGGAGTTTTCAACTTTTAAAACTTCCACATAATCCATCTTTAAATATTTGAGAACAACATAAATTAAAACTGTATTGGAAAAATCACCCAAAGGATCAGAGGCCGCACTTAAAGCAATAGACCGAATCATATCTGGTGACATCTTAATAAGGATACCAATTGCTTCATGCAAGGCCAACAAATTAAAAGCCCCAGGCCCTTCTATTCCATTGCTTTGGAAGGCAATGCCCTCATCACTCAGGGGGTATCCTATCGACGGGGCATACTTCCGTACAGCGACAATTAAAGGTAAAACTGAATAATTAAGACTACGTGTAACACCATACATTTTTCGGCTTGCAGTTAAACGATGGAGCTCACCCATCTCTAGAGGACTGATTGCCTCCCCTGTGATGCTATGATAGGCACTTGATATAATCGTGTCACAAACATCTGCAAAAACTTCAC
This sequence comes from Alphaproteobacteria bacterium, assembly GCA_947488045.1. Taxonomy (GTDB): domain Bacteria; phylum Pseudomonadota; class Alphaproteobacteria; order 43-37; family 43-37; genus CANLAL01. The sequence continues at coordinate 1,692 of CANLAL010000061.1, forward strand.
AGTAGTCAGAAATGATATACCCTTCTTCCAAATGGGTTGGCAAAGGAAGAAAGCTTTCCCCAGCCATTTTGTTAAAGGCTTTTTTTACAGGATGCATACCTACAGTACCAAATACACCTATAAATGATTGATCTTCACGTTTATTTTCTTCCGTATCTAAACCTATTAGCACTTGAAAGCTCTTCCCACCAGAATCATATGTCACTTCTATAGGTTCATTTGTAAGCATTTGTGCGGACAACAAGGCATATTTTGCTTCCTGCGCTTGATCTATAATCTTCAGTGGTCCTAAGCCTTTTTCTTCAAAAAGTTGCATCACTTGTTCGTCATCTTGAATATCCCGGGCCCAAGCCGTGCCGACAGTAAGCCATTTGGCGTCATAAAGCTTAGGCTCCTTCAGAACAAGTTGGCGCACCCCTTCTAAAAAATCATCTAAAACTGGGATAATAGCTGCAATATCATTGTTTTGATTTTTGCCCAAGTTTAAAACAACTTTCCGAATTAACACGAAAGTAGGGCTGTTTCCCTTTTCGAGATTACATGTGTTCACTTCTCCTACTAACGTGGAAGCGGTAGAGGAGCCTAGGATATTAATGCCTCTTATTTCAAAACATTCATCCTTATGCTCAAAAGGCAAATCTAAGCTCGCTGGAACAACCAAAGTGGGAGATGCCACTATCTGTTTAGAGCCCGCATACCACTCACTGATATTTCCATCTATTTCCACGGGCTGTTGTTGAGAGCCTTGACCAAGCAAAGGTGGGGCTTGTAAAGCTAAAATAAAGACCAGAAGCGTTATGCTTTTAAGTTTATTATAACAATGCATTTTGTAAGCACCTTCATTATTCAAAAAACGACAATCGAATGTTATGACAAAAATCATTAACATTCACTTTATACAAAATGGAAGAAGCGCATTATTACCCAAAAATGGTCATGTCTATTATGGACTGTAGCTGATCGAGGTCTATTCTTAGTTCAATCTCTTGAACTTGCAAAGAAGAATTTAAGGGGATTTTAACAAGGTCCTTCTCAGTGGACACCAATTGAGCTGACTCTTTCAGCGCACGAGAAGACAACATTTTTAAATCACGATCCGTATAAACATGATGGTCAGGAAACGCTATAAAATCTAACAGTTTTACGCCCGCCTTTAACAAACTATCTTTAAATTGCTCCGGCCGTCCCAATCCACAAAAAGCAATAACCGGCCTATTTTTAATAACTTTGGGAAAGAAAATATGTCGATGCAACATGTGCCGTGGCTTTTCAGGCAAAGAAGAGCAATCTATATCTTTACTTACTATATAAGCATCCGCGCGCTGCAACGCAGCCATTGCATCTTCACGCCAAGGACCTGCCGGTAAAACAAACCCATTTCCAGGCGCTGGACTAATGATAAGTAAACGATAACTTTTTTGTATCTTTGGATCTTGGAATCCATCGTCAAAAATAATTAGGTTTGCCCCCTTTTCTGCACAGTAAAATGCGGCCTCATATCGATCTGCACAAACATAAGTAGGAATACCTCGTCTGGCCACCATCAAAGCCTCATCACCTACTTGAAGCACTGTATGTTGAAGGGGATCAACTTGAAAAGTATTTTTCACTGAAACTTGATGTGGTTTAAGGACAACAGCCACTTGTATACCTTGTATCAGGGCTTTTTGTGCAATTGCCATTACAACGGGGGTTTTCCCTTCTCCGCCCACGGTAGCATTACCAACACACAGACATGGAAGTGGCAATTTTTTGTTTTTCCCATGGGCCATTCGTGCCCTCATAAGCCAACTATAAGCTCGTGAAAGTGGCCATAGTAGTAAGGCACTTAGCCCCCTATATTCCCAAAAATGAGGTCGTCTTAAATTAACACTCATGCCGTCCCAAGGCCTCCTTAACATCGTCAATCACATGTTCCAGCATTCGCTCAGCACCCTTGACTAGTTCATAGGCAGCATTTCCTTGTATTTTTGCAACCTCTCGTGAAGTGAGTAAATGCAAAATAACCTCCCCTAATTTCTCGCCTTTTGAAACTATTAAGAGTGCTTTTTCTTCCTCAAATTGCTGAGTAATCTCTCGAGATTTATGCGTCCTGGGACCCTGCACAATTGCACAGCGAAAATGTGCGGGCTCAATAATATTGTGACCCCCGATATTAGCTAAAGATCCACCCATAAAAACTACATTAATAAGTCGATAAAAAAGCCCTAATTCTCCTAAAGTGTCTGCGATGTATAAATCTGCATCCCCGGGCGGAAGTTGGTATTCACTGCGCAAATAGGCTTTTAGACCTTTTGATGTACATAACTGCAGGATCTCATGATTACGATGAGGATGGCGCGGAACAATGACCGTCAAAATGTTGGGAATATTTTTTGCTATTTCTTGATGGGCTTGAAGAACCCATGTCTCTTCTCCCTTGTGTGTGCTTGCTGCAAGCCAAACAGTTCTATTACTTAAGGTAGAGTGAATTTTTTCTAAATCCTTTGAATTAAAGGGGAGTGGATCAGAAGCAAATTTTAGATTAGGGGCCACTTGTGCATGCGTGACCCCCAACACTTTAAACTGATCTGCAAGGGATTGGCTTTGTGCATATACTTTTCGAAAAACACGAAGAAGAGGACCAATCAGAGAACGACCTATGCTCCTCCAACGATTAAAAGAGTGTTCAGATAATCGACCATTCAATAGATATGTCGGAATATTTTTCCGGGCAAGGGCAAGCAAAATATTTGGCCATAACTCTGATTCTATCCACAAGGCTACATTTGGCTGCCAATGACACAAAAATTTATTCACGGCTCGGGAGGTATCTAATGGCATAAATTGATGAAAGGCACGAGATGATAAGCGAGATGCTAATAATGAAGCTGATGTCACTGTGCCTGTAGTCACCAGAAAATGAGCTTGAGGAAAAGCCTCTTCCAAACGTCTTAACAAACTTAAGGCTGACAAGGACTCTCCCACACTTGCCCCATGGACCCAAATTAAATCACCCTTAGGCCTAAGAAGAGTAGGGGTTCCCCATCGTTCACTCCAACGTGTAGGATGCTCTTTTCCCTGCCTAAGGCGCCACAAAAAATACAATTTTAAAAGAGGCGTCAATGCATAAGAAAGCCACTTATATAAGTACAAAATGATCATCTTATGAGTGCTCAATGTGAGCATCAGAATAGGCCTGAAGAATATGCATAGCATGCTCTAATTGTTTTTGTCCCTCATCAAGAGGTAATCCTTGGACATTAAGAGGCTTTCCCCAAGCAAAAACGCCTCGACCAAAAGGAAGTGGAAGCACAAAATGATCCCATGTTTTTAAATACACACAATGAGACATGGAAAATGTAAAAGGTAAAATATTCACCTTAGCTAACTGAGCCATAGCAATAACCCCCGACTGGACCTTATGACGGGGACCACGGGGGCCATCAGGCGTAATACCAACAACTTGAGCTTCTTTCAGCTGCCTCACTGCTCCTCGCAAAGCCTGGGCGCCGCCCTTTGATGTAGACCCTGCAATCCATTTAATTCCAAAACGAGCCACGGTCTCTGCAATTAAGCGACCATCCTTATGGGAAGAAATAATCATTGAAAAATCAGGAGAATAAATCCAACCAAATACAGCCATAAGCAACCGCTGGTGCCAAAAACTTGTAATAAATCCATGCCCCTGCTCGATTTCTTGTTGTGGGTGTTCCTCTCCAAGAAATGACCACTGTGTTGTTTTGAAAACAAAACGCATGTAAAGACTTGCAATCCATGTCAACACAGAAAGGAAACGATTGTTTTGAAGCCATTTCTTAAAAAAACTGGCCACTTATCTCTGCTCCTGGCGTGTGGCTAAACGGGTGTACAAACCGCCCTGCGCTAATAGATTTTGATGTGTACCTTTCTCTACAATATGACCCGCTTCAATCACCAAAATTTCATCAGCATCCATAATGGTGGTAAGCCTATGTGCAATCACCAAACTGGTGCGACCTACCATTAATTTTACTAGAGCCTCTTGAACCAACTGTTCTGATTCCGTATCCAAAGCTGAGGTTGCTTCATCTAACAATAAAATGGGAGCATCTTTAAGCATGGCGCGTGCAATGGAGAGTCGTTGCCTTTGCCCCCCAGACAAACGAAAGCCTGCCTCACCCACAGCCGTCTCATACCCTTGAGGGAGTTCCATGATAAAATCATGAGCGGCAGCACTTTTAGCCGCAGCAATAATATCTTCTCGGGAGGCATCCATCCTCCCATAGGCGATGTTTGCAGCCACAGTGTCATCAAACAACATGATTTCCTGACTCACCAGTGCAATGTTCTTTCGTAGCGACGCCAATTCAACATTTTGAATAGGCGTACCATCCACGAGGATACGCCCCTCTATCACATCGTAAAGCCTGGGAATAAGGTTCATAATGGTAGACTTACCGCCACCACTGGGGCCAACTAAAGCCACCCTTTTACCTGGCTCCAAGTGAAAAGACACATCATGAAGAACTTTATCCTGTGATGTTTCATATCCAAAATTAACATGCTCAAAAGTAATACGGCCTTTTACGCGAGGCAAAACAGCAGCATGAGGCGCATCCACAATAGAAGCCTTTTGATCCAAGTCATTGAACAACCGAACAGCAGCTGCCATACCCTCTTGGAGATTACTGTTCAAGTGCGCTAACCGTTTCATGGGCTCATAAGCTAGCAAAAGGGCACCAATAAATGAGACAAAAGCACCTGTGGTCTGATGGCCCTGAATGACTTGGTGGCCACCATACATAATAACACTCACAACTGCGATTCCCCCTAAGCTTTCCATAATAGGATGGGATGCAGAGCGAGTGCGGCAACTTTTCTGATTCAGCTGAAAGAGAGTTTCAATCATTTTTCGAGCACGACCGATTTCATAATGCTCCATTCCATAAGCACGAATCACTCGAGCTCCCTGAAAAACTTGCTCTAGCATTGTTGTCCACTGAGCATTTTCATGTTGGGCATTAGTAGTAATTTTACGCATCCGCCGCCCAATACGAATAATCGGCAAGAATGCTATTGGAAATGCAAAAAAGGCCAAGCAAGCTAGAGTCGTATCTTGATAAAACATAAGAGTGACCAAAAAAATTAGGGTCAATGCGTCTTTACCTATACCTGTTAGAGTAGTCGAAACTGCATTCCTCAAAAGCCATACATCATTTGTGAAGCGAGAAATGAGTTCTCCTGTTGGTATTCTTTGGACAGTCTCAAAGTCTGCCCATGTAAAATGCTCAAAAAGCCGCTCTTGCATGTCACTGATAATCCGCTGTCCCACAAAATTCATAGTTACGGATTCACCATAACTGGAAATCCCTTTTACAAAGAAAATAACCAGTACACCTAAGCCCACCGGAAGGAGATACTCCACCTGGCGCTGCATAAAGACATTATCAATGACTGGCTGCAAAAATTTGGCTAAAGCAGCAGTGGACCCTGCCGCTAACGCCATAAAAAGCAACGCTAAAAGTAGACGGGATACGTAAGGCCTGATGTGCTCTCGGCCTAAACGCTTCAAAATAAACAGACTGCCTTGATTTAAAATTTTCATATTTTTATCACTTGATCCATTTTGCTATCGCAAATCCCATAGTTACGATAATGCCAATATACTGGTTTTGCTTAAAAGCAACAAGGCAAGCCTGTGGGTCATTTAAATTCAATTGATAGAGGCGATAGAATGTTAGGATAATCAACGGCGCCACTATACAGTAGAACACTATGTGTACATGAGATAAAATCCCGGCCAAATTTAAAAAAAGCCAAAACAAGGCATAAAATCCTGCAATAAACAGTGAACTATAATCACCAAAAAATATTGCCGTTGATTTGACTCCTACTTTTAAATCATCCTCAATATCTTGATGGGCATAAATAGTGTCATAACCCAAAGTCCAAAAAACACCCGCTAGATAAAGAAAAATTGCTTTGAATGATAGATGTCTTTCTTGAGCCATAGCTCCTAAAATTACCCCCCAATTAAAGGCCAGCCCCAGAACTATTTGTGGAAAATGGCTAACCCGCTTCACCCATGGATAAAGAGCTACAATCACCATCACTGACAAAGCAGGCCAAAAAATACGCTGAGGTAAACATAGCAATACCCCCAAAGCGAGCAGCAATTGAATAAA
>CANLAL010000062.1 GCA_947488045.1 Alphaproteobacteria bacterium
CTCCATCCTCACCTTGTATCAAACGCGTTAATTTTTGGCATTAAAATTCCAAAAGCGTTGACTAAAGAACATACCGAGTCTTGGATTAAGGATGCGGTCATTGCAAGTGAGTCTGTTTTTAAAACGACACAAGATCGCCGTATTTTGGGTGCAAAACGTCGCATCATTTCCGGGGATGAAACCATGCAACTTGTTGCTGCTCAGGGTGTTGTTTTGATTTCAGTGGTCTTAGATCAAGCATTTATTAAAGTGGGAGAGCAGCTCGTACTGCAAAATGCCTCCGATGATGAGCACTCTCGGCCAGAGCACATTGTGTTGTACACACCCAGACACCATGATGTTGAGCATGTAGCGTGAGGATTTGAGGCCATTGGAACAACAATCATATCTTATGGAATTCTTTAATGACTTCTTTGGTGAGGTCGTGCGTCAAAAGCAGCGTGCTGTTATTTTTATGCAACGGCCAGATATATCGGCTCCTGCTACGGGTGTGGATGCTGCAAGGGCATTGGTGGAAAGCATTGCCCACTCTCTTCAGGAAATATTGGAAAAACAACATGCCCATGTGATTCATCGTGGTGGTGAGTATGCCCTAACCCTCTATCGAGATGTGCAATACGTGATGGTGGCTTTGGCGGATGAAATTTTCCTTTCCTTGCCCTGGTCTGGCAAAAGCTTGTGGGAAGAAAAAATTCTGGAAGAACGCGTTTTTCATACACATATCGCGGGAGAGCGCATTTTTGAACGCATTGAAGATCTTCTCGCGCTACATAATGCAGATAAAGATGATCTAGCAAAAGCCTATCTCTTCGCTTTAAGCCTAGGCTTTAAAGGAAAGTATATGGATGATATTGCCTCCATTGAAACACTAAAGCGGCGGTTGTTCTTACTGATTAATCATTATCATCCGCGCCTTACCGAGCCGGAGTATCATCTATTTACATCCGCCTATAGCGAGCTCTTAGAAAACGATGTGATACGTATGCTGCCTAATGCACGTATATGGCACGCCATTTTATATGCAAGTCTATTAACCTTGATGTTTATAAGCTACATTTTTTGGTATGGTGCGACGCATGAATTAGAATCTGTTGCTAAGCAGATCGTCAGCATTTCAGGGGTGGATAAACAATGAGTTCATGGATGAGCAGTCTACAGCATATGTCGTCCAACCTCACTTGGGTGGTTTGGCTATTTTTAACGCTGGGCCTCGTGCTCATTGTTCTCGTGGTATTTTTAGTTTCACGCTCCATCACGCGCTCAAAAGTTGAGAAAAAACCTGAATTAGAAGAGAAAACCCATTTAATGGGAATGTTAAATGAAGATTACAAGTATGGTGAAAAAATTCCCATGCGTGGTTCACTTGGCGTTCGGTTGGCTTTAAATGGAATCTTTAAAGCGGGAGATTTCAGCACCTCATTTCTGAAAGGTGTAACTTTTCTCAAAGAGCACTTGGGCGGTCGAGGGGCCGAATATATTTTCCCATGGTATCTTACCCTGGGTGCTACGGGTTCTGGGAAAACCAATTTACTGAGCCAGTGTGGGCTGAATCTGCCTGTTGGACGGCCAGATTTTGAAGGATTGGGAGATCAATCCTCATGCAACTGGTGGTTCTTCGATCGCAGCGTGGTCTTAGACGTGCGTGGAGATTTCGTTCTCCATCGGACAGGACTCACGTCTGATGAAAAAAAATGGCATTTATTACTGTTGCTTTTACAGCGGTACCGAACCAAAAGACCCATTGATGGTCTGATACTCACTATTCCCGCAGATGAATTGATAGGTCCCACGCGGTTTGATCAAGCGGAGACACTTGGTCGTGCCAAGCAACTCTACAATAAATTGTCTCAAATTCAGGATGTATTGGGTATTTCCGTCCCTGTATACGTCATGGTCACGAAAGCGGATAGTATTCCAGGCTTTAAATCATTTGTTGAGCTTATTCCAATGCAACATCGTCAACAAATGTTTGGATGGTCTAATCCTCACGGCGTGCAAAATCCTTTTGAAAATAATTGGGTGCATGAGGCCTTTCATGAAATTGGTCGGACCTTAGAAAAAGTTTCTCTTGAGGTTTTCACAAGAGAGGGCATGGACGAGCAAACGCGTGATGATGCCTATCAGTTCCCTGACCAATTGCAAAATGTGAAAGAAAGCTTAAGCATATATCTGCAAAGCATTTTTAAGTACTCAAGCTTTCGCGAACCCTTGATTTTAAGGGGCATCTATTTTTCAGGTGAAGGCGTAATGAGAGAGCCGGTTCCCGTCAATGAGGACCAAAAATTTTCTCCTTATCCACAAATAATGCCCTTGCGAGCTGATGCCCTCCATACGCAAAATCAATCACCCCTCTATTTTGTCAAAGACTTTTTTGCTGAAAAGGTTTTCAGAGAATACTCACTGGCAAACCCCATCGCGGCGCGTCGTCGGGCTGACTATCGTTCAAGTTTAATCTCCCGTGCCAGTGTGTTGGTAATGGTGACTTTTGCAGGTGTAGGTGGATGGCATGATTATGGGCGCATCACCAATTTGAGAGATGTTTTGTTACCAGCCCTTTATCAAATGCAGCAAATCCTCAAAGAAGAAGAGGATACGAAAACAAAAAACCAGGCTTCAAAAAATCAAAAAATTGCTATGCAAACTCAAGTGCTTCTTCATTTAATGAGCCGTGTTCATGATACCAGCTTTATCACGCCTTTTCTCATGCCCTCTTGGTTTAGCGGGATGAATAATCTGATCGGCAAAACATTGGCTATTGGCTACGAGCAAATTATTGCTCAATCTGTGCATGATCAATTCGGCGAGCATTTTTCAAAGATTGTTAACAATAAAGGGGCCCCCCTCAATGCAAATGCTGGGGGGTCTTCGGATAAAAACGTGCACTCCAATGAAAAAATAATTTCTGATTTAACAGGAGCCGTGGATCGTTTTGATCCCCTTAAAGTGCCTGAATTTCTACAACTTCAATCTTATGTAGAACAGATCATTGAATTTGAGCAATACCTCGAAAAATATAATCTTTTGATCAACTCAGCTGACCAAACAGCGCTTTCAGAAGTCACAGAATATCTATTTGGATTTTCTTTGCCTCGAGAATCATTGGAGTACTTACGTAAATTCAAAGCGACCAAGCATTTTGGAGGGCATCGTCAAATTGATGTGAATCAATTTGCCCAAACAGCCAAACACCAGCTTGAAAATCGTTATCGGCAGTATGTAAAGTCGGTGGCCAGTTTAAGTGAGCATTACAAGCCCTTAACAGATCTGATTACAGACCTCAAAACATTCACGACTCAGGCCGAGACCTCTGTAGATAATATCCAGCTTGGTCATATGTATCGTAATATTTCATTGAGCATAAACAAAGCTGTTGATTTTATGAATTTATCCGACTTGAGCTGGATTGAATCGCCTGCCTTCAATCCCGGCTTTAAGTATACGGAACTCATGTTACGCTTATCGGAAAAATCGGCGCTTTTAGGCCAAAATGTTGCAGAATTACTTATTAAAGAGTCCTCTGAGGATTTTGAGTCCTTCCGACAAAAATTACTCACTTTAGGTAGCCCGATGAGTGGGCCCTTTTTTGCGAATGCAAAAGGGCAAATTTTGGCTAAATCTTCTGAAAATCTCATCACTCTAAAACATGTATTAGGTGAGTTTTTTGACCAACCCTTTATGGCTGCGGTGGATGAGGTCACGATCGAGACGACTATTGGTCAAGAAAAGCGCCTCATGTGGGATGCGAACACACTAAGCCGTGCAGCAAGTTTTGTGGATGCCTATGATATGTTCGTCACAGATAAGCTATTAAAATATCCCAAAGAGTTGCAAGAAACACTCAAAATCATGGGTATTGAGCATTTAGAACGTCATTTGAATTATCAGTTGAAGTCCGCACAAACTTATACAAAAGCGCCACAATCTATAGGGAATGGGGCCTTAGAGGAAGAGCTGAGAACTCTGGTTCCAAATTTGAGGTTATGCGGGCCTTATCTAGCTAAAATTTTGACAAAACTTTCCAAAGGCGCGTCAGCCGATTCCTATATTCGTTTAAGGGATTTGATGGCTGTGCAGGCGGCGATGATCTTACACACAACGGATCAACTTTTAGAGGGTGAAAAACTTTACGCTTTTAGCGGCAATAATTTCGATTGGTGGGATGGAACAAAAGGGTCAGGGTTTAAAGCTTACAGCGTAAAGGATGCGCAAGATCTGCAAAAATACTTTGAAGTTCAAAGGGGTCGTATGACCTCCCTAGCAAAGGAATTTGCTGAGCCCACCTTGCTTTTCTTGCAATTGGATGCCCTCAAGGGCGCGGACTTAAATGTAGCCTTGATGAGCCGGTGGAGTCGTATCATTGAGCAGATTGAAAGTTATGATAAAAAGAAACCCGATAATACCATCATCACGCTGGAAAATTATATTTTCACAGATTTGAATGATCTATCTTACACGAATTGCTTTGACAAAATACCTGATCCCATTGAATCCACAAACCAAGGGGATTATTTTGAGCAAAAGCGCATTGAGATAATGAAGGCCGCTCAAAACAAGTGCAAAGTCACCAGTTATGAGGCCACCGTTGCATTCTACAAAAAGTTGAGTGATGCCTTTAATTCTAGCTTGGCAGGTAAATTTCCTTTTGTATCTGCGGAATCAACACGTTTTAGAAACTCAGCCGCTCAGGAAGTCAGTGTGGATGATTTAAGGAGTTTCCTCACGCTGGCGAAGGATGTAACGCCCAGTATGCTTCATATTATTACAGTGGATCCGCGGTTTAAGGGGTCGCGATCCAATGTTTTGGCGTTCATGAAACGTGTGAGCGAGATGCAAGATTTCTTCCAGCCCTTTATCAATGGTGATCCTGGGCAAGATGCTCCCATGTTCTTAGTGGGTGCGGATTTTAGAGTGAATCAAGAGCAGGAAATTGCAGCCAATCAAATCATTGAGTATGAGGCAGAGTTTGGAGAAGGCCAAAAGCTAACCCATAAAGACGTGGGCAAAACAGTCAGCTGGAAAGTGGGCTCTCCCATTACCATTAGCTTTAAGTGGGCTGAAGGTGGCAATGCTATGCCCACCAGTGATCATAGGCAGACAAACCTCAGCACACATGCTTACAGTGCGAATTTCTATTTCAACAATCAATGGTCCCTCTTGATGGCATTGTACTCTCATGCAGCCAACCAGGGTGACTTTTCTGCATCCTCAGATACATCGCCCCACGTGTTACGCTTTGAAGTCCCCACTGTGGAGGGAAACAGAGCTGACGATGATGCCATGATGTCCCCTGCGGCCCATTTGGCCCGTGTCTATGTGAGATTATCAGTTTCTGTTCCGCTTGTATCGGGACCAAAGGTGATTCGGATTAAGCCATTGCCATTGATGGCGCCTCCATTGGATATCAATCTTGATGCAGCTCCTGCACCCAATAAATTGGGTGATGATGGGAACGCAGGTATGGCGGGCAGTGATGATGGAGGAGATGAAAATTAATGGACGCTGCAAAAACCCATCGCATTAAGCAAGATTTCCCCGTCTTGGGTATGGAGCGGTTTCTAAAACCTATTCATTCCCAAAACCCTTCGGGGCCCAGCGTGCGCTATGAATCCTGTTATGATGCCATTGCCAAAGCACGCCGGGAGGATGAGGATTTGCCCCGTGGCATATGGGAAATTAACCTTAAAAAATCTCAATGGGATGTGGTGGAGGGTCTTTGCATTCAGTTGCTTTGTGAGCAATCAAAAGATCTGCAAGTTGCGGCTTGGCTCGCAGAAGCTTGGCTCTCCCTTTATGGGGTAGCAGGGCTGACCCATGGAATAGGCCTACTGACACAACTTTGTGAAAAATTTTGGGTCTCTCTTCACCCTCAATTGGAAGAACAGGACCACGAATTCCGGCTAAGTGTGTTGGAGTGGGTTAATGAAAAATTAGCCGAGCGCCTTATGATTATTCCCGTCACAGAATCCTCTGAAATTGGGGCGCATAATTATGTATGGGCTAATGTGGTCAGCGCAGGCAATTTGGAATTGCAATCTAAACGCCATCCCGATGGGCGCAAACTGATTGACCAAGCGCGGGAAGAAGGCGCACCCGTGATGGATAAGATTATAACAAGTGCCCAGCAAACACCGGGAATTTTCTTTGGCAATTTACTGAGCCAGCTTGAAGCGGCTCAAAAGGCGCTTGTGGATTTTGAAAAGGTTTTGCATACATGCTATCCGAATCATCCCCATTCATTTTATAAAATTAGAAATGTTTTATTGGAAATTGGTCGTTTCGTGAATCTTTACTATACACCACCGTCCGTTATTGCTGTACCAGAGCATGCGGACGAGTCCAATGAAAAGCTAGCATTGGAAATACCAACGCCTACCGTCAAAAGGAAAAAGTCCATGACACAAGCTGACAACACATTTTTAAATATCAGTGAAGTCACCTCACGTGAGCAAGCTTATGGCTTGCTAAATCTTGCTGCTGATTTTTTGTTGCGTACGGAACCTCATAGCCCCACACCCTATGTGGTAAAACGGGCCGTGGCGTGGGGGCATATGAGCCTCGCTGAGCTTTATCAAGAAATTCTTGCTGATGAGAAAGATCTTGCAGGGTTAAAGCAGCTCTTGGGAGTGGGGCTTGCTGGCCAAGACAGTCTCCCTAAATCCAAAAATTCTTAACAAGCAACAATTCAGTGAGATCTCGCTTTTCCCAAGCTTAGAAATCTCATGAAAAGCTATAAGCTCTTATGACTCTTCTTTTTCTTCCCGCGCCTTTTTCCATAAGCAGCTAAACAAAAACCAAACGAAGGTTTTGAAAAATTGATTTTTTAAGTGCATTTTGCTAGGCTGTAGTCCTTAGAAACATTAAAAAAGGAATTTAAATCATGCTTCCCATTCAATCGTCGTTGTCATCCCAAATGCTATTAAAAGCCTGTCATCCTGAACTTGATTCAGGGTCGCATGGGAACCTGTCACGAGATTCTGGGTCAAAGCCCGGAATGACAGCTGTTCTTTGACGTGATGACTACATGTCATCCCGGGCTTGATCCGGGATCTTTTGGCGAGTTGGCCTCTACATGTCATCCCGGACTTGATCCGGGATCTTATACCGGGTCTCAAAGAGATGCTGAATCAAGTTCAGCATGACAGTATATAAAAAATGTCATCCCGGGCTTGATCCGGGATCTCAGGCCAGTTTTCCATGAGATCCTGAAACGAGTTCAGGATGACAGAGTTGTAAGTATAAAAACCTATGGATATCCAATGTGCATAGGGATATCCATCCTAACCCCGCAGAAAGAAAGGAAAGTATATGCAAAAA
>CANLAL010000063.1 GCA_947488045.1 Alphaproteobacteria bacterium
TAGTTTTGAACTTAAACAGCAGGATGCACACGACATGGACACGTCCTCTTCACGAGAGGAAACTAACACTATACAGGCATATAACTTCTGGAGTTGAGTCTTAATCCTGTAATCCTCTCCTGTAGTTTTGAACTTAAACAACAGGATGCACAAAGAATGAAAGACCATTTAGAAACATTAAAAATGGGATCTACTTGCGTACAGATCCATTATACAACATTAGGTTATGGCTGAGGCGCATGGAACTAAAATCTTAATGAAGGCAGAGCGATTACACATGAAGCGACCACCGTGGCTCATGCAATACCTTTCATATACGACATTCATTTCGGGCAATACACGACGCGAAGACTTGAGATGCCTAAAACGAAGGAAATGACAATACGTAGGCAATAAGCAAACTATCCCTCATACCGAGGAGTTCTAACATTTTGCCATAAATAAAGGTCTTTTTAACAAGGACCTAAATCATAATAAGGAGGGCAAAACAATATTACATGACTGTTAACCTGAAGAGCCAAAAAAATCTGAAATGTCTTTATCAAAACCTATGATAAGAAACAAAAGGGAGTAAACAGAAGGTGTTTAGGAAAATAAATTAGTGGGTAGAAATGATAATGGGCGACTTGAAATCAAAATCGCCCATTAAACCGAATAATAAACAGCAGGATTACGTGGTCTTTTCAGACACAAAGCTAGTCACATATGCGACTGTTCTGTTGAACCATGTTGAGGGCTCCATGCTTTCAACATAGGTTTTTACTTCAGGCATGGTGCTTTCAACACTGGTGCGTATAAAATTGCGAATGTTATGAATGTGTTGAAAAAATATAGCCGCAAAAGCAAAGCCAACGGCTTGGTTCAGTACTGGGGTAGACACCCACTTAATGATAGCATTTCTCTCATGATTTTGCATAATCCTATTGAGGTGCTTCAGATACGCCGAGCCCAAAGACAACGCACCAAAAGTCTCGATAGCGGCAACAGTAAAGTCAACGGGATGGTTCGCAATGTCATTAATGACAGACATTGAAGCACTTCCAATTGGCTTAAGAACATATTCATTAAAGGGAGTAGCCACATAAGCTTGACCGCTGGTAGCAGTAGAATTCCAAATGTCTTGAATTTTTGAAGCAGTCTCTTTCGAAGTATCGTAAGAAGCCACAAGGAATTTTGGGAGAAAAGAAAGCCCTGATGTATCAGAGTATGTTTTTGTGCCAACTTTCAGAAAAACCACAAAGACAACAGCTCCAGCAAGGGCCAAAGCTGGCTTTGAAACGAGAACTCCTGTAACAACCTTTGCAATTGTCCCGGCTCCACTTAAAACATAGCCGGCTCCACTTAAAACATAGCCTGCCCCACTCCATACATTTGCGCGATAGTACCCTAAACCGAAAGTTGCAGCGCCCACACCCATACCATAGTAAGTGGCCCAGCTTGCATCGCCAGAAGGACTCTGCACTACACTCGTTTGGTTTGAGTTCGAAGTCGTATTTAGCACATCTGAAGTCAAATTCGACTCTAGGCCAGTTGCATGAGCCATTGTGGTTGCCAAGGGGGAAACAGAGAGGGCCACAGCGACAGCAAATGTGCACAGTGTGTTCATTTTTTTCATAAAATTGAGCTCCATAAATGAAATATTAATTCCAGCCTAAGTTAATATCAGTTTTTTATTTTTTTTGGTACTACAAAAATTGCAATGCTGCATTCCAATAAATGCATGGACTTGAATGTTAAGTATTCCTTGGGTGGGCTTTATTGTAAACTGCAGTCAGTTGAGGGTCACTGATTTGCGTGTAAAGCTGAGTCGTAGAAAGGGATTCATGCCCCAACAACGTTTGCAATGTCCGCAGATCCATATTATTTTTAAGCAACTCCGTTGCAAACGTGTGACGCAAAGCATGGGGAGTGAAACTTTCAGGCCAATTTTGTGTACGACGCAGATTACGTATATAGCGTTGAAAAACGCCAGGATTAAGGGGCTTTCCTTGCTTACCCACAAAAAGAGGGGAATCTTTTAACAAGGTATAAGGACACTTTTGAATATAATGACTGATATAGTGTTTAGCTTCCTCTAATAAAGGAACTATACGCTCCTTTTTTCCCTTGCCCTTCACAAGAAGCGTATCCTTTTCCACATCTTTCGGTGTAAGCGCTAAGACCTCACTGATGCGCAGTCCCGTGCTATAAATGAGAACCAAAATTCCTAAATCTCTCGTGCTAACCCACTCCGGCTCAGCTACACTTGAATTGATGACATCCAATAGCTGCGCATGGGTACTAGGTCGTGGGAGAGATTGCCCAAAACGTGGGCTTTGCATTTTTATAATTGCTGAGATCTCAACCTCATGACGCTTTAGAATGAATCTAGCAAAGGTTTTCAGGGCAGAAAGAGCCCGTGCATTGGACCGCGCTGAAAGCCCTTGATCAAGTCGGTGAGCAAGCCAAGAGCGTATATCTTGTGACGTGATCTGCATGAGTATATCAAGTGTGAAGGCGGGAGAAAGTGGACTGTGGGTTTTAAGGATATTCTGCAAAGCCTGCCTAATCTCTCTAAGATAGGCTTCTTGCGTATGGGCGGACATGCGCCGTTCATGGCGCATCCAATCAATGAACTCGGCTTGCACTATAGATAAGTCAACCATGCATATCTTGTCTCACACTCTAATTTTTATGCTTAAAACAAAGAGTTTCTAAAAAAGCTCACTCAGACATTAGATGCTTTTTGCCAGTCATTCAAAAACTGCTTAAGCCCTATATCCGTCAAAGGGTGATCAAAAAGTTGACGCAATACTTTTGGCGGAAGCGTGACAGCATGCGCACCCATTTTTGCAGCCTCCAAAACATGAAGGGGATGGCGAACAGAAGCCACCAGTACTTCAGTTGTCAGCGTTGAATATTGACTGAAAACAGTTAGGATTTCATGAACAAGCATCAAACCGTCCTGGCTAATGTCATCAAGCCGGCCAATAAAGGGAGAAACAAATGTCGCTCCCGCTTTAGCAGCCAATAAGGCTTGCAGAGGGCTAAAACATAAAGTCACATTTGTGGGGATACCGCTACCTGATAACTGCTTACACACTCTCAAGCCATCGACTGTCAAAGGAAGCTTAACCACAACATTGGATGCTATTTTGGCAAGCTCTTTTCCTTCAGCCAGCATATCGTCATAGGAAGTTGAAATGACCTCTGCACTCACAGGACCAGCAACCAGCTCACAAATTTCTTTAATCACCGTATTAAATGGGCGTCCCGACTTCATAATTAAGGTGGGATTAGTGGTGACTCCATTGACCATGCCTGTTTGGACAAGGTCTTTAATTTCACTCACATCGGCTGTGTCGAGAAAAAACTTCATGTCGGTTAAAACTCCTGCTGAGTGGGCTCTAATATCATTTTTACATGGCAAGCATACATTTATGCAATGCATTTATTTCTTTCTTTACATAAGGTCTGATAGAGTAGCTTTGAGTAGGTATTTATGAGGTATATATTCGTTGAAATACTTTGATCGTCTTCTTTTATTTATTGTGCTGATCTTAGGTTTTTCCTTTGCATATAAGCAGTTGGGGCCCCAATGGCGCCCCTTTCCATGGCTGGAAGCAGGCCTTGATGGCATGCAAGCTTATAGCGGAGAGGGAATCAAAGCTGGGGTCTTGGACGTTTTTCCAATGGACAGGCATGTAGGACTAAAAGCAAAAACAGTCCAAGAGTGGCACAAACTAAAAAGTATTCCTGATTTTCGCCTTAAAAGCGACCATGTAGATCATGGAACCCATGTAGCAGGCATCATTCAACGAGTTGTTCCTAAAGCTGACATCCGAATGATGTCTATTACTATTGACCCTTACGATTTTAAGTTATTGATTCAAGAAGACATGGATGTGATCAATGCCTCAGCTTTCATGAGCGGCGAGTGGCTAGTGCGTGAAATAGTTGAGGGTCTAGATCAGGGCCTTATTTTTGTCATGGCCGCAGGAAATGAATCGCGCAATCTTTCTTATGGAGGCGAGATTATACGAAACATACTGCTCCGCATCGAAGCCTTACGCCCCGATCTTATGCATCAAGTGGTACTCGCTGTTAACTTAGATCGCAACGAGATATGGGGTCAAAAGCGTGAGCGTTCATGGCGTTCCACAATGGAAAGTGAAAAATTCAAGCTCCATGAGTCCTCTAATATTCCCGGCCCATTCTATGCCCACATTTGCATGGCTGCACCAGGTGTGCGGGTTCAAAGTGACCTAGCCAATGGAAAGGAAGGAGAAATGACAGGAACATCTATGGCTGCTCCTATTGTTACGGGGGTTATTGCTAAGCTAATGTCGGCATATGACCATCTTCGCGGCCAAACACCGAGGACAGCTGAAGAAAAAAAACGTCGCGCAAAAATGGTTATTGCGGCTCTTTATCGGGGCGCTAAAAAGACCCAGAACAATGGTGTTCCTTTACCGGCTGATATATTTGGGCAAGGCGTTGTGGACTTTGAAGGAAGTCTTTCATGGATTATTAAAGGAATTCATTGGTAAATTCAAAAAAACTAAGAATGGGTTGTTAATGGATTTAAACCATAGAATATCCCAATAGTTCCTTCTGGACTGCTGCTTTAAGCCAGATAATAGGATGTTGCCAAACTTGGCTTTACACATGCAAGATTCCGGTTCAAGCCCGGAATGACAAGCTTTTCGGGTTTACACACTTGTCATCCTGACTCCACCCCTGTCATCCTGAACTTGATTCAGGATCTCAAGCTCCACCTAAGGCGATTATATCGCATCATACTATTTCCACTCGTTAGCCAAGGCGTTAGCAGTGGCGACAAAATATGCAAATAAAATCGTATGCCCTCCACTTCTTTATTGGGAACAAACCCAGCTTTCTTAGGCTAAAGTTTCGAAGGCATAAGGCAGAAGATCAGCTACTGAAACTGAAACCACCTTACCTTTTTGGATAAAATGGACATGTGCATCAGCCCCAAATTCAGCAATTACCTGACGACAAGCACCACACGGAGAGCCTTCCTTCTCATGGGCCATGGCCACATAAACATGGTCCAGGCGCATGGAAGATCCTTCAGCTGCTACGGCAGTACCTATGGCCACGCGCTCAGCGCAGATAGTCAGACCATATGATATATTCTCCACATTGCACCCATGATAGGTGTTGCCTGCTTTTGTTTTTACAACACAACCAACATAAAAGTTTGAATAAGGCGCATGCGCTTGTTCAGCAACACGTTTAGCGTGGTTCAAATGGTCTTGAATCGTCATAAAATCCTCCTGTTTCCAAGGCTACATATTAAAAACATTGTTATTTTTTAACAATCCCATTATTTAATAAATGTTGGATAATGTATAAGGAAATGCACAACCATGGCCATGCAGCCAGACGAAATCTTAAAGCTTCTTGAAAGCGCCATTCCTGGCTGTCAAGCTCAGCTAAAAGCCTTGGTAGATGATGGGGATCATTATCAACTCACTATCAGTGCCGCGGTCTTTGAGGGGCTTTCACGTATTGCCCAACATCAAATTGTTTATTCAGCATTGGGCCCTAAAATGGGCACCGACCTTCATGCCTTAAGTATCCACACACAAACAACCCCGCTTTAATAAGGAGCCTGCAATGTCAGATATTTTCAACACCATTCAACAGACAATTGATGCCAACCCTGTGGTTCTTTTTATGAAAGGCACGCCAGATATACCCGCATGCGGATTTTCCGCCACGGTAGTTTCTGTACTTAATCACTTCAATGTTCCGTTTAAGGGAATGGATGTAATGCAAGATCCTCAATTGCGTCAAGGCATTAAAGACTTTACCCAATGGCCTACCATTCCTCAACTTTATATTAAGGGTGAGTTTATTGGTGGGTGCGATATTGTACGGGAAATGGTTCAATCTGGGGAATTTGAAAGTCTATTGAAGAACAAAGATATTTTGAAGTCATAACCTATTGTGATCTCAATGTATCATTTGAGCTTTACCCCCTCAAAAAATGATTAGAATTTTTGATCTCAAAGCATTAAATTGCTATGTGATTTTGCACTAAACAGCACGCTGCGACAACAACAGAATATAGAAAGTATTTATCTTAACATTAGCCATCTAATACTTTACTTAATATAAAATAAAGGCGCCAATTACTTCAATAAGCCCAATAGAGATAATGAGTTCTCGAATATTGGTGCAAAGCATACACACAATTGAATATCATTACTCTAAGGATAAGTTAAGTTGGCCCTCCGATAGAAGGTTGGAATGCCGGAATGTATACTAAACCCTAAGAAGGAGATCCAAATGTATGCTAAAATTTGCGGAATATGCCTTACTAATGATGCTCTCTTTTCTGCTGAAAAAGGAGCTTGGGCATTAGGGTTTGATTTTTATAAACAATCACCACGATACATCGTTGAAGATGAAGCCAAAAAAATCATTTTGCAACTAAAAGGAGCAGCCTTAAAGGTCGGAATTTTTCTAAATACAGATAGCAAAACTATTGTCCGCACAATGGAAGATCTAGGTCTTGATTTTGCACAAGTTTATGAAGACATTGATGCGCCTGGCACACTAAAAGCACGCATGATCTATGCACTTCAAGGATCAAGAGAAGCTGAAATTCCACCACAGAGAATACTTGATCAATATGGCTATCTTCTTTTCACAGGCCCTAAGGAGCATGTAGCGAAAGAAGCAGGGCGACTGAGTAATTGGGGACTGGCAGCCAAATTAGCGAGAGATTACAAACTGATTTTGTCGGGCGGCTTGACACCAACTAATGTAACGGCAGCTATTGATTGGGTTGCCCCCTTTGCGGTCGATGTAGTCGGAGGCGTTGAAAAAACAACACGCGTAAAAGAGCCTGCTTTTATTGACGATTTTTTAAAAGCCTGTACGCGTAGACGCTTATAAAAGCTGGACCGAACGCACAAACTTTATTAGGGAAGTTTTTCGCCAAAGTGTTTATAAATCTCGATTTTTTCCCATTTTGAATCACCTTTCTTGGCATACGTAGCAACGGCTGTAATGTAGCCTTTGTTATCGGAAATCATCCCTTCAACAGGTGTCCCCACCACTTCCCAAAGACCAAGAGTGGCCACATCGAGGACGCCATGACCCGCAGCACGCATATAATTTAGCCCTGATTTACCGCCAACAACACGGTAAGTCTCCTGATATTGCCCACTCTCTGTGGTGTGACCCTCTGCAACTTCCATTCCTATGGACAATAGGCACATTTTATCTTTGCACATTTTTACATCTTCAAGACTAGAGCCTCCATTGTTAGCTGCTTTATA
>CANLAL010000064.1 GCA_947488045.1 Alphaproteobacteria bacterium
CCCCTACTCAAATACTAATAAATCCCATTACCCTCATTTTCCCATTGACCCGCAATTGACATTCCGTTATGAGAGATAAGCAATAGTCATGAGTTTAGTTAGCGATATGAAAACATTTTCAATGAAACCTGCAGATGTGCAGAAAAAGTGGTACGTAATTGACGCACAGGACCTAGTCCTTGGTCGCTTGGCCTCCTATGTAGCTTTGCGTTTGCGTGGCAAACATTTGCCGACCTTTAGCCCTCATGTGGATGGCGGTGACAATATCATCGTCATTAATGCTGAGAAGGTTGCGGTCACTGGCAATAAATTGCGTGATGAAAAATTTTATTGGCACACAGGTTATCCTGGCGGCATTAAAGAACGCACAATGGGTCAAATTCTTGATGGGCGTTATCCTGAGCGCCTTTTCACGAAAGCCGTAGAGCGTATGATTAGCCGTGGCCCGCTGGGTCGCCAGATTATGACAAACCTAAAGGTTTACAAAGGCACCGAGCATCCGCATGCGGCCCAAAACCCAGAGGTTATTGATTTTGCCAGCATGAACACGAAAAACAAGAGGTAGTCCAAGTGCAAACAGAAAATTCCACCTCCGTTGGTAGCTTTGATGCGCTTAAAGCATCATTAGGAAATGCACCAGAAGCAAGCTCCATTGCCCCGCGCAAGATTTATGTGCGTGAAGTAGATGGTTTAGGCCGTTCATACGCCACTGGAAAAAGAAAAGATTCCATTGCACGTGTGTGGATTAAGCCTGGCCGTGGAAATATTACAGTTAATGGCCGCACCTTTGAAAGCTATTTTGCACGCCCAGTTTTGCGCATGATCATCAACCAACCTTTTTTCTCTTCAAAAACTGAAGGACAATATGATGTGATTTGCACCGTTGCGGGTGGAGGTCTTTCTGGGCAAGCAGGTGCTTTACGTCACGGCATTAGCCAGGCTTTGGTCCGTCAAGCACCAGATTTACGTACGCCTTTAAAATCCGGCGGCTTCTTAACACGCGACAGCCGTGTGGTTGAGCGTAAAAAATACGGCCAACATGGTGCCCGTCGTGGATGCCAGTTCTCCAAGCGTTAAGATTTACTTCTATATTTTCTTATGAAAAACCCCCAAAAATCAAATTTGGGGGTTTTTTCTTGATTCACATAATCATGAACAATAGACAGATCGGCATATAGCTAATCCCAATTCATAATCTTTTTTTGTCGTGCTTTGCGTACTTGTCCTTCGCCTCATTAATCCTTCCTGCCCAATTCTCTTTTCCATAAATCTTTCTGAAAGCGCGGGCAATCAACGACTCATCTTGAGTTTCTTTAAGAAGCCGCACATATATTGTGAGCGCCCCCTGAGGTGTATGTATATTTCCTGGTTGCACAATAGCATCAACCAATACTTGAACAGGATCAATCGCAACAGAGGTCGCAATAGCTGCAGGCCGCATAGCCCCTCTCCGATTAACTTCCTCTTCAAGACTAAAAGCAGAAGCAGACATCGGCAAAGAAAGACCACTGCCAGAGGAATCCAAACCAAGTGAAACGCTCGAATGAGATGAGCTCTCACTCCATGGACGGTGATGTTTCCGTACCCGAGTACGTTTATCTGGCCTACCATTATCAGGATCAGGATTAGGATTGGCTCGCCAAGATTGGAATAAGTGGATCGCTTTGCTCATGAATTTCATGCTCAAATACCCAATGACTGTGGGGACAACTATACGCATCACAATCTTTTCTGCAGTTCCCTTATTGGTTTTCTGAGATTGACTTACAGGCTCTGAGGAAGAGAAAGGGAAGAGATGTGCTGCATCCTTGTACGTTACATCATTCTCCCGAGAAGAAAAATCTAAGGGCTTATTCTTTTGTTGGTCAGCTTGTAAAGGCTCTGCCATCAAAGGCAATAAAAATGCGACAGTGGCAAGAAGTATGGTACGTTTTTTCATTGGACATCCTATTGTTTAGAGTGGAAAATAAGTCGCGTTTTAATATTGCTCACATCGCAATCATGTCAGCAGAAAAACGACAGCACTATCCTACCTAAAAAAGTTAACTAAACATTAATTTGAACAAGAATATTACTTAAACTTCAAACGGCGCTCTCTGATACCTTGCACCTAATAATGCACTGAGTCACAAAGCCTATACCTGCGATTATAGAAAAAAAAGCCACAACTTTTGCCATGCAGACAAACACTTTGATCACTTCAGAGTTTGCAGAATTTTCTGGATATACTGCCACCTAATCTGATGGCCACCTTGAAGAGTTTTGAGAGATTATAGATGTGGTATGAATGTCTCCTTTACCGTCTTTTAACAAAAAGTTAATTTCCATATGTGAATTATCTTTATGATCAACTTTTATAGGCGCTGCCAAGATAGGTATTAAATATGCCACAGCGATCAGTGAAATGATGTTGTGCCTAAAAAATATAGTAGGAATTAAATTTATATATGTAGTTATCTCGATCTTCTAAACACAAGATCATAGTAGTTGACGTGCCTGTAGAGGCCCAGGCACTATAAGACTTAGCTGTGAGAGAGCAATTAGATAGATAATATACTTTTTCACTTTTGGCACCGTCTTGTTTAGATTGATGAATACGTGTCTTGTGTAAAAATTGTCACTTAAAAGAACTGTCAATAAAAAATTGTATCATTTGACTTTATGAAGTTGCTAAAGGGGATTTATGAATAAATGTTCTACAGTTTATTGGTTCCGACAAGACCTTAGATTGGTCGATAACGCCGCATTGACGCATGCCCTTGAAATGGAAGACTTAATTTTACCCCTTTATATATATGAAACAGGGACTAGTCGCCCTTGGGGCGCAACATCAAAATGGTGGCTCCATCACAGTTTAAAAAGTTTGAAAAATGATTTAGGAAGCCTATGCCTCAAACGAGGAAACCCCGTTCAAATTTTAACAGATCTTGTTGAGAACACAGGCGTAAAGCATATGGTATGGGCGAAACGCTATGACCCTTTTGGGCAACAAACAGATGCTCAAGTTAAAGCACATCTAACGACTTTAGGGGTCACATGCCACGAAATGCCCTCAGGGCTCTTGCATGAACCAGGTGAGACTCTCAATCAATCGGGAAAGCCCTTTCAGGTATTCACCCCTTATTGGAGAGCATGCAGAAGTCGGTTGAACCTAAAAGCGCCATTAGCCAGACCTGATAATCTAACCCTCTCCCTTCCTCCTAGCGACCGGTTGGAGGACTGGAAACTCCTTCCCTCAAAACCCGATTGGGCAGAAAGCTTTCACCACATGTGGAAACCAGGAGAAATAGGAGCCCAAGAGCGGCTTAACCAATTTATCAATCATGGGTTAAAAGGATATGGCACACGGAGAAATATTCCCTCTGATAGTGGGACTTCCGGTCTTTCTCCCCATCTACATTGGGGAGAAATGAGCCCTCGCTATATTTTTCATGCCATTCAAAATGCCTGTTTACACAACCCAGATCTTTCTTCTGATGCAGAGGTTTTTCTCTCTGAGCTCGGATGGCGAGAATTTTCCTATGATTGCCTAGCACGCTTTCCTGAATTAAAAGATAAGTCTTTGCGTTTGGCCTTTGAGCAATTTCCTTGGCAGGAAAATTCTTCCCACTTAGAAGCCTGGCAGTGTGGAAAAACGGGTTATCCCATTGTGGATGCAGGCATGCGGCAGCTTTGGAAAATGGGGTGGATGCACAATAGGGTGCGCATGATTGTGGCTTCTTTCCTTACCAAACATCTTCTTATTCCTTGGCAAAAGGGCGAACAATGGTTTTGGGACACACTGGTGGATGCGGATGAGGCGAGTAACGCTATGGGGTGGCAATGGGTGGCGGGATGCGGTGTAGACGCTGCGCCCTATTTTCGGATTTTTAACCCCGTGTTACAGGGTGAGAAATTTGATCCCCAAGGTCATTATGTACGTCAATGGATACCTGAATTAAAAGGGTTACCTGATGCTTACATTCATCAACCCTGGAAAGCCCCTCCTATGATTTTGGGCGCTTCAGGCATAACCTTAGGAAAAAACTACCCCCACCCCATTGTGGATCACGCCACATGTAGAGATCGCGCCTTACAGGCTTACAAGCAGATGAATGATAGTTAAGAAAAAGTATGCTTAAGTTAAAGACCCACTAAGTGCTGTGCAAAGTCCTCCGCCACGAAGGATTCTAAATCTAAAGCTGATTCACCCACTCCGATGGCATGAACAGGAAGATGGAAACGATCCACTAGACCGATGAGTACACCACCTTTAGCCGTTCCATCCAATTTTGTCATGATCAGGCCTGAAATTGGCATATACTTACTAAACACCTCAATTTGAGGATAAAGATTTTGACCAGACGTTGCATCTAATACCATGAGGCAGTGGTGGGGTGCTGCAGGATTTACTTTTTTAAGTACGCGGTTAATTTTTGAAAGCTCAGCCATTAAATCTTCCCGGTTATGAAGACGGCCTGCTGTATCAATGAGAAGAACATCAACACCATCAGCTTGCGCTTTAGTGTAAGCGTCAAAAGCTAACCCTGCTGGATCAGACTGATCCTCACCTGAAACGACCTCTACCCCCAAGCGATCTGCCCATACTTTCAATTGAGCCACAGCTGCCGCTCGGAAAGTATCACCTGCAACAAGTCGTACACTCAACCCCTGCTGGCGCCAGAGATGCACGAGTTTACTAATGGTGGTTGTTTTCCCACTCCCATTGACGCCCACCATCACCACTACTTGTGTAGCACCTGGTGTAATCACAATAGGTTTTGCATAGGGGGCCATAATTTTAATGATTTCATCAGCCAAGATAGACCGAATATGCTGCTCATCAATGTCTTCGCCCATTTTGATCTTGCGCAAAGGAGTCAAAAGCTTTTGCGTAACGGTAACACCAATATCGCAGAGGAGAAGGTGATCCTCTAACTCTTCCAAGGTTTGGGCATCAAGCTTACGGCTGATAAAAATGGTCCCAATGCCTGACGTAATTTTATCGGATGTTTTTTTAAGGCCCGCTGAAGTTTTTTTTATAGTTCCTGTGAGTGACCCAGTGATTTTTGAGAGCCAACCTTTTTTTTGTTTGGTTTCTGTCATACGCTCACCTGTAATACGTGTCCTTCTATCCCCATGACCTGACCTGTCATGATACTGCCCAAGGCTGACTGTCCATGAATCTTTACCTGCGCAAAATGATCCGTATGCCCTGTGTTGCCTTGCTCCACTACCAGCTGCACGTCTTGACCCACTTGGGTATGGAGAAATGCGGTCAATTGCCTGTCACCCACTGCACGCAGCTGACGCGCCCGTTCTTTGATGACTTGTGAAGGAACCTGAGGCATGCGTGCGGCTGGGGTTTCCTTGTGAGCACTATAGGGAAATACATGAAGAAAAGTTAGATTGCACTCTTCCACCAAAGCCAGGGTGTTGGCAAACATTTCGTCTGTTTCCGTGGGAAAACCTGCAATAATATCCGCACCAAAGACAACATCCGGGCGCTTGCTGCGTACGCTCTCACAAAATGCGATAACATCAGCCCTTAAATGCCGACGCTTCATTCGCTTCAAAACCATATCATCTCCCGCTTGAAGGCTAATGTGCAGATGAGGCATCAAGCGTTTTTCACTGGTGATGAGCTGCATAAGCGTATCATCTACCTCCACCGGATCTAAAGAAGATAATCGCATACGGGAGAGTTGAGGAACCAATTTCAACACCCGAGCAATCATTTCTCCTAAGGTGGGAGCGCCCGGCAAGTCTTTGCCATAATCAGTGATATCTACGCCTGTCAAGACCACTTCCTGGCACCCTTGGGTGACAAGGGATTGAATCTGAGTAACGATCTCTCCCACGGGAACACTGCGGCTATTGCCGCGGCCATAAGGAATACGACAGAAGGTACAACGATGATCACAGCCATTTTGGACTTGGATAAAAGCCCGCACGCGATTTTCAAACCCTTGGATGAGATGAAGGGCTGTTTCCTTGATGGACATAATATCATTCACCCGAACCCGTTCAGTGCCCGGTTCAAAGGTATAGCTTTCAGCTTTTAGCTTTTCTTCGTTACCGAGGATGAGATCAATTTCAGACATTTGAGCAAAGCTATCCGCATCCATCTGAACAGCGCACCCTGCCACCACAATCCGTGCCTCAGGATTTTCTCGCCGAGCCCGCCGAATGGACTGTTTGGCTTGACGCACTGCCTCCGCAGTTACACCGCAGGTGTTAAAGACTAGTGTCTGCTGCTCAGTATGCGTTTCTTTCAGGAGGTCGCGAATGACCTCAGACTCATAGGTATTTAATCGGCAACCAAAAGTGATGATTTCAGGCGCTTTGGCTTTACATGAAGATGTGGTCATCTAAAGAGCCCACTGACCTTGAAACACTTGCCGCACGGGGCCGGTGAGAAGCACATGCTTGTTGTCTAAAATATGACAGGCCAAGGCCCCTCCTGGCTGACTTAGAGCCACATGGGAAGTCCATCGGTTCGTTAAGTATCCAGCAGCGGCCACTGCGCAAGCTCCAGAACCGCATGAAAGAGTCAGACCTGAACCCCGTTCCCAGGTTTTTTGCCGCGCATAGGTGGTGGCCTTTTGCTCCACAAAATGTACATTCACCCTGGAAGGGAATGCATAGTGATTTTCGATGCGCGGACCCAATTGCGCCAGGTCATGGGCATCAAGGTCTTCCACAAAAAAGACCACATGAGGATTTCCTATGCCCACCGCAATACCCATGCCTAAAGCCGGAATGGCCACATCTACAGCTAATGGATCAAATCCTTCTGATAAAGGAATCTCATCAAGAGCCTGAGTAAAGGCACCCATATCTATCGTCACTTCATCTAAGGACGTCACTTGGGCTTCATGCACATGTGCTGATGTTGAAAAGCGCACTGTTGCTGGCAGGGCTGATCCTTGACTTAACAGCCAGGCCACACACCGCGCGCCGTTGCCACAGGCTGCACTTTCAGAGCCATCCTGATTAAAGAAGCGCACATGAGCAGAGGTATGGGGTTTCCTAGGGTCTTGAAGTTGAATGACCTGATCGCAGCCGATCCCTTTTTGACGGTCTGTCATCGCACGACAGAGTATACGGCTTAATGACGATTCAGGGTGCCCCCGTTGGTCAAGAATTACAAAATCATTGCCATTACCATGCATTTTTACAAAGCTGATGGAGGAAGAGGACGCAAACTTGGGCAAAGGTTTTCTCACATGATTGATCATGATATTACTTGTAATCGATTAAATATCAAACTGCA
>CANLAL010000065.1 GCA_947488045.1 Alphaproteobacteria bacterium
ATGAGCTGATGACGCAAGATCAAGCGTTTTTAGAAACCTGCCTTGCGCAAGGGGCAGAAAAAGCCCGCACCCTTGCAACAAAACATATGCACGAAATTCATGGGCTGATTGGCCTTTAATCACCCCTTCTCTTACTCAAATGGCTTTGAAGCAAGCTTGCCTCTGGTATCCTTACCTCTCCGGCGCATCGTCACGTGACTCATGAGAGGAGAATCTTCTGCACTTTCTGGAGAATCTTCTGCACTTTCTGTAGAATGATCTTCTCGACTGCGCTTACTTTCAGAGTCTTCTTCATCACCTTCTTCTGCTCGACCCTGACTCTTACGTTTAGTCCCTCGTTGACTCTCCTTCCTTTTCTCCTCTCGGTTGCGTTTAGCGGTGGAGCTAACGGATTCTTCCTCATCATCTTCATGAGCAGATTCAGCCTGAGCAGAAGCAGCATTTGCTTGCCTCTCACCATCCTGCCTACGTTTTTTTGCAGGAGAATGCCCATGAGCACTTTGAGACGCTGCTGAACCTTTAGGCTTATGAAGTCTAATCGCAGTCACAGGGGTCGCGGAAGCAATCGCTGTTGCCGGTGGGGTCGGTGTATGCGTACTATCTGCCTCATCTTCTTGACTTTCCATTGAAGAGGGAGGGGATAAAAGAGCCGCTGCAGCTTGCGCAGGCAAAGCCGCCACAGGCAAAGCGGGCACAGCATCTTCATGTGGAGAAGATGATTGACTTTCCTCAGCCTGCGCAGGCAAAGCCGCCGCCGCATCTCCATGAGGAGGAGATAATGGATCCAACATTGCTGGCGCAGGCAAAGCCTCTGCTGCCTCTCCAAGAGGAGAAAATAAATCATCACTAAATTCCAGTTCTGCAGCCAACTCATCAATGCTTCGCTGAGTACGCGGGATCAGAAGACCTCCAAACCGCCCTATGGGTGAAGATGTCATAGGTTGTCGTAAACGAGAACCTTGATGTCTTACAGGTGTCTGAAGTAACCACCTCGTGGGAGGTGCTAACATGTGCTGCCCCCCACCTGCAATATGAGAGCCTCCATGCCCCTGCAACCCTCTCAAAAAGCTCCCACTATAGGAAGAATCGCTCCCATACCCTTGACTAGGGGGCCTACTGCCCCCCCGAAGGCCTAAAGAATTAATGCCCGCACTGGAAGGGCGGCTGCCGTCTCGACTCAAACGTCCTGATTGCCGTGATTGGTCAAGGAAACTCTTGCTGAATTGTCGGGAGTCATTGAGCATTTCACGACTTATATCCAAGGTATGGCTTACAATTGTATCGACCCGATTCAAAATCGTTATGACGATATAAACAAAACCGATCGACACCGCCCCCACAGGTGCCCAAAACCAAACCATATTTCCTGACGCAAAACCTGAAGAATCCTCGCACTCACTCCGATAAGCAGGCATACGCGTAATATGGTTTGTTTCTTGAATAATCACTTCCACCAGATCCTGAAAAGATTTCGCTTCTTGTATGTTACGGTCAATGATCGTTCCTTCAATCCAAGCCGAACGCAATTGTTTTTGAGCCGAAGCCAACCGAGATATGGATGTATCAGTTAAACTAAATTCGGAAAGATCCTGGCAGTTTTGATGCAAAGCTTCTAAGTCGCTTTGGATAGTACCTTTGTTTTGGCAGGTCTTACTCAGCATTGACAATAGGTCACACTGACTTTTAAGGGTGTTAGGATTAACAGCATCCACAGATGTTGCTAGCAAAGAATGTGCAATGAGCACACTCATTGAAATAGATTTTTTTATGTTCATGGGTATAGCCTTTTTATAATTGATTTTGTGGTATGGGAAAATCGAAATAGAGATTAAGGGGACGCTAAATGCACATAAGTGTAAACTGAATGTTTGCAGCGTAATTGCCGGCCTCTAAGCCCGTTTTGGGCACCATTGATTTTATGTTAAATTTAAGTTTTGGTTGGCTGTTTTCGGCAATATAGCCCAGTGCGCCCCCTGAACCAAAACGTGCAATGTCTCCTATATCGCCAGAAGCGCTCACTTTGGCATCTGACTCAAAGGTAAAACCTTTGTCGACTTGAACGTTTAAAGTATAGGGGAGTTCGGTTTTTTTATCTTCATGAAGCAAAACGGCGCCACCCGTCTCCATCTTCAAAAAAACCTTCTGATTCCCAGAAAGCGTAACATCAAATGTTCCAGAAGCTGTTTTCCCTGGAAGTATGCTGCCTAAGTCCACATTGCTATGGCTTGAATCGAAGCTCCGGTCAGCACAAACAGAAGCAGTTATGGGCTTATCGGCACTCGTTGTACCTTTGGCCGCGTAACACAAATGATTTGAAAAAATTATAGCAAAGAATATTGCAAAGGAGATTTTGTTTAAATTCATGGCAACCTACAACAGGATAAAATGGTATATTTTTTATATTGGCTAATATTAAGCACATCACGACCCAAAAATAAAGACATTTTTATTCAAATTTTTCAGTCTCTTATGATTTTTGTTTCCTTATGAGTCTTATATGCATCACTATCCACTTATTTTATAGTCATTCTAAACAAGGCTCCCTCTCATGGATTTATTATTTCTTTGGAAAATTAACGCCATTTTAAGGGCATCCAGACAAAATAAAGTGCACTTAGTAAAAAATGCTTGACCAAAGGGCTTAAATACCTTTCATACTTTGCATGATACGCTTTTTTGGTTTTAGGAGAATGAATGTCTAAAGAAGACTTAATCGAGTTTGCAGGCGTTGTCGCTGAGCTTTTGCCCAACGCCATGTTCCGTGTCAAACTTGATAATGGCCACGTGGTACTTACCCATACCTCCGGCCGCATGCGCAAAAACAGAATTCGTGTTCTTGTTGGCGATAAGGTCAATGTGGAAATGACACCCTACGACCTCACCAAAGGCCGTATTACCTTCCGTCATAAATAAATGAAACAAGCAGTCATTACCCGCGCCTGGGGTCAAACACGGGCCGCTCTCATTGATCAAGATTGGATCAGTGAATTTTTTCTCGATGTGAAGCATCGCACCTCATTAAAAGACAGTGTTTATATTGGCCGCGTCACAGATCATGTGAAGCCCCTTAATCGTGCGCTTGTGGATGTGGGCCTTGATCAGCTGGGCTTTATTGAATTGAAAAACCCAAAATTTCTACCGGGTGTAGGGAAAAAAGTTTTAGTGCAAGCCGCCTCTCACGGCGCAGGATTAGACCCTGAAGATCATACGCTCCTCAAACTCACGACCAATATTTCCTTCAGCCTTCCTGGCCTGGTGCACATGCCCAATCGGGAAGATGTGATGGTTTCCACGCGGGCTAAAGCCCAAGCTAAGGAACATAGCGACTGGGTCGATGCCCTTTCTGACGCAGGCTTTCGCGGCATCATCCGCAGCCAAGGGTTAACAGTCGGCCTTAAAAACCTCTTGGCCCAATGGGACCATTTAAAGTCTGTATGGGCAAGAGTGCAAAAGGGTTGCAGCGTGCTAGATAAGCCCACTTGTCTTTATACCCCTTCTCCCCTGCTCCGCTGGCTTGATTTGGTAGGTCCGCTTGACGAGATCATGACCGATGATAGCGAAGTGATGAAGGAAATTCGCACCTGGCAAAGCTTATGGGGTGATGCAAGCCCTGTATTACGTTTGGAAGAACCCGGATTTCCTGCACCCGTTGAAGAAGCCTGGCAAGATCTTTATGAAAATAAGGTTCCTCTTTCTCAAGGGGCAAGCCTGCAGATGCATACCATGGGACCAGCTGCGCTTATTGACGTGAATAGCGGCTCAGGCTTTGCCTCCCATGAGGCGGAACAAACCTTTTTGAAAGTCAATCTTGAAGCCGTTCCAGAAGCCTTGCGGCAGATCCGCATGCGCAACTTAAAAGGCATGATTCTCATTGACTTCATCACCATGAAAACGCCCCATCACCGCAAGATGTTGGAGCAAAAGCTCAAATCACTGGTGAAAAACGACCCACATGGACTTATTTTTCATGGCATCACCCATTTGGGCTTAGCAGAGCTCACCCGTGAAAGCCATTTTCCTCACCTGGCGCGCCTTCTCATGCGCACGGTGATAAGCAAAACGCCTGAAGCGGTATGTTACGAACTCCTGCAAGCCTGCATGACGCATCGGGGCACACAGCTCACCCTTGAAATGGGCCCTGAAGTTTACACAACCCTTCATGAAACCTTCCGTGATGAACTTGCCCATTTAAAAACCTTGTTTGCAAACCTCACAGTGACTAAAATCTCCACATTGGGAAATCAGTTCCAGTTGGTGAATCGCTAAATGTCAAAAGCCTGCCCCATCTGCAAAAAGCCGGTTGATCCACTCTTCCGGCCATTTTGCTCCGAGCGTTGTAAACTCGTAGATCTTAATCGATGGTTTACGGGCAGCTATGCCCTGCCTTCTGAGGAGACTCCCTCAGAAGGAGAAATAAACCTCTCTCAGGAAGATCTTGAGTCATAAAACCAACGCCAGCAGCCCGCCTAGCAACGCATTGCAGAAAAACCAAACGAAGGTTTTTAAAAATTGCTTTTTGCTCACGCATTTTGCTAGGGTATATGCATGAGAAACATTAAAAAAAGGAATTTTAATCATGCTTCAATTTCAATCACACCAATGATCTGTCTTTTAACAACTTACCAGTCATCCCGGGCTTGACCCGGGATCTAAAACTCCATGCGATAAGATGCTGAATCGAGTTCAGCATGACAGTTTATAGAAAGTTGTCATCCCGGACTTGATCCGGGATCTCATTGGGAATAAGCCTTTGCACTGTCATCCCGGACTTGATCCGGGATCTCATTGGGAATAAGCCTTTGCACTGTCATCCCGGGCTTGACCCGGGATCTAAAACTCCATGCGATAAGATGCTGAATCGAGTTCAGCATGACAGTTTACAAAAAATGTCATCCTGAACTTGTTTCAGGATCTGATTGGGAATAAGCCTTTGCACTGTCATCCTGAACTTGTTTCAGGATCTGATTGGGAATAAGCCTTTGCACTGTTATCCCGGACTTGATCCGGGATCTAAAACTCCATGCGATAAGATGCTGAATCGAGTTCAGCATGACAGAGTTGTCAGTATGAAACCCCATGGATATCCATAATGCACATGGATATCCCACTCAACCCCGCAGAAAGAAAGGAAACTATGTGCAAAAAAAAATAAAAAACGAAAATGATATCATTTTGGCTCAACGCCAAGCAGAACAAGGAAAAAACGGGGATATCCCATGGATATCCAGGATATCCCATCAACAATAACAAAAATGGAGAGAAATATGACGTAAATACAATCTTTTTTAATCATAAGTAAAATGAATAAACCTTGACGCCTTATCTCTAAAATGAGTCAATCTCAATAAGGAATGTCATTCCAAAGTTCTATAACGGTGAGGACACCATGGCTAAACTACGTTTTTATTACTCAGCAATGAATGCAGGCAAATCCACAGCATTACTGCAAGCAGCTTTTAACTATCATGAACGGGGGATGAAAACCCTACTATTCACCCCTGCGATTGATACGCGTGAAAAATTAGGAACCATTGCCTCGCGTATTGGCCTACACGCCGAGGCACATCCCTTTGATGGGAATCTCAACTTCTTTACTTATATTGAAAAGCAGCTCAGCATCCCAAACCATGGCGTTAAGTGCGTTATGGTGGATGAAGCTCAATTTCTAACCAAACACCAAGTCAAACAACTCACGCAAGTGGTGGATGAATTAAACATGCCTATTTTGGCATATGGCCTTCGGTCAGATTTCATGGGCGAACCTTTCGAAGGCAGTCAGTACCTTTTAATATGGGCTGAGGATCTTATTGAAATTAAAACAGTCTGTCATTGTGGCAGTAAAGCTATTATGAATCTGCGTATAGATGGATCTGGACAAGCGGTCTGGAGTGGCGAACAAGTGGAAATTGGTGGGAACGATAGATATGTCTCCTTATGTCGCAGACATTTTTGGGAAGGAAAATCCAGTCATTAAGTCTTTATTAATCTTATAGCGGTAAAAATAGTATCAAACGAAAAACTTAAATTATTAAGTTTGTATTATAGTTAATTAATATCGCCCAAATTATGGGCTTTATTAGTGAACCGTCAGGAGAGAAAAATGACAAAATCAAATTCATCTCATGGTTACGAGCGCATCGCGCTTGCTTGCCAAGGAGGAGGATCACTGGGTGCCTACCATATCGGCGCCTACCAAGCCATGGATGAGGCTGGTTATCAACCCGATGTGGTCAGTGGTATTTCTATTGGCGCCTTTACAGCGGCTTTGATCGCAGGTAATGAGCCCAAAGATCGTGTGGCAAAGCTAAAAGAGTTTTGGAAGACAATCTCTTACCCAGACTTTGCAGCAGAAATTCCCATGAATGATACGCTACGTCGTAAACACAACATGTTTAGCTCCATGCAGGGAATGTTATTCGGGCAACCTAAGTTCTTCGAACCACGCAACCCTGTTCCTCAGCTTCAAAAAGAGGGAACCATTGCAGCTTTAAGTTATTACGATACCTCCCCGCTGCGGGATACGCTCTTGAAATTCGTGGACTTTGACCGGATTAACCGGAATGCCACTCAGCTTCTTTTAGGTGCTGTTAAAGTATCAACTGGAGAGCTGGTTTTCTTCGATAGCAAGAAAATTAAGATTGGGCCTGAGCACGTTATGGCCAGTGGCTCCATGCCTCCAGGATTCCCTCCAATGGTCATTGATGGCGATATGTACTGGGATGGCGGTTGCGTCAGCAATACTCCACTGGAAGGCATCTTTAACCTTACTCAGAAAAAGCATACTTTAGCTTTCATGATTGACTTGTTTAGCCCAGAAGCCGATGAGCCAAAGAACATGGATGATGTTTCCTCTCGTTCAAAGGACATCCTCTACTCTTCACGTACGGCCCACCATATTGGTCATGTGACAGAAAAGCATAACATGCGTAAGGCTGTAGCTCATCTTATAAAGTCACTTGGTGAAAAGGGAGCTAAAGACCCCATCATAAAAGAGCTGATGGAATTTTCAGCTGACTTTGACTTCGATATCGCACATTCAATTTATCGTGCGCCAGCCTATGAAGTCTCGTCAAAAGACTGTGAGTTCTCACGTATGTCCATTACAGATCGTGCTTCACACGGTTATGCGGA
>CANLAL010000066.1 GCA_947488045.1 Alphaproteobacteria bacterium
GATATTGCGTCTCCAGCTTCAATAAGAGCATGGGCAGCATTAATAGCAAGTGTGGGTGAAGCAGGCTTGAGTGAAATGGCTTTTCGATAATAAGGTAGAGATTGCTTTATTTTTCCTGTCTCAAAGTTTATCTGGCCCATAAGCTCATTAAAATAGGCATTTTTAGGTTCGCGTTCTATGAGCTTTTGTGTAATAGCAAGTGCCTGGGGCAACTTAAAAAGACGATAGTATACGATCGCTTGCCCATACTCAGCAGCTGTTTTATTGGGCATGGCTTGAAATATCTTTTGAGTTTGAGCAGGCTCACCCAAAAACGCCAATAGCTTTGCGTGCAGACGCTCCCAAGATTCTTTCCATTGATCTGGGGCCCGCTTATTGGCGTTTACAGAATGGGCTAAGTGATTTTTTACAAAGTTTATACGTTC
Source organism: Alphaproteobacteria bacterium (assembly GCA_947488045.1). Lineage (GTDB taxonomy): Bacteria > Pseudomonadota > Alphaproteobacteria > 43-37 > 43-37 > CANLAL01. The sequence goes on from CANLAL010000066.1 coordinate 426, forward strand.
GCTATCAAGTGGGTGTGTTTGTGAGTAAGCATTTTTTGGAGCTTGCCTGCGCATTAAATCACTTGAAGATAAAGTTTCAAAAAATGAAGCCATACCTGCAGAGGTAATATGGAGCTGATCCAAAATATTCACGGCTGTTTGATCTGCCGCAGACTCCTCACCTCTTCTATGCGCCAAGTAGGTTTGCATTGCCACATGTTGCCCTCCCAGCATGGCGGCCAACGCTGCATCGAAACTTCCTGCAGCAACAGCGATACCACCCAAAAGAGCACCCGCTAAAATACTCGCAGCGGATCGCTCCATGGCACTCGCAATGCGGATATGATGCCCCCCCATGAAGTGTCCGACTTCGTGAGCTAAAACACCGAGCAGCTCTTCCACAGTTCTAACACGCAACAGCAGCCCCGTATTAATGGCCATAACGCCACCCGAAACAGCGGAAGCGTTCATAACATCAGTATTGACGATCACAACGCGAATTTTTTCTGGTTGCAGACCTGCTATTTTCAACATGGGGTCTAAAAAAAGGCGCAAGGTTTCTTCAGCCTCAGCATCCACAATAATACTGAAGCGTTCCCGCTCCTCGGATTTTACGTAAGTCCAGGGCTGAAAGAAAATGACAAAGCATAAAACTAAGGAAAGCAAACCACGGAATGGTATCTTCACCTTTCCTTTCACTTTTTTTATGCTTTCTTGATCCATGTGCTACTCGTTTTCTAAAAGACGCTTCCACCACCCACTACGAGCCCCTTTACGTACAGGTTGCTCCGCTTCCTGTGCTTGAGGCGTTTCAATTTTTTCAGAAACAGGAACCTCTGTTTTTTTAGCACGAGAAACCCGCGGCTTCTTCAAAGCAGGCGAACTTTCCACGATTGCACGCTGCGGTTGCTCTGGCATGGGAGGTACAGAGTTTTGACCTTCGCTTGAATCCTTAATTTTAATCCGCCTCACACGTTTTACAGCTGGATCCTTTTGCACAGACACATCAGATTCTATAGATGGCTCTGTCGCTGCAACAGAGGGAAGGTCCTCATGTGTCACATTAGGGGAAACGGGACGCTGCCTAAGAGGGCGCCGATTCCTGGTTCTTGACGATTCATCTGCCTTATCAAGACCCGTATTCGTATCTAAGTTCATTGGCTTTTCAGGTACCGTTGAAACAATGGGCCCATCGCTTGCTAACTGCTGGCCTAGAACAGCCACTCCTTCTGCCCCCTCTCTTGGGCCACGACGGCGGCGGCGACGACGACGGCGGCGTTCATTATTTTCTGTGGTCTCTTGCCCCCCAATTGACCCATCTTCCTGTGAGGAAGATTGAACCACAATTTGCTCAATTGGCTCACCCTCTGATACGTCATCATGCTGAATGGCAACGCGTCCAGTATTCTTATGGTTTGGGCGATCAGGACGACGGCGATTCGCTTTTCGCGCTTCATGCTCCTGAGCACTTTGCTCTTTCTTAATTTTTTTCACCAACTCTTGCCGGCCGAGGTAATCTAGCGTGAAATTTGGAGCAAGGAGCGTATCATCCGCTTCAATAATCATTTTAATGTTATAATTGCCCTCAAGCTTAGTAATTGCCGCTCTTTTATGGTTCAGCAGATAAAAAGCTACGGGAGTCGGCACTTTAAGATTAAAGGTTAGATCTCGCACATGTTGCGCCTCCTCTTCTAGCGCTCTGAGTACGTGAAGCGCTGAAGATTCTGCAGATCGAACATGGCCTAGCCCTTCACAATGAGGACAAACCATCGTACTGACTTCGATGATACTAGGGCGTAAACGTTGGCGAGAAAGCTCTAATAGTCCAAAGGGACTGATTCGACCAATTTGAATGCGTGCGCGGTCTTCGGCCATCGCCTCTTTTAACCGTCGCTCCACAGTATGAATATTTTTGTTATCTTCCATATCAATGAAATCAATAACGATAAGGCCTGCTAAGTCTCTGAGACGAAGTTGCAGGGCTATTTCATCTGCGGCTTCTAAGTTTGTTTTAAAAGCTGTTTCTTCAATATGTCGCTCACGCGTTGCACGCCCTGAATTGATATCAATAGCAACCAAAGCTTCAGTTGGGTTAATCACAATGTACCCACCAGAACGTAATTGCACTGTAGGACTATGAATCGCATCAAGCATCACTTCCACTTTATGTTGATGAAAAAGTGACAGCGCTTGATCTTCATAAAGGTGGATTTTCTTTGCATGACTAGGCATGAGCGTCTTCATAAAATGTTTCGCAGCCTTGTAGCCTTCTTGCCCTTCTACCCAAATTTCTTCAATGTCACCAGTGTATAAATCCCGAATAGACCGTTTGATCAAATCCCCTTCTTGGTGAATCAATGAGGGGGCAGTAGATTCTAGGGTTTTTTCTCGGATTTCATTCCAAAGGCGCACAAGATACTCAAAATCACGACGGATTTCTAATTTGCTCCGTTCCATCCCTGCGGTTCGGATAATCACGCCCATACTATCAGGGATCTCCAAGTCATCAATCATGCTCTTAAGACGCTTACGATCAGTCACATTTGTGATTTTACGAGAAACACCCCCCTCACGCTCAGCATTAGGCATCAAAACGCAATAACGCCCCGCCAAAGAGAGGTATGTCGTGAGCGCTGCGCCCTTAGCATTGCGTTCCTCTTTCACAACCTGCACCAACATAATTTGGCGACGTTTGATCACATCTTGAATTTTGTATCCACGTGGGGACTTGTGGACTTGATGATGAGAGCGGTCGTCATCCTCCTGCGCCCCCCCTACCACCTCAAGCACCTCAGTTGCAGAGATCTCTTCTCCATCCAAATCGACAGGAAGATCCCCCTCCCCCATCGATGTATCGGAAGCGGTATTTTCAGGAGTCTCAGGAGAGGCCTGAGACTGATCTGCCACGGGAATACGATAATAATCTGGGTGAATCTCACTAAAGGCTAGAAACCCATGGCGATTACCACCGTACTCCACGAAGGCCGCTTGCAGAGAAGGCTCCACACGAATGACTTTCGCCAAATAAATGTTACCTTTAAATTGCTGCTTTGTGGATGTTTCGTAGTCAAACTCTTCTAATTTAGAGTTACTTATAATAGCGACACGCTTTTCTTCTGCATGTGTCGCGTCAATTAACATAATCCTTGTCATATCTACTCCAATATAGCCCTACCTGAAGGTCAGGGCTTGTTATGTGCAATTGGAATAGCAAGAAGCATCCGGTGACTAAAACTCAGTAAAAAACAACATCACAAGAACCTGTCTATCATCTGAACGGTTAAAAAATTAACGCCACAAGACATCATAAACTGTGCCTCAACTACTATTCCTATACATCAAACGATGCCTAGCCCTCAAAAGTAGGAACACGAGAACCGACGGCATGTCTAAAAGCTCACATTTAGTCTATTCTCTCCCCCTTAAAAACTCAACAAAAAAGACTTCTAAAATAACAGCAGCCCTCTTCACCATAACAACAATAATAACAAATCCCCTTATACAGGCAGTTGCCTCACGCCAAACAAACGAAGGTTTAAAAAAATTGATTTTTGAGTGCGCATTTTGCTAGGATTAAAGAGATTAGAAACATCAAAAAAGAATTTTAATCATGACTTAGATTGCTCACTACATTCTTCCGGGTCGTGCTCAGCATGACAGCCATGCGGAAAAAGTGACAATGAATAACCAAAACCGTGGATATCCATTTTGCATAGGGATATCCACCCCAACCCCTCAGAAAACAAGGAAAATATATGAAGAAAAAAAATTTAACGCAAAATGATATCCATCGACCTCCAAGCAGCAGCATGCAAGGAAAAATCATGGATATCCCATGGATATCCTGGATATCCTGGATATCCATAATATCATATCACACCAGCCATAAGGAAAACAAAATATGAGGCGTTACACCGTGGCCCCCAGAAGCTGGAAATTGACTTGCGAACGGCTAATGATGCACTTTGACAATTCACAATTCCTGACTAAGATGAGGCGTTACATTTAATGGAGATGTCTGATTATGGTCGCATATAGAAGAGCATTGCCTTGGATTGTTTGGTTTTTAGCGTCGGTTTTTTATGCCTACCAATTCATTTTGCGCATACTTCCTAGCATCACTATCGATGAACTCATGACGCGCTTTCACGTGGATGCCAGCCATTTTGGACAGTTTTCTGGGATTTACTATCTGGGCTACACAGCCATGCACATTCCCCTGGGCATCATGCTTGACCATATTGGCCCAAAAAAAATTCTTCCTTTAAGTGTCCTTCTTATTGTCATTGGCCTTTGCCCTCTCCTATTTGGACACTCCTGGATACTCGCATGCATTGGCCGTCTTTTCATAGGAGCAGGCTCCTCAGCCGCCATTTTAGGGGTTTTTAAGATTGTACGCATGACATTTCCAGATGAAAAATTTGGACGCATGTTGGGTATTTCTGTCACAATTGGCCTGGTAGGCGCCATTTATGGAAGTCAGCCCCTTAATTATATACTTAGCCTTATTGGTCTAGACAACGTCATCTACCTTATTATGATTTCTGGACTCATTTTAGCACTCCTCATTTTTATGATGGTTCCTGCCTACAGAAAAGAAGCGACCTCAAAAAATCGCATTTCGGATGATGTGAAAAATGTTTTACGAACACCCCAAGTATTGCTTATCTGCATGAGCGCAGGCTTGATGGTAGGCCCTATGGAGGGATTTACAGATGTTTGGGGCACCTCATTTCTCATGACAGTGTATGGCTTTGAAGAAACCATTGCCGCCTCACTTCCTTCCCTTATTTTTATTGGCATGGGAGTCGGTGCCCCCGTATTGGCAATATTTGCAGAAAAAACTGGGAAGTATTACGAAATCATCGTGGCTAGTGCATTAATAATGGCCCTTATTTTTTTCCTTCTTTTATTTGGTAAGATAGATACCTATCTCATGTCTGGCTTATTCTTCATTACAGGTATGGCATGTGCTTATCAAATCCTCGCCATTTATAAAGCAAGCACTTACGTAAAAGAGTCGCTTACCGCACTCACCACCGCATGCGCTAACATGATCATCATGTTCTTTGGATACATTTTTCATAGCTTCATTGGGCACACAATGGAGTATCTATGGGATGGCAAGGTTAGGGATGGTGTCCATATTTATAGCCCTGACGCCTACACTAACGCATTGATGATCATCCCTGCCACTCTCTTAGCTGGCGGCATCGGCTTTATGATTGTACGCAATCGCTCACAGAGAGTGAGACGAAGACTTGGAAAGGCTTGAGTCCTTATGGAAACAGATGCCTTATCTTTTGACGCAGTTATTGTAGGCGCTGGACCAGCAGGTCTGTGTGCAGCTATTCGCTTAAAACAAAAAGCAGCAGCTTATGATACCACCGTAAGTGTATGCGTATTGGAAAAAGGCCCGCATGTGGGCGCACATATCTTATCGGGCGCCCTCCTAGAAACAGAAGTTTTAGATCAACTTCTCCCTCACTGGAAAAACGACCCTTCTTTCCCTCCTTTCACGTTCGTCCAAGAGGAGCAATTTTTATACTTTTCCAAATCTCACAGCTTTTCCTTGCCTACCCCTTACCATAATACTGGCAACATTATCATTAGCCTAGGCCGACTTTGTCACTGGCTCAGTGCGCAAGCCCAAGCTTTAGGTGTGGAAATTTACGCCGGCTTCCCGGCCCAACAGTTATTGATCAGAGAAGGCACTGTTGTAGGGATTAAAACGAGTGATCAAGGTATTGACAAGGCTGGCGAACATGGCCCTCTCTTTCAAAAGGGTGTAGAAATTTATGCCCAGTCCACCTTCCTTGCAGAGGGGTGCAGAGGGCATCTTTCACAACAAGCCATTCAAACCTTTGAGCTTCAAAAAAGCCCTCAAACCTATGGACTAGGCTTAAAAGAAATTTGGCGCGTAAGGTCTGACCTGCACAAGCCCGGAAAAATAATCCATGGGATAGGTTGGCCCCTACCTACTGATACTTATGGTGGCTCATTTATTTATCATGCAGAGAATCAAACGATCATTCTTGGTTTGGTAGTAGGCCTTGATTATTCAAATCCATTTTTGGATCCTTATGAGGAGCTGCAACAATTCAAAACACACCCTCACATCCGACCGTTACTTGAAGGTGGTGAACGCCTTCATTATGGGGCCAGAGCTTTAAATGAAGGCGGTTGGCAGTCTGTTCCTACCTTAGACTTTCCTGGTGGCATGCTTATTGGTTGCGCCGCAGGGTTTGTGAATGTAGCGAAAATTAAAGGTATTAAGAACGCCATGTATTCAGGGGTTTTAGCAGCAGAAAGCTATGCAGACCAAGTTTTTTTAAGCAGCACCCTTGCACCCACTTATGACATGCGGATGCGTTCAAGCACTGTAATGCAGGAACTTCATCAAGTCCGAAACATCAGACCTGCATTTCGAAAGGGATTGTATTTAGGAATGGCATACGCAGCTCTTGAACTGTACTTTCTTAAGGGCAAAGCTCCATGGACCTTTGCTCATTCTTACGATCACTTATGTTTAAAACTCGCCAAAAAATCCAAAGCCCGTCAATATTCAGCCCATGATGGTGTTTTGACGTTTGATAAAATGTCCTCTGTAACCTTAACGGGAACTCACCACCGAGAAAATAGCGCTTGTCACCTAATATTGAATAAACCTCAGTTAGC
>CANLAL010000067.1 GCA_947488045.1 Alphaproteobacteria bacterium
ATTTCTGCCCTTCAGAAGGCTGGGATCATGAATCTCAAAGAAGGTCAACGTGTTGGCTTTGAGCTTGTCTCAAATAAGGGAAAAGTTTCAGCAGATAACATTAAATTGTTAGACTAAACTTACGAACTTTAAGATACGAAAAAGGGCCCCGAGCAATCTGGGCCCTTTTTTTACGGCCAATTTTGGCAAGCAATATCAAACGTCTTTAAATATAATAGAATTAAAGCGTACATTGCAGTCTAATTATTTAGCAAATTTTCTTGAATTTTAAATTTGCATCTTCTACATATTCAATCAAAAATGTAAGTATGTACAGTAAAATGGAGTTTACATAATGCGTGCATGGAAAAGCCCCCTGTTCTTCGGTATGATTGCGTTCTTGGTTTTGACCATTAGCCCGGATATCAGGGCACCCAAAGCACTTGCCACCACATTGAAAGATGGTGGACATGCCGAAGACTACTCAATTATGCCAAGTGGCCTAAGCAATAGCTTGTGGCCTCAATGTATTCTTAATCGCATTAATGATTCTTTGCAGACGGCCAATGAGATTGTGCATACAGCCAACAGTATTGATACATACTCCTTACATATCCAAAGCCTTAAACAGAAGGGTAGCCTTGGAAAAGGGGTAGGGTTGTATGAAGATGCATTGGGTCTGGAATGGTATGTTCGCTATGCGGACCAAACGGGCTTTAAGCAGATTGCCAACGTTGTGGCATCTTGCATTCACAATGCGATTGCGACACAGAATGCGTCCAATGTGAATGTTAAGTTTCTTATAGCCAGCGATGCACAAGGGCAACCATATTTAGCCGGCTCAGCATCGCAACGAAAAGACTTTAAACCTTTATGGAGCCAGAATCCCGTTCAGTTTAAGTCAACTCAACCTTCAAATTTAAATGAAGAATATGCCTTTTGGCATTATTTAGGAATGCCTTCAGCAAATCCAAACTTTTTAGGTTTTGATTTAGAAGAAGAAAACGTTGTTCGCGTTGATTTCTTTACAGCTTTTTCTCAATCAAAGGCCAACATGAAGGTGGCCGATTGTTTTAAATCAACCGTTTCAGAAGTAAGCCACTACTCCTGCGATGCAGCTAAAGTGAACGAACATTTCATTAGAATTGCCAGCGATCCGCGTGTTTCTCAGACCCTCCATGAATCCTTAGCGGTGCTAAAAATGCTTGGGGTTGATGGTGCTCAATCACAATTTAACAAAATTATGTTATTTTTAGGTCAAATTATTCGCTAATAATTACAAAAAAGTTAAGGGTAACGTAATGATCATTCGTTCAAACACTGTATTCAAAAGCATAAAAGTGCCCCTATTTGCTTTAGCATTCATTTTTACATCATGTGAAAGTGCATCACATGGCTTAAGATTGGTCTCTGCCGTTGAATCTGACCTGCAGAAAATTGATGGCGCTTCAGTTTTAATGCACGCCAACCAATTTAGTGGAGCGAGTGGGGTGAAAGCCGGAACAGTTGATGGGGTAAAGTACTATTTTAAAACCCAACAACTGGGCCTTTCTTTGTTTGACTCCATTATAGCAAGCCAAATTTTGAGTCTGCCATTTTCCGGGGATCAACAAAGATTTCCATTGATTACTTTAGGGGTGCGTAAGAGTGATCGTGCAGTTTTCTCCATTTCTCAAGAATTGGCGGGATATAAAACCATTATAGATCTTTATCATGAGTCCGCGCATGATAGTTGGCCATTTAAGGGAGGATCCACGGAGCAATTAGACGATTTATCCCATTTATATGCAGGGTTATTCTTAATCGGAGGGGGAGATCCTCACCCCGGAAATGTGGCGTACTCAAAAAGCAAAAATTTTTTTGGTGATGTTGATTTAGACGTAGCGTTTAAGTGGCACATTCCTTTCTCTAATTCTAGTAAAGATGCCGTTTCTGCATTCCAAAGTGATCTTGCACTCAAAGAATTCGAGTGTCAAAATCCTTGTCCAAATTTTCTATATACGACTGACTCTCAATTCTATCAAAAAGCCTTTTGGGAATTTGAATATAAACCTGCATATAATTATGAGGCCTATCAAGGAAAAAAACTTCTCAAGGCTGTACCCTTACTAAGGGCCATGAAGCATGTAACCGAAATCAGCTTAAACAGATATGTTACTGTGCTAAAAGATACGATTGCAGGACTAAAAAATGGGTATAAAAGTATAGCTACTGATGAACTTGAACAAGATCTTTATGAAAATCAAAAAATTAAGCTTTTAAGTGAAAGATACAGCCTAATGAAATATCTAGGCCAAAAATTTGACGAACATGTTGTTAACCATGTTAATCCGGAAAATGAAGATGATACATATAAGCTCTTAAAGCAGTGGTGTGAAGAGTATTCACATAAATCAGCTCAACGTGACGAGCTCTAGTTTTTAAGGAAGAGCGTTTTGAGCTGCAGATTGATAAATAAGCAAATCCACACGTTATAATTGATTTATATTTAAACAAACCTTGTAATTTTTCTCAATGTTATTACATGCATATATATCATGTATTAATGGTGAAAAAATGATCAAACGAAAGCTTCCACTTATTTTAGCATTATTTGTTTTTGGAACCAGGGCAGTGCATTCTGAAGATGTTTCAAGTGTCTGGGCTTATATTTGCCAAGAACATGCAGTCATTGGGACTCAACCATATGAAAAGGCTGACAAAACTTTTTATGGGTTTTATCCGCCAGGCCAAATTGAGAATGAGTTGCGTGAGGGTGCTTATACACGTGAGACTCTTGAAGCCTGTCAATCTGTGAAGGTCGATCTTAATGAAGATCAGTGGATGGATTTACAGATTATATTAGAAAATTCAAGAAAGCTATTTAACCAGTGGGATTCAAAGAAGGGAGGGGCCAGTTTAAGAAGGTCAATACCCTATGATCCTTTTAATTTTAACTGTGTTGATTTTGCTCAAATGGTCATGGGACGTTATACAGGTGAGTTACTTGTTGAGACTTTTGTAAAGCAAAACCATCCCCTTCGTTTATTTGGTGATCCGTTGGAACCTTCCTTGCTTAGTGGAGAGCTAGAATATTGTTTGCACAAGGGGTTCGATCCTGCTGCATATTGGGCCCACTATCGAGCAGGAACACTTAATCTGCTTCAAGCATTTTTCATGGAAAAACCAAAAGCCGCTTTTACAGCTATTGCTATAACTGGAAGTGCCTTGTGGGGATGTCATCGTGCAGGTTATTCTTACAGTTTTTGTTTTGCGTCAATTGCTCTCATGAATGGCGCAGTAGGTATTTGTGATTTTGTAGCGCATGGTGGTTGTGTTTCAGAAGTTAGTATAGGCTTGTTCATATTAGCGCGCGTCGCCATGATGGCTTATTCTTTAATCTATTCAATGAATCCTCCTCGTCCATGGGCATGGCGGGCCAGTTACGGTTTGATAATTCTGAAATTGCTGTATAATGCGCCAGATCCGATGAGTCGGCTCGTATACCCTAACTAAGGAGAGTTTCTATGATCGCGAAAAAAATCTTACGATAGCAACAGTTTGTTTATGTGTCGCTCATCTATGTCAAGCAGAAGCATTTCTTGTGCGTGACTTCAATCAATCCTGATTTTGAGCCGGCCTATGCTAATGCAGGCCATATTAAATAGGGGGATTTTCATAGAAAAGATCAAACAGACTTACATGGAGGAGCTATTGATTTTCTAAAATCACTTGGCCTTTCCGTAAGCCGGCCATGATACTGTCATCCTCCCTCCACCATGATACTGTCATCCTGAACTTGATTCAGGATCTCATTGCGCTTTGGCACGAGATTCCAGGTCAAGCCCGGAATGACAGCTATGTTTTTCTACTGTAGTGCCCTTTTCTTAAACTCAAAACACGCTTCTAATACAGTGGTGTGGAAAGTATTCATTTAAATCAGCTTGTCCCGGCGAGCTTTAGTTTTTAAAGAAGAGTAGGGGGCTATGCTGACCATTCAGGTCAATTCGCCTCATTCAGGATATATGATGGTGGGCGCTACAGGGATTGAACCTGTGACCCCTACCGTGTGAAGGTAGTGCTCTCCCGCTGAGCTAAGCGCCCGATGCAATGATCACCTGCAAGGTCAATCAAATCGTGGCTCAACATAATGAATTCATGCGTGAGCGGTCAAGGGAAATTAAAGGCTTTCCATCTTTGTTTTTTCAGGACGATATTTTTTCACTAAAGGCTTTTCACGCAAGGGCCCCATGCCAAGTGAAAACGAAGGTTTTAAAACTTTGATTTTTGTAGTCGCATTTTGCTATAGTAAATTCCCAAGAAACCTAAAAAAGGAATTTTAATCATGTCTCAAGTTAATCGTCTCTCAAGTTAATCATCCTTCCTCCACCATGCTACTGTCATTCTTCCTCCACCATGCTACTGTCATCCTGAACTTGATTCAGGACCTCATTGCGCGTTGGCGCGAGATTCCGGGTCAAGCCCGGAATGACATCTATGTTTTTACAAGCTTCCAGGTTAAAGCCAGAAATGATGTGACAATACACAGCATAAACAACATAAGACTCAAATCCATGGATATCCATTGTGCGTATGGATATCCCATTCAACAGCCCAGTTTTTAAGGAAACCATATGCAAAAAAAAATAAAACATGAAAATGATATCAATCGGACTCAAAGCCCTGCAGTGCAAGGAAAAAATGGGGATATCCCATGGATATCCAGGATATCACAAAGCAACACATAGAAAGGATGAAATGATGGCCTATTTTAAGAGTAAAGAATTCAACCAAAATTGGGGCTTGCAAGCTCAACTTTCCCCTTGCATCCTACGGCTAATCCAGCTAAAACTGCCTGAGAGTACGAAGCTAACACGCAGGGTGCCATCATTCTTGGCGACCGGTGCTAATCCTCATGTGGGGGGTTTGCCAACCTGCGGTGGTCTAACCGGATGAAAGGATATCAACCCATGGCAATGCCAATCGTATCAGTGCGTCAACTTTTTGAAGCGGGGGCCCATTATGGCCACCATACACGTCGCCGGAATCCAAAGATGGATCCGTATATTTTCGGTGTACGTAACTCCATTAACATTCTTGATCTTGAGCAATCTGTGCCCCTGATGCAACGTGCCCTTCAGGCCGTGCGCGATGTGGCCGCTTCAGGTGGGCGTATCCTTTTTGTGGGAACCAAGCGTCAAGCTTCTGATTGCATAGCTATGGCAGCTAAAAAGTGTGGTCAATACTATGTGAACCATCGTTGGCTCGGTGGTATGCTCACCAACTGGAAAACAATTTCCAATTCCATTCGTCGTTTGAAGGACCTAGAAGAGCAACTCCAAAGCGAAGCGCTCAAGGGACTCACCAAGAAAGAATTGCTCAGCCTTACCCGTCAAAGGGATAAGCTTGAACGGGCACTTGGCGGAATCAAGGAAATGGGCGGCGTTCCTAATATCTTGTTCGTGATTGATACAAATATTGAGAATATCTCTATTCTTGAAGCCAATAAACTTGGTATTCCGGTCATTGGTATTGTGGACTCGAACTCAGACCCGCGTAACCTCACTTTCCCTATTCCTGGCAATGATGACGCTATGCGCGCCATTGAGCTTTACTGTGATCTTTTTTCTTCAGCTGTTTTGGATGGTCTTCAGACTCAAATGATGGCCGCTGGCGTTGACATGGGGACCGCAGAAGAAGTCAAAAGTGCTCCGGAAGACTTTGGTTTTGTGACAGCGCCTGCTGAGGAAATTGCCCCAGTAGAAGAAAAAGCAGCAGAATAAAGGGAAATCAAATGGCAGAAATTTCGGCATCTATGGTCAAAGACCTGCGCGAAAAGACAGGCGCAGGCATGATGGATTGCAAAAAAGCCCTCATTGAAGTTGAAGGCGATTTTGAACAAGCTGTTGACTGGTTGCGTAAAAAAGGTTTAGCGGCAGCCGCTAAAAAGTCTTCACGTGTTGCAGCAGAAGGCCTGGTAGGCGCTTACAGTGCAGGCACAAGCGCCACATTGGTTGAGATAAACTCTGAAACCGACTTCGTTGCTCGCAATGATAGGTTTCAAGCTTTGGTCAGTCAAATTGCTCAGGCCGCTAATACAGTTAAAGGCAATGAGCAAGCTTTGAAAGCGACTTCATTGGGAAGTGAAACAGTAGAAGAAGCACTCACAAGCCTCATCGCTGTGATTGGTGAAAACATGACATTCCGTCGTGCCGCATATCTGAGTGTGCCTCAAGGCGTAGTGGCAACCTACATTCACAATGCAACAGCCCCCAATTTGGGCCGCATTGGTGTGATGGTGGCTTTGGAATCTTCAGCTCCAGCTGAAGCTTTAACTGCGCTAGGCAAGCGTTTGGCTATGCATGTTGCTGCTTCAAGCCCTGTTGCACTTTCTGTGGAAGATGTGGATGCCCAGCTTTTAGAGCGTGAGAAGGCCATTTTGATGGATCAGGCAAAGGCTTCAGGTCGACCTGCTGAAATCATCGAAAAAATGATGGAAGGCCGTGTACGTAAGTTTTACGAAGAGGTCGTATTTTTGGAACAAGGATTTGTTATGGATCCTTCCAAAAAGGTCTCCCAGGTCATTGAAGATGAGGCCAAAGCATTGGGCCATCCTATTAAAATGACAGCTTTTACCGCTTATACTCTGGGTGA
>CANLAL010000068.1 GCA_947488045.1 Alphaproteobacteria bacterium
CAGTATTTAGCTGATGCGTTTGTGCCCAGCATGTTTGCCGGAAACCTTCCGAAAAAAGCTGCAGAAACCTTAACGGCTGCAAAGAATGATATCGTGCGTACTGAGCAATATATGGACTTTTTAACCAATCGCCGTTTCAGGAATACGTTGCTTTGTCATAAGGATGTGGTGTTAAACCGTGCCCTAACTCCATCATCTATCAATGATTTTTACGTACGCTCATTTTTGTCACCTGCTGCCAAGTCGGTCAATTTCGATGATTTAGGAGAAGGCGTTGTCTTCACATCGCCCGCGGGTTTAACGCTTACGCTCAGCAATCAAGAAGCCGTAGCAATCCTAATGGTGTTGTGGGAAAATCAGCAGCGCCCAATATCTTTTGATCAGATAAAACAAATGACTGTCCAAAAGTTAGAAGATAAAGCAAATGCAGAGCTGATTGCATCAGCTGCAGGTGATTTAATCATGCGCCTTTATCTTGCAGGAGCTATGCAATTATATTCTGATCCGGGAGCTTACATCGCCTCTACTAGTGAAAAGCCGGAAGCGTTAACTTTTGCTCGTCATCAAGCGCGTACTCTGGGTTGGGTGACCAATGGCCGGCATGAACGTATGAATTTAGATCTTATGCATCGGATTATGTTACAGTACATGGATGGTCAAAACTCTCAAGAGGAAATCCTTGATAAAATGATGGGTCATTTAAAATCAGGTGAATTAACTTTGCGTCAAAACGACAAGGAAATTCCCTTAGATGATAGTGCAATGACTATTATGAAGCAGATGATTGCAGAGGCAATGGCTGCTATGGCCAGAAGCGCATTGCTTAGTGCATAACAAAAATAAAGGGGCACAGAAAATGAAACACAGCGTATTTTTGGACTCAGCCAGTCCTTTAATTGGCAATAAGATATGCGATTCAGGTCTGCGCCCTATTTTTTTTACTATTCTTTTGGTTATTCTTTCGGGTTGTGCGGGTTCATTCAGTAAGATTTCTCCCTATGAACGCATCGCGCAAGCAAATGCAGAGGCTGAGCGTATAGGTTTTACTCGGATTGTATGGCCCTCCAATCCTCATCCATTATGGAGCTATGGTCGATTTGATCCACCAACACCTTCTGACACAGTTTATGTGTATATGGAGGGTGATGGTATTCTTCAAGTAAATCGTTATGGTCAATCTTACCTTTCAAATAACCCCACTCCGTCCCCACAATTGCCTTTGTTATTGGCCGGATTACATGCGGCTTATGACCCACACGATGTGATTACATACATCGCTCGTCCTTGTCAATTTACGCATCCTGAGCAGGACCGCTGTCAACCTCTGAACTGGTTAAGTGGGCGTTATGGGCCACAGGTGGTAAAAAGTTATAGTAGTGCTTTGGATGCCTTGCGCGCGAAATTGAAGCGTAATATAAAATTCCATTTGATTGGGTATTCTGGAGGCGGCACTATAGCCATGCTTTTGGCCAATGAGCGATCAGATGTTGTTCGGGTCACGACACTGGGGGGCAATTTAGATCATGAAGCATTTTTTGCTTTTCATAGAGATAGGAAGGAGACCTATCCTCCTCCACCCTTTAATTTATTGACACATCCTGAAAAAATTTCCCACATCCGTCAATATCATGTGGTGGGAAAAAGTGACGTGATCGTGCCCGGTGTGATTGCCCAGGCCTTTATGCGTAAATTTAGATCTCAAGTCCCTGCAGGGGATGCAAAGATTGAGTTTGTTGAGGGGCAAGACCATTATAATGTTGAGGGCTGGAAGAAGATTTGGCATCGGCTCTTGCCTCAACTGAAGGCCTTAAAATAAAGGGCTCTTCGTCACGATTTGGAGGGCGATAGCTCTTTGGCCTATGAACATAGTTTTTGCTGTGCAGAAAGTACTTAACAGATATACTTCAGTGTCCCTGCTTGTATTCAAGACATTTCGTACTTTTTAACAACAAAACTGTTTTCACAATCATGTTGCCTAAAGAAGAAAAGGCTTTTACGATCGAGCATTGGTCGCTCCAAGAGGATAGGGATGCAGTGGTTCAACAGTCGTTTTTTTTGCGCTGTGGAGTGTTAATAAGTATGATTTGCATTTCTCCTTATGCGTCTGGATTACCTCTTTACCAAAAGATTCCTGCATTCCATGCTTATATTTGGGGGGATTCAAGAGGTAACGTGACTAAAGAATTCCAATCCCAATCTAACGTTATTCCTGCAAGCAGCTTAAAGGCTATTACTGCCCTTTTAGCTTATAATGCACTCGGTTCTGATTTTCGTTATACAACTAGTGTGAGCGTTTCTATGGAAGGAGAAATACTGAACGATGTCATACTTAGGGGTTCAGGGGACCCTACATTTACATCTATGGATTTAGAAAGATTGTTGAAGCCTTTGCAAGGAAAGGCAGTTAAAAGAACTTTCTACGTCGATTTAAGCGGCTATCAGTTGCCTTTCTATTCCAACAACATAATGCGTTACGATCTGGGCTCTTTTGATTGTAGACCCCTCTCAACCTTTAATATTGATGGTAACATTGTGAATATTAAGGTCGCTGATGTTGACGGGGGAGTGCAAATTTCTAATGATTTTAATATTCCGTTTCATTCAAGTATTGTTCTTGATGAAGGCCTCACCCATATCACTAGTATTTGGAACGACGAGGGTATTAAACTGTCCGGAGTTCTTCATAAAGGAGATGTATTCTTTCATCCTGTGGCCCCTGCTAACATGCGGGAATATATTGAACAAAAAGTTCAACGGGTGCTAAAAAAATTAAACATCCAAGCTTCCGTAGTTGTGCTTCAAGATCCCTTAAAAATTCCTCATGAGAGAACTGAGATCAGCATCCATCATTCTGCCCCTCTTGATGCTATTTTGTCCCCTGCACTAAAGTGCTCGAATAATTTTGTGTTTGATGCGCTTTACTTGACATTAATTCATCAAGACAAAAAAACCATTCCTCAAGACTGGCATGAGGGAGATCCAATCATCAAGGCAATGATCGAAAAACATTTTCAATTAGAAATGCCTGATGCATTAATTGTAGATGGATCTGGGATTTCCCGCCACAATCAAGTCTCAGTTCGGGTTTTTTATGAACTTCTATGCAAGGGGGCGACGCATGAAGCCTTTGTTAAGGCTTTTCCCAGAGCTGGAGAAGTTAACACTAGTCTTGAAAACCGTGATCTGCCTTCCCATATTCGTGCAAAAACAGGGTTTCTTTTGGGGGTGGTTGCTTTGTGTGGGTACGGGTTAGATAAAGATGGCAAGCCTTCAAAAGTGTTTATGGTTGTGAGCAACAACACGCCAGGTCCAGCCGCCACGGTGAGAAAGGCCCATGAAGAATTTCTTCAAGAGTCCCTTCCAGAGTAATGAAGGCTTATCTAATACTTTTTTTAGATGTCTTCTCCAGATGTATCCAACATTGGAGCATCTCCTTTATAGGTTTTGACAATGGCATCATCAAGTTCTTTTTGTGAGCAAATACCTAAGGTTACTGGGTTGCGGGGCTTGATTTGGCTAGCATTCCAGTGACTTTTAGTGGCCACAGCTTGTACTGTAGTTTTGGTTGTGCCCACAAGTCGACATAAGCGTGCCATAGAGAGGGCGGGGTAATGCTTAAGAAGCCACGCAATAGCATCTGGCTTATCCTGTCGTACAGCCATGGGGGTGTATTTTGCTGATTTTTTTTTGGGCTGCAAACTTTCATGGTGAATCAACGTTAATCGTAGCTCTGGGTCTTGGCTACACCGCTCTATATCGGCTTGCGACGCTTGGTTATGGGCAATGGGGTCAAACCCAAAAGTGCTTACAGAGGCCTCTCCATCGGCAATCGCTTGTACTTCCAGTACATGCAGTTGACAAAAATCAGCGATTTGCTGAAAAGTCAGCGTAGTGTTTTCTACAAGCCACAGGGCAGTTGCTTTTGGCATCAGCGGGGCAGTCATAAGTCCTCCATGGGTCAATCCTCAATCAATCGCCCCTATAAAGCCACAAACTCATGGACAATACAAAGAGTTTTTCGCGCTAAGGTCTTATAAGTGTGCCGCGCGCCCATTTTCATTTCCCATTATAAATGTTATACAACACCGATTTGAGGTGTTTTCAGCGCTTATAATCGCTTAATTTTTTCAATATTTTTAATTTCTAGGGGGCAATGTGTCAAAATATTCAGATAAAAGTCTTTAATGGGGAACTATACTCTTATATAATATTGGCTTGAAATGAAAGCATAGTTTTAATTATAATTTCCTCCAGTGCTCTGACGGTTTGGTGAATGCAGAAAAACTCCATTAAGGAGCTTTTCTATGTGTTTGGTGTGTTGGTTTAAGGGGTTTTTTTCTGGGATTGGTAAAGTTGGGCGAAATCAATTGGGTTCAGGAGAAGTGGAGGGAACCCACCTTCTCTAACCATGTCAGCAACCACATTTCGTGCAAATGGAAATAGAAGCCGGGGGCATTCAACCATTAGAATGGGCTCAACAATATCCGATTTTACGCCGTTAAGAGCAAAGACTCCGCCGTAAACAAGCTCAACAAGAAAAATAGTTTGGTCTTTTTGTGTGGCTTCAGCTCGTATTTGGAGCACAACTTCGTAAGTATTTTCAGATAAATGTACTGCCTTTGCTTCAACATTCACTCCAATATTAGGTTGAGGCCCTTGAGGGTCAAGAGCAAGAGATCTTGGATTTTCAAAAGAAAGATCTTTTAAATATTGACCGCGAACCTCAATAAGGGCGCTAGTGCCTTCTGTGGTTGCAGTTGTTTGGGGTTTGGTTTTTTGCATTGCTCTTACTCCATTAAGGCTAGTTTAATTCGAATTTTATATATCATACTATTCAAATATAGTGGTGCTTTTCTTTAAAACACAACTAAAAATTGTATTTTTCATTTGTTAATATCCAAAATGGAGAGTAAATCATGGAATCACACCTGCAGCGTACTCATTTTCCATTTGCGTGAGCAGGAGATCAAAATTTCCACCCTGCCGAATATCCTGTATTTTTTGTCTCTGGATTTGGCCCATAGATATGCTGTCAACCACCACATCAAAAATCTTTAGAGTTCCGTCGAGAGTATAAAGAATCCAATCCACTTCAAAGGGTGTAGGGTTATCTTTGCGCTCAATAATTGTTTTAATCAATTTCCCGCCCTCTTCTTGATCAGCAATAGATGAAACTTTAAACCCATTGAGAGAAAGCTGCTCAATTTGCTTCATGTAGATGCGGAAAATCATAGCTTCAAATAGTTTTAAAAATCTCTCTAATTTTTCAGGGGATATAGTTTTAACTTCCCCGCGTCTTAATGTAGAGCCTGCAATGCTTCTTAGATGAAAGCGTTCTCTAAAAAGCGCTACAAATTTCTTTTCTTTTTCAGCTGTCGACAGGTTTTTTTCATTTAGTGTGCTTACAGCTTCACTGAGTAGCTCTCGTACAAAAGTTTCAGGGGTCTGCATCGTTTTGCTTATGGTTTTAGATGCTGTAAGTGCATAAAGGTGTGAGCTTGGAATATGAGTGGCACACAGTAAAGCTAAAATAATTTTTTGAAGTGAGTGCGGGGTAAATATTTTTTTCATAATTATACTCTCAATATTAGATTAGTTTTACCAGCTATCCGAGGGTTTAGGGCCTTGATAAGGGGTGGTTTCAGGTTTATCCACATTGACTTTCAGTTTTTGCATGTAAAGATTGCGCATTGTCTCATACATATAACTGTCGGACTCTAAAACATCAATTAAGTTTTGGGATTGCTCTCGTGTGGCAATCACCTGAATGCCTACGCGATCATAAATATAATTACGACGATGTTCGTGTATCATAACCCGGTTGAAAGGGTCAATGATAACTTCCATGATATGTCCGGCCAGTGCCCGAGGGGTAGAGGGTCCCAAAACAGGTAAGACTAAGTAAGGGCCACACGGAACGCCTCCCTTAGCCATAGTTTGATCGAAATCTGTAGTTTCACCTCTCAACCCCATCTTGCTTGCGATATCAAAGAGTCCACCAATGCCTAATGTGGAGTTGACTAAAAAACGCCCTAATGCACGGGTCGCGTTTCTCCCTTTACCTTGAAGGCCCATGTTGAGTGCAATTACGGGCGTTTTGAGGTTGTTAAGGCTGTTGGATATGCCTACGCGTGCAGTTGAAGGGAGTAGGGTGCGATAAACAGTAGAAAGAGGTTTGAGTACCATCCCATCAACCACACGATTGAATTTTAAGACGCATCGATTGATGGGTTCAAAAGGGTCATTTTTTAGATTGGCTTCATACTCGATGGCATCAGGTGTTGTACTCTGTGGCTGTGGGAACGAGGATTCTTGCGCAAATGCGCATGAAAGAAAGCTGCCACAGCATAGAAATACTTTAATCAATGTCACGTTTTTCTGCCTATAATGTCTCAACAAAGCCTATTATTGATTCATTGTGGTAAAAAAATCATTATTATTTTTGGAAGTTTTTAATTTATCTGCTAAAAATTCCATTCCTTCCACTACACCCATAGGCATCAAAACGCGTCG
>CANLAL010000069.1 GCA_947488045.1 Alphaproteobacteria bacterium
GAATCCCATCATTCTACACCGTCATCCTGAACTTGATTCAGGATCTCAAGGCCCATCAGCAACAGATTCCGGGTCAATGCCCGGAATGACAGTACAATATGTCATCCTGAACTTGTTTCAGGATCTCAAGGCCGCATGAAGGAATATGCTAAGTCATGTTCAGCATGACAGTTTAGAAAAGGTTGTCATCCCCACGCGGATTAAGAAAAGGTCTAAGCCAGGATTGCAAAGTGATTCAGGGTCACAGGGGATCACGCGTGTAAGTGTGATGCAGTCTGACCTTTACGTGTCATCCCGGGCTTGACCCGGGATCTCAGACCAGTTTTCCATGAGATCCTGAAACGAGTTCAGGATGACAGTTTACAAAAGGCTGTTATCCGGGGCTTTTTTACTGTCATCCCGGGCTTGACCCGGGATCTCAGACCAGTTTTCCATGAGATCCTGAAACGAGTTCAGGATGACAGTTTACAAAAGGCTGTTATCCGGGGCTTTTTTATTGTCATCCCGGACTTGATCCGGGATCTAACCTTCACCTTAAACACTCAAAATTCATGGATATCCATAATGCACATGGATATCCCACTCAACCCCGCAGAATGAAAGGAAAGTATATGCAAAAAAAAATAAAATACGAAAATGATATCCATTGGCCTGTATGTCAGGCAACACAAGGAAAAAATCGGGATATCCCATGGATATCCAGGATATCCATAACGAGCAACAAGGAGAAACGCAATTGACGGCCTCAACTATTCATCAGTAAGGGTATACAGCAGGCATAGCGCATTTTTATCGACAAAGCAGCACGGGTCTTTTATAAGAAACACACCAGAAGAAGGCACATAAATCATGATAGAATCACTCTCTAATATTTTCACCCAAACCAAAATGGTGGTTTTGGGTGATGTGATGTTGGATACGTTCGTTTTCGGTCATGTGGATCGTATTTCCCCAGAAGCGCCTATTCCTGTTTTGGCAGTGACACACCAACAAGATGTGTTGGGTGGGGCGGGAAATGTGCTCAGGAATTTAGGCGGGCTAGGCTGCCAAGCCACCTTAGTGAGTGTGAAAGGCCAGGACGAAAGTGGTCGTAAGCTTCATCAGCAAGTTCATAATCTTGAAACGCAGGCACAACTGAAGCTTTTATGTGATCGATCAGACCGCGTCACCACCCACAAAACCCGTTATATGGCGCCTCAACAATTGCTGCGCGTGGATCAAGAAACCATCCTTCCCGCAATTTGGGAAGGAGCATTGAAAGAAGCCACACTTGCAGCCATTGCTCAAGGAAATGGGGTGATCTTGTCTGATTATGCCAAAGGGTTTTGTACCCCTCAAGTGTGTGATGCAGTGATAAAAGCAGCGCGATTGGCTGGAAAGCCTGTATTTGTTGATCCTAAGGGGGCAGATTGGGATCGCTATCGAGGCGCTACGCTCCTGACCCCTAATAAAAAGGAATTGGTAACCTATGCAGGACGGCCACTCGAGTCCATTGGGGCTTTGGAGGCTGCCTCACGGCAGATCATTGAAGAACTGGGACTTGAGGCGCTTCTTGTGACATTAGGGGCTCAAGGTATGCTTTTTGTGCCTAAAGTGGGAAGTGCTTTTTTGGAAAAGGCCACCGCTCAGGAGGTATATGATGTTTCTGGTGCGGGAGACACAGTCATTAGCGTACTTTCCACCTTGATGGTGGGAGGTGTTCCCCC
This sequence comes from Alphaproteobacteria bacterium, assembly GCA_947488045.1. Lineage (GTDB taxonomy): Bacteria > Pseudomonadota > Alphaproteobacteria > 43-37 > 43-37 > CANLAL01. The sequence goes on from CANLAL010000069.1 coordinate 1,707, forward strand.
TGAGAAGGCTGTCCATATGGCCAACATTGCCGCTGGTATTGTTGTAGGAAAGATTGGAACGGCGCCCATTTATGTGGATGACCTTTTACATGTTTTAGACCAAGAATGCACGACAGAAAAAATCATGACTTTACCTATGGTTTTAGATCGTATGGCTAAATGGCGACGTCATGGTAAGGTGGTTGGTTTTACTAACGGTTGTTTTGATTTGATTCATCCTGGTCACTTGTCTTTGCTTACTCAAGCGCGCGGTCAATGTGATGTGCTCATTGTGGGGGTCAACAGCGATGCTTCCATCAAGCGACTCAAAGGGGAAACGCGGCCCATTCACGATGAACAAGCACGTCTAACGGTCTTAGCGGCGCTTTCCATGGTGGATGCTGTGGTTGTGTTTGATGAGGATACCCCGGAAAAACTCATTACAGCCATTACACCTCAAGTGCTTATCAAGGGCCAAGATTACACGGAGGACCAAGTCGTAGGCGCTGGCCACGTGAAAGGTGCAGGTGGACGTGTTTTTCTAGCATCCTTGGTTCCTGGGCGCAGTACAACTTTGACAGTAAGCCTGATGCAAGACGATAAACCCCTCAGGTCTTGACGTTCTCTAAATATGTCTTATTTAAAAAGTATAAGACATAAAAAGGGGAAGTCACATGACCAAGTTCCATAAACCACTTTTTGCTGCGATTCTTTTATCCTGTATATCTTGGGTTCCTTCACATGGAGCGTTGCCGGATATGCAAGGTGCGACCTCCGAGGTACGTCCATGTAATGGATTGGCGGATGTTCATTTGGCTGAAAAAATGTATCACCATGCTTCCCTCTCATATAAAGAAAACCCTCAGATGATCGAACGTATTTTTAAAGATTGCACCATAATTCCTGTGAATGCAAAAACAGGTTGGGGTCTGGAGCAGGCTTCAAATATTGGTTATATATGTGCTGATTTGAAAACTGACCGCCCGCAAGTAACCATTGCCATCAACGGTACAAATAATTTTTATGATGTTCTGACAGATGCCAACATGCAGCTGGTGCAGTTAGACTCAGCTTTATCAACAAGCACGTCTTCAATGGATGCACAGGTGCATTGTGGGTTTCAGGATGCATCCATCAGTGTGCTTGAAAGTATCCACGAAGGGTTAGCCACGCTAAAGAAAACAATTGGCCATACAAAATATGAAACTTTGAATCCTATTTTGATGACAGGTCATAGTTTGGGAGCGGCAATAGCAACGTTGGTGGGGTTGGCTTTGGTGAATGATCATCACTTAGCCCCCTCAGGTGTAGGCGTTGTTACTTTTGGGGCGCCAAGTCTTGGCGATGAAGGGTTGAGCCAAATCCTGGAAGAGCAAATTCCGCAGCAGACCCATTTTCACCAGAAAATGGACTATGTTTCACAAATGAAGTTACACTCGGGTTTTGCTGAGCTTCCCGGTCGTGTAGCTCTTCCCTCACAAACGCCTTCTTGGTATATTTTAAATGGCGTACTAAACATAGTGAATGGCATAGTGTTAGTGGACGGTGACTTTCTTTCAGAAGGCCTTTCAAGCATTAAAGAAGCATTTTTAATATTACATACCTTAAAGGGCTATAAAGGTTCTTTAGCGTGCTACTTTCAAAAAAAGACAGATCAAGCAGACATACTTTGGAAAACTATTGACGGGTGTTCTCAAGTGATATGGTCACTGATTAACACTACCATAAGCTCCTTTACCAATAGTTTTTTTAACTCAACTTCAGGTGTGAATGGGAAGGTGTTCCCTTTTGCACGTGGCCTATTGAAGCTCGGCCTGAACTTGATGTAGAGCTTGAAAAGCTGTTATATTTCCTGACAATGCAGTTTCTATTGCAACACTGATTTGTTTGCGAATGGATGCGTATCCATCCAAGCATACTCCATCCGATGCCACAGATCTTTGTCTCATGACTTGTTCAAGGGCTGTAAAGCCAGGTGTTTTTTGAAGCAAAGGAGTGTTTAGGATATGTCTAAGACCATCTTGGGTAGTCGGAAGATAATGAGTTGATTGATACCATTTGGTCTGGGTTTGTGGATCAAGAAGATAGTTGAAAAATTGACCTACAGCTTGATATTGTGCAAGATTGGAATGTGATAACGCCCAAAGAGACGCCCCACCAATGTTCAGTGCATAAGTTTCAGTGGTATGACCTAAAGGTAATGAAAATGTACGAATTTCAAACGGAGAGTCTAGAGAAATTTTTTCGAAACGGCATGCCCCTTGAAAAAACAAAGTTACAGTTTCATTTGTAAAGAGATTTTCTGAATTACTATATTGCCCTCCATAGATATAGCTGCCTGATTTTGCAAGTTGCATAAAAGCCTCAAGGCGGGAAATAAAGCTAGGGTGGGATATGGTTAGTTGATCATGCCACACAAGAGGAAGTCCAATTTGAGCAGCATAGTGTTCAAAAATGTATGCAACAGGCCAACCTGTTGATAAGCCCCCCAACCCTTTAGAGTGCAGATAGGAGAGGGTGGATATGAGTTCATCCCATGTTTGGGGAATATCATTCTCTCCCATTCCTGCAGCTTTCCATGCTGTCCAATTCACATACATAATTCCTGCAGAAATGTTAAAGGGTAGGGCTATGAAACGATTTGTTCCATGCTGATAAAATCCCTTAACATATGGTGTGAAATTCAAAAAATCTCCTTTTAAAAGTTGCTCCAAAGGTAAGTATAGGTCTGTGCGCATTTTAAAAGAATGAAAATGATATTCAGCGAGCTGAAGAATGTGAGGATAGCTTTGTTGTGGTGTTTGCAAAAGCTCATCGACAATCTGATCATAATTTCCTTTATACTCAAGATTGATAGTAACTTGAGGGTTCATTTTTTCAAAATCGTTGACTAATAGTGCTAAATGAGTTGAAAGTGGGGGTGTAAATGAGTGCCAGAAAGATATACTTTCTGCCCAAATTATAGTTGTTCCTAACATGAAGTAAGTTGTCAGTAATCGAAAAAACATATTTTTGCTCCTCAATGGGTGGGATCGATAAAAAAGAGGGGCGGCAAGGCCACCCCTATAGTTACCCCCCTGTTAAGGGCCATCTGTATACCACAGAATTCCTTTATAAAATTTTCGAGAAAAGGTGTCAACATATAATTATGGGGGGTATAACAAAATATGCATGTCTAAAATTGTGTTTTACATACTTTTTGACAGCAGTTGGCGCCATTGTGAGCCGAGAGGGGTTGTTTTTTTGAAAAACTCCCAACAGGTGTAAGAAGTTACGAAAAATAATTGTAATTCAGTATAATTTCAAGTTCCGAATAAATATCAAGCAATAATGTCTGGTAAGCACGAACTTACCAATCGCTGAATCTCATCTTTCAAGGCAAGCTTACGCTTTTTAAATCTTTGTATTTGAAAAGTGTCAAATACCGAGTTCAAAGATGCAGTTTTAATCTCTTTATCAAGTTTTCTATGCTCATGTCTTAAGACTAATAGCTTTTGCCGCGTAATAGCTGCGTCGCTAATAGGTGATACTTGCGGGACCTGCTCAAAAACTGTTTTGAGTCCGGTGAGCTGGTTCAACTGAAAAAGTAGACAAATTTTTTCAGTTTGTCCGTTAGCAATATGTGCATAAAACTGTGTTTCCATGAAGCTCACCGTGAATTTAAGTGGACGAGCCTATGTCGGCTCCCTATATTAACTGATTATATACCAATTTTCGAAAACTTGAAAGAAAAGAAATGAGGAATTCGTGAGCAAAAGAATAGGGGTTTTGACCAGCGGGGGTGATTGTGCTGGTCTCAATGCGGCTATTAGAGCTGTTGTGCATCGGGCAATCTCAACTTATGGATGGGAAGTTTTGGGAATTAGGCAAGGCACGACAGGGTTTTTACACCGCCCAATTGAAGTTATTCCTTTAACTTTGGCTATGGCTGATCAGGAACTTTTGCGACGCGGAGGAACGATTTTAGGTACTACTAACAAAGGAAATCCTTTTAGCTTTCTTCAGCCTGATGGGACTAAAGTAGATTTGTCTGCTGATATTATTGAAGGCATCAAGATGGCAAAGTTGGATGCTCTCATTGGAGTAGGCGGGGATGGAAGCCTATCGATCTTGAAGACACTGGCTTCACGTGGTGGTTTTAATTTAGTCGCTATTCCCAAAACCATTGATAATGACTTGGGCATCACGGAACGGTCTATTGGTTTTTCTACTGCCGTGGAGATTGCAGTGGAAGCCTTGGATCGTTTGCAACCTACAGCTGCAAGTCATGACCGTGTGATGATTTTAGAAGTGATGGGCCGAGATGCTGGCCATATTGCCATTGAGGCAGGTATTGCAGGCGGGGCGGACATTATTCTTATTCCAGAAATCCCATACCAGACTCAAGCTGTTGTCAAAAAAATATCCCAATTGAAAAATGCTGGTCGTAATTATGCGTTAGTTATTGTGGCTGAAGCAGCAAGAGAAGCTGGGGTGAAAGAATCTGGGCGAGGCGGGATAGGTGATCATTTAGCCCGAATTTTAACACAAGAAACAGGAGCAGAATGTCGCGTGACAGTATTAGGCCATGTTCAGCGAGGCGCCCAGCCAGTTGCCCAGGATCGTATTTTAGCTTCAGCATTAGGTGTTTATGCTGTAGACCTCATTGCCAAGGGACAGTTTGATCGGATGGTCGC
>CANLAL010000070.1 GCA_947488045.1 Alphaproteobacteria bacterium
ACCCCATGTACATCCACCGTCAAATGGGTGCCGTCAACTGTATCCACAAGGCCTTTGAGTTGGGAGATCATGATTTATCCTTTCATGCGGTCTTCTACGCCGCGATAGTGAGCATGGCATATGGCCACTGCCAGGGCATCGGCTGCATCCAGCTTAACCAAACCTGCAGCAGGGAGCAAGATCTGCACCATATGAGCCACTTGATTCTTATCCGCATGTCCCACGCCCACCACGGATTTTTTGACCCGGTTGGCCGCATACTCAGCCACGCTCAATCCCCACAAAGCAGGGGCCATTAAGACCACACCGCGCGCTAGTCCTAACTTGAGAGTGGAGGATGGGTTCTTGTTCACAAAGGTTTCCTCTACCGCAGCTTCTTGTGGCGTATAGGTTTTGACCACATTCTCTAACCCGCGAAAAAGGATCACCAGGCGATCAGCAGTGGCGTCCAGCTGGGGCACATCCACCACACCATGGGCCACATGGATGAGGCGATTTCCTTGTGATTCAATCACTCCCCATCCCGTATGCCTCAAACCTGGATCAAGCCCTAAGATGCGGGTCATGGACTCAGGTATACTTTTGAGCAAAAGTGTCAGAAACCTCAAAATTGGCAAACACATTTTGCACATCGTCATTGTCTTCCAACACATCGATGAGCTTCATAAGGGTTTCAGCTTGATCATCGGAAACCGGTGTGCTTGTTTTGGGACGCCACACCAATTGGGCTGACACAGGATCACCAAAGGTTTTCATAAGATAGTCGCGCGCTTCACAAAATGCTTCGAGGGAGCATACAATTTCATGCCCCTCATCGTTAGATTCCACATTGTCTGCCCCAGCTTCCACCGTGGCCTCAAAAAATGCATCTGAACTGCCCGCACTCAGTGGATAAACAATCACTCCCATACGATCGAACATGAAACTTACGCTCCCCGTCTCTCCCAGGGCGCCACCACTTTTGCTAAAGGCTGAACGCACTTCAGGGGCCGTACGGTTCCGATTGTCAGTGAGGGCTTCCACAATAATAGCGACACCACCGGGGCCATAGCCTTCATAGCGGATTTCTTCATAAGCCGCACTATCTTCTCCACCATCCCCACGTTTAACCGCCCGTTCCATGGTATCCTTGGGCATATTAGCCGCACGGGCGCTGATAATGGCTGAACGGAGACGGGGATTGGTCGCAGGGTCTCCCCCCCCTTCTTTAGCAGAAACTGTCAATTCCCGAATAATCTTGGTGAAAACCTTTGCCCGCTTAGCGTCTTGGGCACCCTTCCGGTGCATGATATTTTTAAACTGCGAATGACCAGCCATCAAAAAACCCTTGTGTTAGAAACGTTTAAACTTATTTGGTATTATAAGACAATTCTGTGCGGGAAGAGAAGTTTTGTTTCGTTATTTTTACATGCCAAGCGCAAGAAACAGTCCTCTGCAAGTGAAACATTATGGTTTGATAGGTTAAGCCCTGTATGACAAGCTTAAGCGACCTCAGGGGCCCCTTTCCACCCTTTGTGCAACAATCCGGCCCCTTTGTGGGCGTCAGCGACTCTCCTTCAGAATACCATACAACAATCATAGGGCAAAAAACCAAGAATTTGCAAGCAAGATTTTAAGGAGGTCGAAAGGCATGAGAAAGGGGAAATTTTAAATCCCCCCTCCCTTGAGACTCAAAGCAATTGTCGAAGGATTAAAAAAATTGCTTTTTGCTGTGCATTTTGCTAAGGTGCACTTACGAGAAACTTAAAAAAAGGAATTTCAACCATGCTTCATTTTTCAGTCACTAAACCGTCATTGCTACCGTCATCCGCACACTTATGAAGCAGTCTTAAACTGTTTATTTCATTGTCATCCCCACGCGGATTAAGAAAAGGTCTAAGCCAAGATTACAAAGTGATTCAGGGCCACAGAGGCTCACGCGTGTAAGTGTGATCCAGTCTGACCCTTTCGTGTCATTCTGGGCTTTTTTATTGTCATCCCGGACTTGATCCGGGACCTCAGTGGAAGGATGAATACTCAAAAACCATGGATATCCATAATGCACATGGATATCCCACTCAACCCCTCAGTTTTTAAGGAAATCATATGCAAAAAAAAATAAAACATGAAAATGATATCATTTGGGCTCAAAGCCTCAGCCTGCAATGAAAAAAAAGGGATATCCCATGGATATCCATGATGTCCAAAACAGCAACAAAAAAGGAGTATAAGAAACGATCTACCTTCCCTTCAATTCCGATCAAGGCTGGCGAGCCAGCCCCCCCATAGGCTATCCTTGATTTGCGAGGGGTAAGGGCCCTATACTCAACACTCAGTAGAATCATAGAAAAGAAAGTACTCCCATGTCTTTAACCACTGCTCAACGCAATTCACTCATTGGTATCGCCTGGATGATTGGATGGGCTACCTGCATCAACGGGGCCATGATTTGTGCCAAACATTTAACCCCCCAGATCAGCAGCGCCATGTTGATATTCATGCGCTCCCTTTTTGGCTTTCTTGTCATTACCCCTTTAATTCTGGCTCAAGGAAAAACGGTCTGGAAAACCCAACAATTGGCACGGCAGTTGCTCAGTTGCTTCATCGCTGTGGTGACCATGGGATGCACCTATTACGCTTATCGGAATCTGCCCCTCTCCTTTGCGACCACCATCGGGTTTACAAGCCCCTTAATGACCACACTATTTGCCATTTTATTCTTGAAAGAGAAAGTGGGGCTGGTCCATTGGTTACTCATTGCTTTAGGCTATTCGGGCGTCGTGGTGATTTTTCACCCCAGTGACGTCACACTGAATCTAGCCATGGGGCTATTGGTTTTGGCCAATGTAATGGCCAGCTTACTCATTATTAACCGAAAAATCATTCTGCGTACTGATTCCCCAATGACAAACTTGGCGTATAGCACGGCGGGAAGCCTAATCATTTCAGGTATTGTTTCTCTCTTTTTCTGGCAAAACTTAGGGGCACAAGATGTGATGATTCTGGTGGGGGTTGGTTTCTTTGGCGTAAGCTCTCACTATTGCTATCTTCATGCATTAGAGATTGGCGATCCTTCTTATGTCTCGCCCTTTGAGTATTCCCGCCTCCTTATCGCGGCGCCCATCGGGATTTTATTGTTTGGCGAAACCTTGAGTTGGTCCTCCCTCATGGGCGCTGCCTTGATTGTGATCTCTGGGCTGCTTCTCATGCGATTCCAAATGAAAAAGGGCGCCGCATGAGATGGGGTTTTTTAGGTCACTGATTGGAAACATTTTCCCCCACCGTTGTTTAAGGTGTGGCACATTGGTGGGACAGACCCCAGGCATCTGCACGCCTTGCTGGGATGACGTTGTGCATATGGCCGGCCCCTTGTGTAGCTGCTGTGGTATTCCTTTACCTGAACATACGTCTGAAGACCCTCTCTGCGGCGCATGCACCCATCACCCGCCCCTTTTTCAAGGGGCTAAATCTGTTTTTATCTACAATGAAGCCAGTAAAGACTTGGTGCTCAAGCTGAAAAACCAGGACAAAACCTTTTTAGCTAAGTATGTGGCCCCCTGGATGGTCAGGGCAGGGAGCACATTTTGGAATGCGCAGCCTGTCCTCATCCCCACCCCGCTACATTGGCGTAAACAGTTTAAACGGCAATTTAACCAGTCTGCTTTATTGGCCCATCATATTGGGCAGCAAGTTCAATTGCCTGTGGTGCACGGGCTAAGACGCATTAAAAACAGCCCCTCTCAAGGAACCTTATCCACACAGCAAAGAGCCCAAAACGTAAAAAATGCCTTTCATGCCGATGCACACCTTCTCAAGGGGATCAAGAAATGTGTTCTGATTGACGATGTCTTCACCACTGGGGCCACTGTTGGGGCCTGCGCCCAAGCATTAAAGAAAGCTGGCGTTGAAGAAGTTTACGTTTTAACCTTATGTCGTGTTGTGAAAGAGGAGCCCACATAAAATGAAAATCGAAATTTATTCAGCCGATTATTGCCCCCATTGTACCCGTGCGAAAAGTGTTTTTGATCGGTATGGATTAACATATACAGAATATGACATCACAAAGGACATGGCAGGCCGAGAAGAAGCCATGACCCGTTCCGGCGGGCGCAAAACCGTCCCTCAAATCTTCATCGATGGAACACATATCGGAGGATGTGATGATTTGGTTGCCTTTGAACAATCTGGAAAATTAAAGGCGCTTGTGGATAAAAATGACTAAGATTTGCTTGGTGTATACCACACTTTCCCCGCTGACGGCAGCCCAGACCCTCGCCCATAAGCTCATTGGCGAAGGTCTGGCCGTTTGTTGCAATATAATCACCAGTGGCCAATCCATTTATCAATGGGAAGGGCAAGTGGTTCAAGAAGAGGAGTGTTTTTTGCTTTTTAAAACAACCTGCACAAACAAAGAAAGACTCATGAATCGTTTAAACGCCCTTCACCCATACAAAAGTCCGGCATTGCTTGCGTTAGAAGCGGAAGCCTCGCAGGCATTTTTTGATTACGTAACCTCAAAAGACACTTAGCACGTACGCTCGGCGCTTAAGGTAGCCAAATCAAGAAGTGTTTGCTTAAATTCAGAATGAGGAAATAAGTCCAGCTGAGCCCTGGCTTGAAGCGCAAAAGCCTTTGCCTGATCCAAAGCCTGAGTTAATGCACCTGTGCGATTTAGAATATCTTGGGCTGTGGATAAATCATCAGGATGTTGATCATAATCCTCGAAGGTTCGCTTCCAGAATTTTTTTTCATCTGGGGTTGCCTTTTCGAAAGCGTAAATGACCGGTAACGTCACTTTACCTTCCGCAAAATCAATCCCTGGTGTTTTGCCACTTGTGACATTGGGGTTAGCATAATCGAGCACATCGTCAGCCACTTGAAAGGCCATCCCTAACAAATGGCCATACTGTTTAAGAGCTTGCTGCTGTTCAGGTCTCGCCACAGCAAGCAAAGCAGCCCCTTGAGCACTGGCTTCGAAAAGCTTGGCTGTTTTCGCGTCAATCATTTGGAAATAATGGGTTTGTGCGGCCTCAATATCTTGAAGGCTCATCAATTGCATAACCTCCCCTTCTGCGATGCGGGAGGAAGCGGCAGACAAAATCCCCAGCACCGGCAAGGATTGCATTTCCACCATCAATTCAAAGGCCCTTGAAAACAGAAAATCACCCACTAGGACGCTGGCTTTATTACCCCAAAGAGCATTTGCTGAGGCTTTTCCCCGGCGCAGCTGGCTTTCATCTACCACATCATCATGAAGCAACGTGGCCGTATGGATAAATTCCACACACGCGGCCAAGGTTACATGATTTTTTCCCTGAATACCCAACATGTGCGCAACACTTAAACAGATCAATGGACGAATACGCTTACCGCCAGATGCCACCAAATGGCCTGCCAAAAGAGGAATCGTGCTCACTGCGCTTTGCATATGCATGCCGATCAGCTGATCAACTGCCTGCATATCTAGAGACAAAAGTGCGTGTAATTCATTAAAATTCTTACATTGCGTCAAAGGTTTTTACCCGTGGTTTATCTGCCTCTCCATGAATGGCAAATTATAAGGTGAAGTGCAACCTCTATTACGCTAAACAATATATATCATTATCCTTTGACACTCAGTCTTTCATGGAGCCAATGACTTGAACACTCCAAATGAGTTAAAAGTTACATTGAGATTGCGCTAGCAAGCAAAAATGCTATTTTAGAGCCGAATGGGGTTTATTCAAGATGTATACAATACGATTATTAATTTCCACCCTACTCACAATGAACTGACACCCTACGCGCACGATTCAGCGTGTTTTCAACCTCTATCATTTTTGGTGTCTATTGGATACTTTGGCATGTGCCTCTATCGTTTATTAAAGACTATTATCAAAGTAATTTGGTCGAATTAGGTCTATGGCATAGCATAAGCTTTGCCGTGAGCGTGATCCCCTTTGTACTGATTATGAATTGGCTATATTATAAAACCAATCGCAACATCCTTGTTGCGATCCTATTCCACATGAGTGCTAATATTTCGAATGAAATTTTTACGACTCATCCAGATAACAAAATCATTCAAACAGGTCTTCTGCTTGCATTTTCTGTAGTTCTTGTCTGGAACGAAAAAAGATTCTTTTTCACACGAGAATTCAGAGATTAAGAAGGTACAAAGATTATTCAAAACTGCCGACACATTAGTGGGGAAAAACTTTTGTCTTAAGAATTAGTTGCCGCCTTTACTCAAGCTATTTATCTTGCGTTTTTACGCCACGTAGATCATCTTATTTTCAAGGGAAATGGCCAATCTATAAAAGGATCAACACATGGAACAGACCCATCACTTTCAAGCCGATGAGCTTACCC
>CANLAL010000071.1 GCA_947488045.1 Alphaproteobacteria bacterium
AATTTTCAGCTGACTTTGACTTCGATATCGCACATTCAATTTATCGTGCGCCAGCCTATGAAGTCTCGTCAAAAGACTGTGAGTTCTCACGTATGTCCATTACAGATCGTGCTTCACACGGTTATGCGGACATGCAGGAAATTTTTGCACAGTCTCCATGGCTTAAGTCCAAGCGTGGCGCTAAGTCACACAAAGGTTCTGCAGTCTATAAGTTCTCAAGTAAGGGAACAGCAAAGTCAAAATCTAAGTCAAGAGTTGCTTAAGTAACCATTGAAAAATAACTCTCTAGAGGAGGAGTGTAATACTCCTCCTTATTTATTTAAAGCCATAACGATGGCTCTTGGCAATCCAGCCACCACCTAAAACCTGGGACCCAGAATAAAACACACAGGCCTGGCCGGGGGAAACACCATATTCGTTACCCAGAAATACCACGCGCGGCGCTCCTGTTGGCTCTAGCTCAAACCGAGCAGATACAGGTGTTTGGGCTGAACGATACTTCACCGTAAGATTTTCTAATTGGGCAAGTTCTTCTGTTGGGATAAGGCAATTGGTCTCTTTGAGAGTGACTGACTCACACCGCAACATTTCTTTAGGCCCCACCATGACTTGATGGGTCACAGGGTCTAAACCAATCACATAAAGCGGATCAGTTCCACCAATACCAATCCCCCTACGCTGACCAATCGTGAAATGGATAATTCCAGAATGTTCACCTAATATGTTTCCAGACGGATCAACAATATGTCCTGATTCAATGGCTCCTGGGCGTAAACGTTCAATTGCCTGCGCATATTTTCCGTCAGGGACGAAGCAAATATCTTGGCTATCAGGCTTTTCAGCAATTTCCAAGCCTAATTGACGTGCATGTTCCCGCACTTCAGTTTTAGGCATCCCCCCTAAAGGAAACCTAAGAAAATCTAACTGCTCTTGAGTTGTGGCAAACATAAAATAACTTTGATCGCGAGTTAGATCTATGGCTTGATGCAAGGTACCCTGCCCATCTCCTCCCAAACGGCGAATATAATGGCCAGTCAGCAGAGCCTGCGCACCCAAGTCTTTAGCTGTCACGAGCAAATCCTTGAATTTTACCTTTTGGTTGCAACGCACACAGGGTATGGGCGTTTCTCCGTGCAGGTAGCTATCAACAAAGTCGTCAATAACCTCAGCTTTAAAATGCTGCTCATAATCGAGCACGTAATGGGGAAACCCCATTTTATCTGCCACAACCCTGGCATCATAGATGTCTTGTCCAGCACAACATGTTCCCTTTTTCCCCTGAGCCTGACCATAATCATACAGCTGAAGCGTGACCCCCACCACATCATAACCTGCTTGATGGGCCAAACTTGCCGCCACGGAGCTATCTACACCGCCTGACATAGCCACCACCACACGGGTTTTGGATTTTTCATGAGGCGTGGTAAAAAGATTCATTTCAGTCTCACTTTATGGGTTAGGAAGGTCAAACGGCAGATCATCACCCCACTTCAATGATCGCGCCAGCTTATAAATAGACTTTGTTTTTGCTGATATAGTGGTCCTTTTGTATGCCCCGTCCGGAGCACAAATGTCAAGATGTATGTGACCCGTACGCGGCTGAGGATGGCGCAATACACGGCCCTTAGGAAGAGAATGCAGGTGAGGAGACTTTGTCACAATTAAATAGCAAAATTTCTCATCTTCATAAGGAAGCGTGGCTTGCTTTAGCTTCCTAGCTTCCTGCGTACGTTCAAAACGGGTTGAAAAATGACACCAATCTCCCTCACCTAAGGGGCATCGAGCCTGATGGGGACAAGGAGCCAACACATATCCCCCCAATGCAATCAGCTGATCACGAGCCCGCATAAGCGTTTGATAGCCTACAGGTGTTCCTGGCTCAATAAGAATTAAACTTTGGCCTACCAAGGTATAAGCCTCTCGAACCCATGCCTCTTGATGAGCTGGCTTTAATTCACACAGCGCATAGGCCATGGTAACCCAGTCATGTATAGAAAGACCCGTATTGCCTAAAAATGATTTATGATTGTGAATAGCCTTCAAAGGAGGGCGGATCCGATTACAAAAGGTTATAAATTCGGGATCTTGCTCCACCTGAGAAACTATAATGTCAGCTCCTTGAGGCAATTGAGAAAGAGCCCAGCCCATGGTACCTGGTCCAGCGCCTATATCTAAAGCACTTTGGGGAACTGGCAACCCACTGCCTATCGCTTCTTCTAAAACAGCCTGACAGGCTGCGTAAGTTGCGGGCATCCGGGCCATGATATAGGCCATATGGTCACCTTTTGTCTGAGTATAGCAGCCCTTTTTTTCCCGGTAAGCGGTGCTCAAATGATTCCATCGGGTTGCCACATCATTAAATGAATAACCCTTTGGTTTATAGGCATCCAATTGGCTTGAAAATGAGGGAGGAAGCATGAAGAAATACCTTTTTTTGCTGAGGTGCTTTGCTCACCACATATGACACGTTATTCCCGTTCTTTAATCCAGGCCATCTGGATTGCCTCAAGAATTCGTTCGTTTGATTTTTGAGGATCATCGTTAAATTCAGGCAGCGCCTGCACCCACGACCATAAGTCTGTAAAACGCAGGTTGACAATATCCGCGTCAGGATGCACTTCCTCTAAACTTATGGCAATATCTGTCACGTCAGTCCAACGCATGGGTCAACTAACCTGCATATTGCGTGTTGCTGCAGGCAGATGCACTATGAGACCATCTAACTCATCTGTGATCATAATCTGACAACCTAAGCGAGAAGTTTGTGTCAAACCAAAGGCAAGGTCGAGCATGTCTTCTTCATCTTCTTCCGGCTCAGCTAACAAAGAAAACCATTCCTTTTCAACGATCACGTGACATGTAGAGCAGGCCAGCGAGCCTTCACATGCCCCTTCCAGATCCACTTTATTCCGGTGTGCAATCTCAAGAACAGAAAGCCCTAAAGGCGCATCTACTTCTACTCTCTTTCCATCAGGTAGAATGAAGGTCATTTTTGGCATTTTAAAACTTGGCTCCATCTATTTAAAATAAACACTTTACTAACACGTCTCATCAATGAGCTCAAGGGTTCCAAATTCTCATCGTTACTATAGTTATAAGGAATTGATTGAAAGAAAGCCAGGTTTTAAACCTTTTCGTGGGGTTTAGCCAAAAAGGGCAACAAACACGGTGCTTGCGATAAATGCTTTGCATCAATGATGCCACAATAGGCATGTGAACGCGCTCCATACAACCCATCGGACAGGTGATCCAAAACCTCACCCCCACTCACCAATAAACTACCCGCTTCACATGTAAATTCGTGCCAACCGTTTTCATCCCATACCTTAAAATGGGTATGTGGACCGACAAACAAAAGTGTCAGTAAGCCTGGGTCTGCTTTAGGATTCGAAAAACTCAAGGGCTTGTCTTTATTGCAAGAGATAACGCGTAGATGACTGCATGGGCTTTTCATAGGCAACTGTCTTAAGGAGCCTTCTAGCCGAGCTTTCACCCGATTGGGCATTTCCGCATCTAACCACCCCAAAAATGTATGAGACAGATGGTCCATATGATCAAAAAGCTTATGCGTCACTTGGTTCATTCCTTGGGGATTCGGTGCCCAAGGGAAATAATGGTAGCACTCACCTTCATATGTATCATGAAGACCTGCTGCAAAATACCCGGAGGGGGTACTCCCTTCTTGGGCATACTTTGCTTTATCTTCCGATACAAAAAAGTCCCCCCACATTTTATGAGCTTTTATAACCAACTGAGGGTCAGTAGGATGGTCAACAAGGCAAACCACACCTTGAGATGCCAAGGCATCCGCAAATCGCTCTGGCGCTGCCGTATGATTATATGTAACGGTTTGTATGTCCATGAAGCCCCTCAATATCGCCTACAAATTGACTATAGAAGGCTGGTTCATCTTTGCCAAGTGGCTTTTCGTAGATTGTTTCTACCTCTGTAAATGGGGCTTGAAATCATGATTGCGTTTCAGATTTTTGGATTCGCCTTTTGTTGTTGATGTGATATCAAGGATATCCCAGGGATATCCCTATTTTTTCCTTGCAGGCTGTGGTTTTGAGCCCAATGGATATCATTTTCGTGTTTTATTTTTTTTTGCATATAGTTTCCTTTCTTTCTGCGGGGTTGAGTGGGA
Organism: Alphaproteobacteria bacterium; assembly: GCA_947488045.1. Taxonomy (GTDB): domain Bacteria; phylum Pseudomonadota; class Alphaproteobacteria; order 43-37; family 43-37; genus CANLAL01. The sequence goes on from CANLAL010000071.1 coordinate 4,145, forward strand.
TATCCATGTGCATTATGGATATCCATGGATTTTGAGTGTTTAAGGTCAAGGTTTGATCCCTGATCAAGCCTTGGATGTGACAGGGACGATTGAATGAGAGACATGGTTAAAATTCCTTTTTTAATGTTTCTAATGAACCTAATTTAGCAAAATGCATTCACAAAAATCAAATTTTAAAAACCTTCGTTTGGATTTGGTGAGTGGCGTACATGTTAAAACTTTGTCAGGTGGAACTCATCGCTAGGGTTTGTAAGGCACAGAAGTTGGACACCATGCGCGATTTTCATGACTTGGTTTAATGGGCATCAAGGAATGACCATTCCACACAAAAGCACTGGCGTGGGTTGACGGAAGTTTCACCCCATTGAAAACAACCTCTCCTGTGGTCACTCCCTCCGCGCGAAATCCAAGGAGCTCAACCCTGTCATTTTTCACTCGCAGGCACATAGCCTTACCACTGCGTGCCTGACCGCACAAAGGCACCAGCGCAACCTGTGATTTTTCTAAGCCCATAGCTTTTGACCATTGCTCCACTAAGAAAGGTGAAGCCTTACCCACGCACAATGCCCCCTTCCCTTCGCGTAACATGAAGGCAAAGGGTTGGCTTTGAATGAGAATGTCAAAGGGCCGCCCAGCCAGAAGCCACAAACAAGCACTGCAGAGTATCCCTACAGAAAATTTACGGGTTTTAATGGGGCCAACACAAAATAAAAGCCCACCGATGACCATCATACTCATAAAACCGAGAGAGGCCTCAGGAGGAAGGGGCGCAATGATCACGCTGCTGTATGGCAGCGCAGCCACACACTCTGCAATCAGCATGAGTCCCTTCACACCATATCCCAACAGCTGACACACGAACCCCTCCAGCCCAAGGGGCATCAAAATCATGACCAACAAAGCACAGGGCATGATCCAAAATGCGGTTAAGGGCACAGCCAAGGCGTTGGCCAAAACGGCATATAAAGTGATGCGACCAAAGTGGTAAATGGTGAAGGGCGCAGTGGCCAAGCTGGCCACCACGGTTGTAAGCACGGCGCTTGAAAGCAAGACCCACACCTTTCCCCGCTGGGAATGGGCTTGATCTTGCCACCTTTCATAAAAGGCCACTAAACCAATAACCGCCGCAAAGGACATCTGAAAACTGGCAGTGAGCAATGCTTCGGGAGAGACAATCAAGATAACAGCAGCAGCCAGGGCCACCAAGCGCATGGATAGTGGGTCTCGATCCATCATTATGGCGGCCATCGCCGCAAAAATCATAAGAAATGAACGCAAGACAGGAACACTTCCTCCTGCTATCAGCGCATAAAACAGAGACACCCCGATCACCACACAGGCCGCCACTTTTTTTAAATCGTATCGATGGGCCAAGGGTGGGGCCAAAGTGAGCAACCGACGACAAGCAAAAAACACGAGCCCCGCCAAAATGCTAAAATGCAAACCTGAAATGGAAAGAATATGCGCCAACCCTGAACTGTTGAATGCTTCATTGACCTGCTGGGAAATGGGCGCGCGTTCTCCTGTGATGAGGGCCGTGGCAATGGCACCTTCGCTACCTTTAAGTTGCACTTGAATTTTTTGACGAATCATGGTGCGCAGCTTATTGATCCGCTGGATCATTCCTGGGTTATGGCTTTTGACCTGAAAACGCCCCTCCAAGTAACCCACTGCGTTTAAGCCCTGGAAATAGGCTTGCCGGCGAAAATCATACCCCCCTGGGATTGATGGACTTGAGATGGGCATTAATGTGGCCAAAAAACGCACATGGTCTCCTGATTGTACATTTTCCTGGCGCATTTGAGTTGAAACACG
>CANLAL010000072.1 GCA_947488045.1 Alphaproteobacteria bacterium
ATGACCACTTGGCATATCTCTAGAAGCATGGCATCTGGAATCATCGTGCTCTTATTTCTAAGTGCTTTTGGATTATTAATTTTGTCTATTGCTCCTAAAATTCAAACTGAGGTTATTTCTTTTATCAAGCGTGCGCCTGAGTTGGCGCGCCATTTAAAAAAAGTCGCAATTCCGACGTTAGATCATTTTTCTGAACTTTTTTCCCCAGGTGACATGGAAAAAATCAAGGACTTAGTGAGTGGTTATTTCGGACAAGCTATTTTATTTTTAGCCAGCATGATTACAGGAATATTAAGCAATGGTTTGGCTCTTGCTAATACCATTGCCTTATTGATTATCACACCAGTCGTTTGTTTTTACACCCTCAAAGATTGGGATGATATTTTGGCAAGTGCATCCCGCTTTATTCCACCCAACCACACCAAGAATGTCACTGCAATCACTCAAGACATTGATCAAACTATGGCTGCATTTGCCAGAGGGCAAGCCATGGTGTGTTTTATCATGGCTATTTTTTATAGTGTCGGATTGAGTGTTGTTAAGTTGGACTTTGCTCTTATCATTGGTATTGCCACGGGCATCCTCACGTGCCTTCCTTATGTAGGCATGTTGATTGGAATAACAGCGGCCCTTATCGTAGCCTTGACCCAATTCACAACAAGTTTAGAAGTGGTTCAAGTTTTCCTCGTATTTGCTGTGGGAATTGGAGTTGAAGGTTATTTTCTTACACCAAAACTTGTAGGGGACAGGATCGGGGTTCATCCCATTTGGATTATTTTTTCTGTCCTTGCTGGAGCCAAACTGCTTGGCATTATGGGTGCAATCATTGCTCTACCTTTGGCCTCCATTATAGGTGTGCTTCTTCGCCATGGTATTGCAAAATATCATAAAAGCGCCTTATTCATGAAATAATCCATGCACACATACCCTCAACACCCTCTCGATCTTAAGTTTAAACCTGCCCTTGGCAGTGAAGACTATTTTCTTTCTGAATCAAACCGAGCCGCAGTCACCCACTTAAGGGGTTGGCCCACATGGCCCCATCGAGCTTGCTTACTCTGGGGTCCAGAAGCCAGTGGTAAAACCCACCTGATCCACCTGTGGCAAAAGCTCATTAAGGCCCACCTCATTGAAGCCTCACAGTTAAAAAAAGCTGATGTTCAGGAACAAGCCATATCCCCACAAGCCCTTGCTTTAGATGGCATAGAAGCTGTCCCGAGTGAGCTTTTACTTCTTCAACTTATGAATATTGCCAAAGAAAACAATGCCCCTATCCTCATGACCGCCCGGGTCAGTCCATCCCATTTACCCTTTCGGTTACCAGATTTAACTTCGCGCTTAAAAGGATTAGTGAGCCTTGAAATTTTACCGCCCGATGATGAGCTTATCACCATGCTCTTGGTTAAGCTTTTTCATGATCAACAGCTCACACTCTCCGCGCCGCTCATCGATTATATTCTGCCCCGGGCTCAGCGTACGTATGGGTTTATTCATGCACTGGTAGACAAGCTAAGGCAGCTTTCTCTCAGCAGCAGGCGTCAACCTACCATTCCCATGACCAAAACCGCATTAGAGCAGCTGGATGCACAGGAAAACAATCTCTTAGCCTGAATTTGCTTTATTACCAACATCAGCTTGATCGAACCTCCCTTACGAGAAGCAGAGATAGCCTATTGATAGAATCTACTCAGCCAGCACTCATGTGCCTATTAGGATAGTAAATTTGGGCTGCGGGAATCCCCTCCAATGTTTCTTTCAACTGCCTGAGACGCGCCACAATTCTATTCAGCTTTTCTTCCAATGTCTCATTAAATTGCGGTGCTCCTATTGCCGAATTATCGACGGGAGGAAAAAGATCGATCTGTGGAATAGCAGTTGAGGCAGCCGCGGCCACGACTGTTGGCGCCACAACAGGGTCACCAAATAGTGTATTCACTCGATCTTTCAGTCGCTTGAGAGCGGCCAAAGTCCGTTCGATTCTTTCTTCAGGTGTTATGATAGACTCTCCCACCGCATGGGGTATTTCGTGCGGAACCTCATGAACGATGGCTCCTTGCAACGAGTCATCAGATGCAGCTTGTTCATCGCTCACTGGGCCGAAGGCACCCTCTAATTCTGGTGAATTTGAGTTACCACCCGTTAGACCTTCTTGCAAGCCAACCCTATATGAAGCCGCCGCCTGTCCTCGAGGAGATACTCCAGTTAACGTAAAGGGAAGAGCGTCACTCCCCCCCCTGTCACCCTTCTTTGGGCTGGAACTTGAGAATGCAAATGCGTTAAGGCACTCCCTCTGAGCAAAGGCGAAGGGGGTGGTGGGGGTGCGAAAGGTCGATCAGGATAGTCAGCTGCTCTATTGTCACTTGGCCATCCACTTTCCTGAGTTGCGCCCTCAACCTCAGGAGAAATAGGATTTTCAGAGCTTGCGGAGGCCTGTGGCCCAGCAGCAGGCTCATCAAAAAATGCAGGAGGAGGCGGTGGCGGAAGAGCACCACAAGTGAGCGTAGAGCCAATAGTGATTGCAAAAACCATTGCGTACTTTAAAAGACGATACTTCATGGCTAAAACCTCCCTGAAAATTAAAAATACTATTAGCACTCAAGAGGATAGATGTGCCTTGCTTTCAGATAAAATCTGAGAAAAGGGAATGGTATTTAATAGTTTATTTAACAATCAACTAAAGGCCTTAAAAAGATATTAATTGCCAAAAACCATTTTTAGAAATGCTTGAATTTAAGACATGCATAACAGCTCAAGCGCCATGATTACTTTAGATTGAACGAACTAGAAAAATTTAAGAAAATGATTTTCTCAACCACGTTCTCTCAAGTTTTTCCAATAAGCCAAGCGTTTAGCAATATCCCGCTCAAATCCGCGTTCCACTGGAGCATAAAGCACTTGTCGCTGGACTTTCGGTGGGAAATAGCATTGTCCAGAAAAGGCCTCTGGCGTATCGTGGTCATAAATATAACCATCTCCATAGCCCATATCTGCCATCAGCCCTGTGGGCGCATTGAGACTATGCATCGGCGCTGCCGCATGGGCCGTCTCTTTAGCGAGTCCAGCGGCTACTTTCTGAGCCTTATAAATGGCATTAGATTTAGGTGCACTGGCCAAATAAATCACTGCTTGCACAATGGCTAAATCTCCCTCAGGAACGCCTAATCGCTCAAAGGCCTGCCATGCGGCAATGGATTGTGTCAGCCCTTGTGGGTCAGCAAGCCCAATGTCTTCGCTGGCCATGCGCACCAAACGCCTCAAAATGTACGCCCGATCTTCACCCACCTGAAACATACGCGCTAACCAATAAAGGGCGCCATCTACATCACTAGCCCGAACAGCTTTGTGCAATGTACTCATAAGGTTATAATGATCGTCTCCCGTGCGATCAAAACCCAGAGGCCTTTGGCCAATGATTTTTTGCAATTGGTCTAAAGTCAGAACATTGATTCCATTGGCCTCTCCTTGGGAAAGACTTGCCATGATCGCTTCTAGCATGCTGATCAAAACACGGCCATCGCCACTCGCCCAGTGGATAAGTTGCGCACTCGCTTCTGCCGTCAAAGATAAGCGGCTATTCAGATGCGCAAAAGCCCGACCTAAAAGCTGCGCCATAGGGTCCTCACCTAACCCTGAAAGCGCAAATACACTGACCCTAGAAAGGAAGGCTGGGTTTAAAGCAAAAGAAGGGTTTTGCGTGGTCGCTCCAATAAGAACAATGGTTCCATCTTCTAAATAGGGCAGGAAAATATCTTGCTGCGAGCGGTTAAAATGGTGCACCTCATCCATAAACAGTACCTGTGGTTTAAACCGCTTCTGCTGACGGAGAACCTCAAAGCGCCGTTTCAAATCCGCTGCACTAGCCGTGATCGCGGAAAGACTCTCCCACATGGGGTCCCATGCTTGAGCCAAAATCCGAGCAATGGTGGTTTTTCCGCTGCCAGGCGGCCCCCACAATACAAGCGATAAGGGGCGATCAGTCTTAATCCATTCCTGCAAAACGCCATCACTGCCGCATAAAGCCTCCTGACCAATCACCTCTTCTAGACACGCAGGCCTCAGCAACTCGGCCAAGGGTTTATGGGAAGGGATCATGCGTGCTCTTTCATCAATGGGCAAAACTAAGGGCGATGGTCTGACTACCCCGTTTCACTGTCAGTTTCCAAGTCCGAGAGGGTTGTGAGAGCAACTGTTTTGCATGTTTCACGTCTTTTACCCTTTGGCCCTGTATGCTTTCCAGCACATCTCCTGGTTTTAAACCAAACGACCTGGCTGTACTCTCAGGCGCCACTTCCATAATAACAACACCGTGGCCGCCTCCATAAATTTTAAGCCTGGCCTCCACAGCAGGAGAAAACTCAGCCAGAACAGCGCCTTTCAGAGGTCCCTCAGCCTTGACTCTAAAAGTGGCTGTAGCTTCAATGGCCGGAGGAGCAGTGAGTGTTACTGAAATTTTCTTATTTTCATTATTTTTTGTCAAAACGTCGAGCTTGAGCACGCTACCGATATGAGAAGCCATGACCCGCGCACTCAGCGCTCCCTCACCCACCAACAGCTCATCTTCCATCTTCACAATGGCATCTCCCACCTGTAGGCCCGCTTTGTGGGCAGGGCTTCCCGCATAAACCTTAGTGATCATTATTCCCCCGGGTTGAGATAAGCCAATGGACTCAGCCACAGCTGCGGTCATGGTTTGACCTTCCAAACCCAACCAAGGGCGCATGACTTCTTTCCCGCCCTCTTGAGCGGCCTTCAGTAATGGCTTAATCATATTGGATGGAATGGCAAAGCCAATCCCTTCAGACCCACCTGTGCGAGAAATAATAAAGGTACACGTGCCTAAGAGTTTGCCCTCAGGTGAAATGAGGGGCCCTCCTGAATTACCCGGATTAATCACTGCATCGGCTTGAATATAAGTCTGACTGGGGTTCACGCCAATCTGATGAGTACGCCCAACGGCCGATATAATCCCCTGGGTAAGCGTGTGGCTTAACCCAAAAGGATTTCCAATGGCCAAAACCACATCCCCTGTTTCAGCAAGGTCAGAATTTTCAATCTCCAAATAGGAGAAAGTTGCCCCTTTCGGTGCCTTAATCCGCAGCACAGCCAAGTCATATTCAGGCTCTTCTAAAACCAGCTCTAACTCAAACTCTCTGCGATCATACGTCACGGCTTTAATTTCTTGGGCCCCATGAATCACATGGGAATTGGTCACTACCAGCCCCTCCGGTGTCACAATGGAACCAGAGCCAATAGATTGGGAAATGCGCTGACGTGTGGGACTGTCAAAACGATCCAATGGGCCAAAACCAAATAAGGCTAAGGGAAAAGGCTCTCGCTCCAAACGCAGCGCGTAAAGGCTCACCACAGCCGGTGAAACTTTTTTAAATAAGGCTGAATATCCAGGTTTATTGGGCTTTTCCGCTTGAACCTGCACAGGCTCAGAAAGTATACCGCCTCCAGATTGGGCTGCAGCAACCCCTGCCAACCCCACAAAAAATAATAAAGTAAAAGAGTACTTTTTCATGAACCCCTCCTTTTCATAACTCTTCCCCACCGTGCCATAGCACCTGTTGAAATTCAAGAGGCAGGTCAATAACTAAGCCAACACCATGAAAAGAAACTCCAGATATCTTTAAATATAGAGTGGAGGATATTAATCATTGGATAGACAAGCGTTAAAGTTAAGTCTTAAAAGCTGTTGTTGAATATCAAGCGTTATACAAGAAAATCATACGGCTATAGTTTTTCATGCCCACAACTTTTATCCATAAGCTATTCAAAAACCCAAACGAA
>CANLAL010000073.1 GCA_947488045.1 Alphaproteobacteria bacterium
GGGGCCAGTGTGGATAAAGCCCAAGGAATCATTAGCACGGTTGTTTTGGAAATGGGTGGATCGTCTAATCTCTGCCGCCTGTTGAAGGTGGGAGAGCGGATCGTGTTTATGGGGCCCACAGGAACACCGAGTGAGATTCCCAAGGAAGGCACATTGCTTTTGGTGGGCGGCGGTCTGGGCAATGCGGTACTGTTTTCCATTGGAAAAAAAGCCCGAAGCCAAGGTGTACGGGTGCTTTATTTTGCGGGATATCGTACGCCTGGAGACCTTTTCAAACGGGAACATATCGAAGCCGCCGCCGATTGCGTCGTGTGGTGCTGTGATGGCCCCACCCCGATTGCGCCGCAACGCCCCCAGGATTTGACCTTTACCGGAAATCTGGTGCAAGGTTTGAATGCCTATGCCGCAGATAAGATTCAAGGTCAAAGGATTAACCTGAACACGGTGACAGATATGCTGGTCATTGGGTCCGATGCCATGATGGGCGCGGTGGCCAAAATGGGCCTTGATTTGCCCCGTTGTCCGGAGCCTTATGGGAGCATCAACTCTCCCATGCAATGTATGATGAAAGAAATTTGTGCACAGTGCTTGCAACGGCATGTGGACCCGGTCACGGGGGAGGAACACATTGTGTTTTCCTGCGTTAATCAAGATCAAAAATTGGCTCATGTTGACTTTGCCTGCTTGAAAGACCGGTTGCAGCAAAACCACTTGTCAGAAGACATGACCCGGCAGTGGCTCGACCTGCTCATGCATTGATTGGGTTGGGGTCTGCTCATTTAAATTTTCTCCTTAACATTGTTCATATTTTACTCTCCATTTGGGTGTTGGTTATGGATATCCTGGATATCCATGGGATATCCCTATTTTTTCCTTGTGCTGTGCGGCTTTAGGACCAATGGATATCATTTTCGTATTTTATTTTTTTTTGTATGTACTTTCCATGCTTTCTGCGGGTTGGGAATGGATATCCCTGTGCACAATGGATATCCATGGTTTTTGACTGCACACACTGTCATTGAAGGGCTTTGCACGCGCGAACAGCACGACGACTGGAAGCTTTCTACACAGTAAATGTAGACCGTTTCTGCTTACGCGTGGGAATCTTGTGCCGACATCCAATGAGATCCTGAATCAAGTTCAGGATGACAAAGGCAGAGCTTGAGATCTTGAATCAAGTTCAGGATGACGGTTGCAAAAAGGTTGTCATTCCGGGCTTTGCACGCGCGAACAGCACGACGACTGGAAGCTTTCTACACAGTAAATGTAGACCGTTTCTGCTTACGCGTGGGAATCTTGTTCCGACATCCAATGAGATCCTGAATCAAGTTCAGGATGACAGGGTTAAGTGTATGCAAGATGACAGGTTTTAAATGCACACACCGTCATTCCGGGCTTGACCCAAAATCTTATGCCGACGTTCAACGAGATCCTGAATCAAGTTCAGGATGACAGGGTTAAGTGTAGGCAAAATGACAGGTTTTAAATGCACACACCGTCATTCCGGGCTTGACCCGGAATCTTATGCTGACGTTCAATGCGATCCTGAATCTAGTTCAGGATGACAGGGTTAAGTGTAGACAGGATGGCAAGTTTTAAATGCACACACCGTCATTCCGGGCTTGACCCAAAATCTTATGCCGACGTTCAATGAGATCCTGAATCTAGTTCAGGATGGCAAAGGTGGGGCTTGAACTCCTGAACAAGTTCAAGATGACGCGCAATGGTTTGGGGAGATAATTGAGACATGATTAAAAATTCCTTTTTTTATGTTTTTGATATTCCTACCCTAGCAAACTGCACGCACAAAAATCAATTTTTAAAAACCTTCGTTTATATTTAGCTTTAACGCTTTTGGGAAAAGGCTTTGGAGGGAAAAAATTGCTACTGAGCCAACGTTTCACCCTTGGGCGGGGATTTTCTTTGCTTAGTCCCTCTCCAGGAGGGTGCACAAACCCTTTATCCAGTATTGAGTTTACCACCCCTAGCTTTATTCTTGTGTCTTCAACTTCTTGTAAACCCGTTTAACAAATGCAATAGCAGGCATTCTAGAAACCGTAGATGGAAGTATATGTTTGACGCGAACGATTGCATCTGAGGGAAGTACCGTTACGACCAACACAACGTGCCGCCCTTGCCTTAATTTTTAACCGCTTAGAGATGATTGAGAGCCTTAAAATTTTTTGTATACAATGCTTTCCATCATGACTTTTGCCAACGCTGATTTTTTGAGAATACCTAAGGAAAATAACCCTCGGATTTCTTATTTACTGAAGGGCTTATCTAAAACGAATTGAATTTTATATATCCAATGTGAAAGGGCAGTGAGCGTATCCTGGGGGTTATCAATCCAGGGAAAATGGTTAGCGCCGTGAATCTCAACCATATCAATATGATCCCTTTTAAACCGTTCATCTGATTGGAAGTATTTAAGTGGACAAACCCAATCCACGTCACCGCTTAAAATTAAAGTGGGACATGTGGGAACAAATTGCGCTTGATAATTTTTGTATAAGGGTAGAGATCGAAGATGATACGCTTCGTGAGCATAACTTGTCTCCTTGAGAAGAGTGGCTCCCTCCTCTAGATGCTCCTTAGTAAAGTATAGGTCTGTAGCAGCGATTATAGCAGCCTTGAGCAAATGATCGGACGGGTTAAAGTTATACGCTTTCATTAGCTCTGAAAATTCTGTGTTTGCCTTGTAATTGAGTTTATCCGCTGCGCTAATTTCCTTAGGCCGGCTGCTTATGATCATTAGACCTTTAGCTAAAGCATCAAGCTTTGGGTTCAGTAAAATGAGTATACCGCCATAGGAATGCCCCACCAACACAACGTTAGAGAGATGTGCAAATATATCCTCTAAATAATCAGGCCACATTTCGTAATCGATGTTTTGATCGACTCGATGGTTTCCATTTCCAGGCAAATCAACAAGCCACGTTGAACAAATGGGCGGCATCAAGTGAGCCAATTTTTTTAGATATTCCGCCCCCATGCCTGGGCCCCCGGGGAGCAAAACCACATTGAGAGGATTTTTTTGCCGCGCAATATAGAGAGAAGTGAGGCGCACATTATGCACCGTATAAATTTTTTCTTGCATTGCTCTATCCCCCTAAGTTTTTGAGGCATTTAAAGGCAACACCTGAATCAACTTAGGGTTTTGAAGCTCCCATTCCTGGGAGCTTCTTGCTGATTATTCTTCGTTTTTATGTTCGGAAGATTTTGTCTTTTGAGTCATCTTCACACCGGCATCTGCAAATTTTTGTGTAACGGCATTGCCATGGGACATGACACGGTTTAAACCATCGGTGAAGGCCTTTTGAGAGAGACTAACTCTTTGACCGGCTGGAGATGCCATCAATTGGCGGACAACTCCGCTCACTCCTTCCATGGATTCTTTTGCAAACTCAGCCTGCAATTGTGTTAAATCTTGAAAAGTTCCCGTTGCTAATTCGGAAAACTGAGACATGAGCTTAAAGCCCTTCCCATAGTGATTCATCACATCATTGAAATCTTTTTTTTCTTTACCTAACCCCATTTTATCCTCCTCAAGAGATTTTTGTTAACTACATTATGCTAAGGAATGAAAAAATGTTCAAGAGGCTTAAGATAAAAGCTTCAATATGCGCGCCAATGTTTCAGGCAATTGATGACGATGGCAAACGATATCTACCATTCCATGCTCTAACAAATATTCTGCAGTTTGAAAATCATCAGGCAACTTTTGCTTCATGGTTTCCTCCACTACACGCCGGCCTGCAAACCCAATCACAGCAGCGGGTTCTGAAATGGTCAAATCACCTAACATGGCAAAAGAAGCGGAAACACCACCTGTGGTGGGATCGCAGAGGACATTGATCAGGGGCAAGCGCGCCTCTTTCATCATGGTGGTGGCCACGACGGAACGGGGCAATTGCATCAAGGACAAAATCCCCTCTTGCATGCGTGCGCCCCCAGATGAAGGAAACAGCACCAAAGGATATTTTTTCTCCAAAGCTGTCTGAGCAGCTTTAAGGATACCTTCGCCCACCGCCATGCCCATGGAGCCACCCATAAACTCAAAGTTAAATACGCCGGCCACGAGCGGAACACCTTTTACAGTGCCGGTGGCCACCAAAATGGCATCCTCATTATGGGTTTTTGCCCGGGCATCCTTCAAACGGTCCACATATTTTTTAGAATCTTTAAACTTCAACGGATCGGCAGCAACCTTAGGAAAAGGAATCAGCGTATACTTTCCCTCATCAAAAATAAGCCTGAGACGCTCTTGCGCGCTCATGCGCATGTGATGACTGCAATGGTGGCAGACATACTGATTTTCCACCAATTCTCTGTGGAAAATCATTTGTCCGCAGTCCGTACACCGATGCCACAGATTGTCTGGAACATCCACCTTGGTCACAAGAGAACGTAATTTCGGGGGAACTAAATTTGTAAGCCAACTCATGGAACAATCCTCAATTCATTGGGAGCGTGCGGCCCATACTCAAAAACTTCTCACGGCGATGTTTTTGAAGGCTTGGGCCATCTAAACGACTAAGCTCACCTAGGCTTTGAGAAAGAACTTGGTCAATCTTCGCAGCCGTCAAAGGGTGATCTCGATGGGCGCCCCCCAGGGGCTCTGTGATAATGGAGTCAATAATTTTGAACCCTAGTAAGTCCTGCGCTGTCAATTTTTGGGCCACAGCTGCTTCCTGTGCCTTGGCTGCGCTGCGCCATAAAATGGAGGCGCACCCTTCTGGCGTGATCACTGAATAGACCGCATGCTCAAGCATATGCACATGATTGGAGGTGGCAATAGCAATGGCCCCACCAGAGCCACCTTCACCCACAATAACGGAAACATAGGGCACTTTCAGGCTTAAGGAGGTCTCTAAACACCGGGCGATGGCTTCTGCCTGGCCACGCTCTTCCGCATCCAAGCCTGGATATGCACCTATGGTATCCACTAAAGAAATAAGAGGCAGGTTAAAATGATCCGCAAGCTCCATAAACCGTCTTGCTTTCCGATAGCCTTCAGGTTTTGGCATACCGAAATTATGCCGCAACCGAGATTCCGTATCATGACCTTTCTCATGCCCCATAATCATTACGGAGCGACCCCGATAGCGGGCGAAGCCACCCATAATGGCACGATCTTCACCGAAAGAACGATCTCCAGCCAGAGGGGTGAAATCTTCCACCAAACGTGACACCAAATCAGAGAAACGGGGGCGTTCAGGGTGACGCGCCACTTGCACCTTTTGCCATGGCGTGAGTTTGCCATAGGCTTGGGATAAAAGTTTTTCGGCCTTGGCCTGTAGGCGCTGAATTTCAGATACAATGTCCACATCTTGACCGCTGGTCAAATGACGCAACTCATTGATTTTACTCTCTAATTCCGCGATGGGACGTTCAAATTCTAAATGAAACTTCATCCAATCCTTCTTCATGTTTTTTGTCTAGAAAAACCAACGGTGACTATAATGCCATTATTCTTTAAATGCCACCTTATTCGTATTCTATCATTTCTCTTTCACGAATCGCTTGCCTTATAGAAATAAATCATGTTAGTTAGGGGCATTCCTTACGTTGGGGCGTCGCCAAGTGGTAAGGCAGCGGGTTTTGGTCCCGCCATCCGAGGGTTCGAATCCTTCCGCCCCAGCCAATTA
>CANLAL010000074.1 GCA_947488045.1 Alphaproteobacteria bacterium
ATCAATTTTTGGAGCATCCCATATGTCCACTCAAAAAAAACCTCACATCATCGTCATTGGCAATGAAAAAGGTGGAACCGGTAAATCCACCATTTCCATGCACATTATTGTTAGTCTCCTACAACAGGGATATGGTGTGGGCAGCATCGATGTGGATGCGCGCCAAGGTTCTTTATCGCGATATATCCAAAATCGTGATACTTTTGCCAAAGCCAATCCTGACAAGAAAATTCCATTACCTAAGCATGTTCCTGTTTTCAAGAGTGGTTTAGATTCAGTTGAACAATCTTACACCCAAGAGCAGAGCGATTTTTCAACGGCCTTAGAAAGCCTAAAAGATGCAGATGTGGTTGTCATTGATACCCCAGGAACAGACAGCAATCTTTCTCGCATTGCGCATTCTTATGCGGATACGTTAATTACGCCTCTTAATGACAGTCTTGTGGATTTTGATGTTTTGGGCCGTGTTGATGGCACGAATGTCCGCCCCAGCTTGTACGCTGAAATGGTCTGGGAGCAGAAGAAGCATCGCGCCATGCGTGATGGTGGCTCCATTGATTGGATTATCATCCGGAATCGCCTGAGCAGCCTTAATGCCCGTAATAAGGCTGAGGTGGAAAAGCTCGTGGGCCAATTGGCTAAGCGTATTGGTGTGCGCAGTGTAGACGGCTTGGGCGAGCGTGTGATTTTTCGTGAGCTATTCCTTCAAGGTCTTACACTCATGGATTTGCGTGAATTGAAAATTACACCGACCATTTCTCACCTGGCTGCCCGGCAAGAAGTGCGCTCCCTTATGGAAAGCATCCGTTTGCCCCTTCAGCAAGGTTTGGAAAAGAGTGCCTGAAACAATTCTTGTCATCAGGCACGGGGCCTTAGGGGACTTTGTTCAGTCCATTTGGGCATTTGAAGCCATTCGAGCCCAGCATAAAGATGCCAAGATCGTTTTGCTCACGGCGCCATTCTTACGAGACTTTGCAATATCTATGCCTTTTTTTGATGACGTATGGGTGGATACGCGGCCCCGTTGGTCGAATTTAAAAGGCTTATGGGCCTTGTTCTCACGTTTGGGCAAACCTAATTTTTCAACAGTATATGATTTACAAACCTCATCCCGAACCCAATTTTATAAACGGTGTTTGTGGGCATTGGGGCGTCTACCTGTGTGGCATGGAAAAGTCCAAGACCAAGGGACAGATACATGGCACACAGTTGATCGTCAACACGTTCAACTGGAACGTGCAGGTATTGTGTGGCACAAACCATCCCATTTTGATTGGGTGCCAGATCATGCATTGGCCTTACAGGAACTTATGGGGCCCTATGGGCTCATTGTCCCCCTGGCATCAGCCCATCGACCTGATAAATTTTATCCAATCTCTTCTTTTCGGGCGGTGATTGATCAGATGATCCAAGCACAGATCACTCCTGTGATTATCGGCGCGAGGCAGGATCTCAGCCTGGATTTGGGGCTTTCAGCCCATCAGGGGGCTCAGGTGAAGGATTTGAGAGGGCAAACCACCCTCGAAGACCTTGTGCGATTGGGCCGTCATGCGAAGATTGCCATTGGTAATGATACAGGGCCCATGCATATGTTTGCTATTGTGGGTTGTCCCAGTGTGGTGTTGTTCTCTAATGCTTCAAACCCTCAATTGTGTGCTCCCCGTGGACCACGTGTAAAAATTCTTCAAGTGGATCATTTTAGTAACCTGCTACCCCAAAGTGTGTGGGAGTGTGCAAAGGCTCTTGTGCTTTAAAAGTTGCCTAGACTCATAATGATGAGCTTATCCTCCCTCATTTTGAGGGGCTTTTTCATCATCTTGTTTAGGATTACCTTTACTCCCAGAAGTCTCTTTACCTGCGTGCCCCCGATTCATAACCATCTTCTTCATCATCTTCTTCCGTAGGTCTATTATCCTGACTCTCAGCTGTAGGTGGCGCCATTGCATCAATATATGCATCTTCATCTGGACTTTCATCCTCTTCTGCGTCAGCCCCTACAGCGAAATCATATTCATCTTCGTCAGCCCCTAAAGCGGAATCATGTTCATCTGATGGCTGAAGGGAGTCAACGTGACCGTTTTCTGGGACTTCAGAGGAGCGAAACTTTGGAGCTGCCGTGAGAAGATCATTCCATGTCTCCGTAAGGAGTTGTATTTGGGGTTTGCGATCTAAAGAAGCAGAGCCTGAAAGGGTCTCGCTAAATTCTTTCATAAGCTGAACAGCAAGGCTATTTAAATGACTCAAGTCCATTTTCTTCTTTTGCTCTTGAATCAGCACACGAATTCCCTCTCTATTGCCCAGACTTTCTTGAAATGATTTCCAATTTTTAAGATTGTTACTGATGACGTGGCGGTAAAAATCTCTTCCGTGCCGGGTCATCACCCCCATTTTTTTGATTTTCCCTTGAAAAAAGACGGACATTGATAGCATTTTTGCAGAGGCATTTCTATTTGCAAAAAATTGTAGACCGTCAATAAGGGGGGTTCTCATGCCCACATGCCAATATGATCCAACAAATTTATTGTGTAAAAATGACTGAAGCCAGTTTACGGGCGTCATCATGGACGAAAGAACCCCTTTGATGCCCGATTTGATATCCAATCCCATCATAGTACTCCGATAATGATCTTCACCCTCATCTTCCTCTAGGGCGCCGGAATTTTCTTCAGAGCGATCTTGTATAAAAGGCGAATTATAATCTTCATCCGAAGATGCATCTCCCATGATGACAGGGGGCTCAGATGTGGCGGAGTCAGTTTGATCCTCTGGCATAAGATCTACATGGCCTTCAATGATCTGCTTTATGTTTTGATTAAGTGCGTTATTCATGCTTTTAAGCTCTTCGCCATCATCGCCTACTATGCAAACCCTAGCTGCTGGGGCTTCTGTCACATAAGGAATCGGATCGCCGATTACGTGCGTACGCAGAATATTTTGTGCTCCAATGGTTTTTTCATAATGTATGGATGAAGGTTGATCAAGAATGGCTGGTGTTCCATATGTATAAATTTGTATACTAACTTCTGCATTTGGAATGCGCTGTAGAATGTATGGTTTTATGACATGATTGAGATAGTAGCCCATTAATAAAGCCAAAGCGCCACCCAAACTGTGCCCTGTAGTCACAAGTTTAACTTTGAACGGTTTATTGGAATGTCGTATTCTGTGTTTAGCTTCATCAGTATAAAGTTCTAAAAAGTCAGTTAAAGGACCCTCTGAGGAGGTCATCATCGTGTGAAATAACATGAAGATGCCAGGATTGCCCGTGATCCCAGGTAAATACCGTGATTGCACGCCCGCACTGAAGATGTGCCCTAAATTAATGTTTGAGGTAACACTATTAAAGTTTGCCAGCCAATCGTTGGATGAGTTTGATCCTGAGAAAGAAAAAATGAGTTCATCCTCCTTGGAAAGGGAATCTGATTTTTTCAGTAAAGCCATCCCAGAAGGTTCACCGCGTTCCTGCTTTGCTGCCGGGTTATCTTTTATGCTGGCAACGGTACGCTTTAGTGTTGCTGTGATTCCCCAATCATTTCTTCCTTTAGGGTCTTGCTGGTGCCGGTACATGATTAGGACAGGTGTATAGGCGCGCAGTGAATTATGAGGAGACATTTTATAAAAGTAATATTTAAAAATTGGGTCGCTTTCAAGAGTCCTAATTTGGTACTTTAAAAAGGATAGCTGTTTTGTCATGGCCCTTTTTGCTTCACGGATTTGGCTGATCCATTGCCACAGGCTGGTACCTGTTTGTTGACTCAGGGCAAGGAGCGTATCTGGGTCCAAAATGTCCTTCAAAGACTCTTTTAGAAAAGAGATGGTCTTCTCAATTATTGCTGGATTACTTGCAAAGGCAAGATGCTGATTTGATGTACTTTTAAAATCTACTCTTTCAGATTCGGTTGCCAATGGAATAGGGACAAGAAAATTGTTGAGCAAGCGGATCATGTGATCCAGGGCGCTCACCTGAGATGTGTATTTTTCTTCCTCTTGTTTAAGCTTCTCAAGGAAGATATAATAACGATAAGGTTCAAAGGTTTTGAGATCATTTAATGGTTGCAGGTTTACATAGACCACATCAGTTAAAAGGTAATATGAAAAAACCTTACGAAAGGGACCATCAAGAACATTGGTCAGATAGTGCATAAAATCAATATCGCCATGTTCGAAAGATTTTTGTAGTTGCTTTAAAAATTCGCTATTATGATGCGATAGTAGTTTTGCAACTCTTTCTTCTATTTTGTCTACCTGAAATTGAAGAAGTGAACTAAGATTACTTCGAGAGATTTGCATAGATTTCCCCGAAGTGGGGTCGCTGAGTGTGATTCCCTTTTCACCTTGGGCACTGAGATCGAGTGTGGTTAGCGTATGTTGCGTTGCTGGAGCGTCCTCTTCATCTGCTGATGTTTCTGCAGATGAATCTTTTGCTGTAATAATGTGAACATGTTGAGGGTGCTTTCTTGTGCCTGAGGTAACGTCTTCTTTTAAATCAAGTTGCTTACCTACTCTTCGTTGGCCTCTTACACGTAATCTCCCCGAAGGCATGCGCTTTTTTATGGTAAGTTTGGCATCACTTTCTGTTGCCTCAGTGCTTAAATCTCTTCCCACACCATCATCTGATTCTTCGCCGTCTATTTCATACCTGGAGGCAGATGAGTTCTGCTGTCTTCCGGCGACCTCACCCTGAGCGGAGAGGAGAGTTGAAAATAGTGTGCCAAGGATAAGCAACAGCATCCTTTTTGTAGGGTTAAAAAAAATACAGTTCCACATTGTCTACTACTTTCTCATAGCTTTCAGAATTCACTCTAAGGATTTGAAATTAAAAAAGAGTAAATTACGTAAGGTGCAGGAGCATTTTCATGGAGTTGAGCCACTATTGTTTGCTGGGGTTTAGCACTCCGCAACCCATTGGCAGGCTTTATTTCCAAATCTATCAAAGGCGCTGCAAACGAAGGTTTTGAAAAATTGATTTTTTGATTGCATTTTGTTAGTATTTACTTATTAAAAACATAAAAAAAGAATTTTAATCATGTCACATTCAATTTCCATTCTCCAATCATTCTATGGCCATCTTGAACTTGTTGAAGGATATCATACCGGGCTTTTTAAGATGCAAAAATAAAATCAGCATTAGAGTGAAATAGGCGAAGTGTGGCTATAAAAAACTTAAACTCCTTGGATATCCATAGCGCAACGGATATCCATACCAACCCCGCAAAAAATAAGGAAATTTTATGCAAAAAAAATAAAACACGAAAATGATATCCATTGGCCTCAACGCCTCATGAAGCAAGGAAAAATCCTGGATATCCATAGGATATCCAGGATATCCAATTAAGTTGAGGCGTACCATACTTCAATGGCCCTAGAGAAGTATCGGTAGTGAAGCGGGGAGAAGACTCTATAAGATGAAGAATAGATAAAATCAGATAATCTTAAAAAGGGATTGACATGAGTATGAGAGAGGGGCTACACCCTAGGAGGTCGGCCAGCGATGGCAGACAGATGATTGAAAGAGTTAAGGGTGATGTTAGGACACCGGCTTATTGTGTAGGTTTTAGGACTTATGTGTTGGGCAAGGAGTTAAGGGGGCCTTAAGGAGGTTTTCTTAAATTTGGGGTTTAGTAACATCTGCTATAGCAAAAGTCA
>CANLAL010000075.1 GCA_947488045.1 Alphaproteobacteria bacterium
CCACTCGTTTAACGGGGTCTGGTTTGTCTATGGTGGAGTGGCGTCCCATTACCGGGGTTATTCCACCCATGGATACCCAAAGTTGGGAGGCTGAATTTTCCCAATACAAGGCCCATAGTGAATTTCAAAAAATCAATGGGCATATGGAATTGAAAGATTTTAAATCCATATATCTGCTAGAGTATATCCATCGTTTATGGGGAAGGTGTCTCGGTCTTTTGCTTTTACTGCCCCTAGGCGTTTTCTGGATTAAAAAATGGGTTAACCCGCCCCTTGTGCGGCATGTTTCAATGACCTTTTTGTTAGGGGGGCTACAAGGTGGCATGGGTTGGATCATGGTGAAAAGTGGGTTGGGGGAAGACCCTCATGTAAGTCCTATTAAACTGGCACTTCACCTTTTGTTAGCAGTTTGGATTTTATGGCGCTTGGTGTGGGCCGCATTATGCGTTTATACAGGGAAAAACTATACCTTTAAAAATGTAAGCCCATTCAAATTCCTGGTACCTTTTGGAGTTTTAGTTTTTACCTATGGTGCTTTGGTAGCAGGCCATAAGGCAGGTCTCATTTATAATACATTCCCCTTGATGGGTTCGGATATTTTTCCTGCTGAGTTGGGTGCAATGGGCTGGAGAGATGTGATTTATAATCCGGTGACTGTACAGTTTATCCACAGATGGATGGCGGTTTTTTTTGTAGCCAGTATAGCCATCGTTGTCGCTCAAAAATCACTTCATCAGGCCACACAACGCTGGTTGAAGGGGCTATTGCATTTGAGTCTTCTACAGGCGACCCTCGGTATTACAACTTTGCTTCTCAACGTACAAATGCATGTAGCGCTTTCTCATCAGGCCTGCGGAGTCTTGTTGATCCTTGGCTTGCTCATGGCCGCACATACAGATCAAGCTATAGGATTAAAAAGATAATGAAAGTATTCGCAAGTTCGCCCTGCACTTAAGGCCTTTTTTTCGTATCGTGTATAGGGCCAATCTTGTAAGTTAGGTCGATTGGGGCTTTTCCAGCGATGGGCGCAACTGAATGAGGGCTCCTTATCAAGAATTTTTGTTACTTTATCTACATATGCGGCAGCATCAGAGGCAAAGCGAAATAAGGCCCCTGGTTTTAAAATGCGTTTTAAATGGTCCATGAAATAGGGGCTAAACATTTGCCGTTTCTCATGTTTGGCTTTGGGCCAAGGATCAGGAAATAAAAGCACAAGTGTATCAATGGATTGGCTTGTGACTCTATCCAATAAAACTCTTCCGTCTCCTGGAAAAATACGTGCATTGTTACACGAAAATGCATCCAAACCCTCTAGTGTTGCACTGACACCGCTTAAGTAAATTTCAGCACCCACAAAGCCATCGTTTGGATAGTTACAAGCTGTGACTATAAAATGTTCTCCATATCCAAGGCCGATTTCTAGCCATAGCCGATGCGGTGGGTTTTGGAAAAGGGAAGTTAACTTTACCGGACCATTCGGTGGTAACGTTAACGTGGCGGGATGCTGAATAAGCTTCTGCTCACGCTCATTAGACCATCTACGGGAATGTCGACGTCCATAGGTTTGGTGAGGAGGAATAGGTTGGTGCGTTATATTATCTGCAACAGGTTGATTAATGTCATTTAAATTTTTTACATATCCAATCATAAAATCAAGTACCGTTTCTTGAACTGTAGGACTCATTTGCTCGTAAAGATCTAGTAGTTTTATTTGTTCTACGGGAAGTGAGAAGCCTAATTCTGCTTGTTTTTTTTCCTGCACAGCAGTGAAAGAGGTTGTAAATGGTGTGTTGGAAAGGTTGAAGTTTGAATCAAAAAAATAGGTGATGGGTACCGATAAAATTTCACACATTTTCACCAATCTCGTTGCAGAGAGGCGGCAAGAGCCTCTCTCATATTTTTGGATTTGCTGAAAGCTAAGACCAAGAGTAACAGCTAAGTCTTGTTGAGTCATTTTTAGTAATAAACGTCGGGAACGAATACGTTGCCCGATGGTGAGCTGAAGCTGTGTATCAGTCTGCTCTAAAGTTTCTTTTGACTGAGTCATTCTACCTCTCGATTAACAATGTCAAAGTGTCTTTGTTTTTTGCCAAGAGCCCATAGTGTGTTGCAAACTAGAATTATAAAAGAAAAAAGAATAAATCCAAACAATAGTATGCTATCTCCGTAGTTTGCATAAAAAGTTTTTTTCTTTAATGATAGTGGAAGTTGTACATCCAAAATACCCCTTGTCTCTATCTCTAATCTTTCCAGAATGCGCCCACAAGGGTCAATCATAGCTGAAACGCCTGTGTTAGCGACACGTGCCATGGGCAGCCCCTCTTCAATAGCGCGCATGCGCGCAATGGAAAGATGTTGGTGTGGGCCCACAGATGTTCCAAACCAACCATCATTTGTTATATTAAGCAACCACTCTGGGCGAGGTTTGTTTGGGTGTACCACCTGCTGCGGGAAGATCGCTTCGTAACAAATAAGAGGACTAAAAGGAGGCAGTGATCCTAATGTCAGGGTTACTGGCCCAGGGCCGGGAGTAAAGTCCCTTTCTCCCGCGGTAAACTTATGAAATAGACCAGGAGCAACTGCTTCAAAGAGGTCCCGAAATGGAAGGTACTCACCGAAGGGGAGAAGGTGGAATTTATTAAATCGTGCCTCTATGTCTCCATTGCTTCCAATGGCCAGCAGGCCATTATAAACATCGCCCCCCGCGAGTGATGGTTCAAATCGGGGTGTTCCTGCTATCATCCATGTCCCTTGTTGCAGGTAACTTCCCATGTATGTCCGCCTATCATTGTCTTGTTCCAAAAACTTGGGAGACCACGAGATGGCAGATTCAGGTAAAATTACCAAATGAATGGGCTTGTCTATAGCACGCGTTTCACTCAGGTTGAGATGCTCTTGAAAGACTTCATGAGTAGCATCAAAATTCCACTTTCGGGACTGCTCTATGTTGGGTTGCACAAGACGAAGGGATACATTCGGATGGTAATGAGTGGGATGACACTTTAAACGGTAATATCCCCATCCAAAAATTAAACCGAATAACACTAGGGGTACAATTATAAGTGAGCAATGGGGGAAAAATTTCCCCTCTCTTTGTATAAAGAATTCGCTCAAGTAACCCGCCAATAAGCATGTGAATAAGCTTAATCCATAAATGCCAGTAAGAGATGCAAGCTGACATATGGGAAGGAGATCTGTCCATGTATATCCAACTAAGCACCAAGGGAATCCTGTGAAGAAATAATGTCCACAGAGCCATTCCACACTTATCCAAATAAAAGAAAAAGCTAATGGCTTTGTCCAAGGGCCGCTCCAACGTGACGTCAAGTGTGAAAAAACCCAACCTGTGAGGCCTGAAAATAGTCCCAGTGTTGCTGGAATAGCCGTAAGCCCAATGGGGATAATCCACCAAAACCGACTAAGGTCTACCATGAGTGCGTTATTGACCCAGTAGAGACTAAAACCAAAAAAACCCAAGCCAAAACAATATCCAGTTTTAAATGGGTGAGTTGTTTGACGCAAGAGCCTATAAAGCCCACCAACTCCTAATAGGGTGCAAAAATAAAGACCATAGGGAGCAAATCCAAGAGTGCTGACTACGCCAGCACAAAAGCTGGTGATAAAAGCGTGTTTTTGGATCCATCGATTAAACATACTGTTCTCTTTCGTAAGGGTTTGCGATATCCATGCGGGACAAAAGAGAAACTTCCAAGGCTTCCATTTCTAAAGCCTCTTTTTCGTTGATATGGTCATAACCCAAGAGATGAAGGAGTCCGTGGATTAAAAGGTGAGTGGCGTGGTCTAAAAAAGTTTTACCCTCTTCAATGGCCTCTCTTTGGCATGTTTCAAAAGCCATGGCCATATCCCCTAAATAGTCTGGAACACCTGACGGAAAAGAAAGAATGTTGGTGGCTTTATCCTTATTGCGGAAATTATTATTGAGTGTTTTTAGTGCCGCATCATCTGTTAATAAAAGAGTGGATCTTCTTTGTTCCTTAAATCCAGACTCAGCAAGAGCAGCAGCTGCTTTTTTTGCCCACAGTGTAGGGGGGGGAAGATGCTTACGCCAAATTGTGTTCTCAATCCTTACAGTGATTTTAATCATTCCATTCGGCTCTTATCGTGGATTAAGTGAAAAGTTTCCTTGAGAAAAAACATTAAAAAGGTAGCAATTAAAGCGCATAGGGGAATGATGCTTAATCCACAGTTATAACTAAAGATAGAGTATTGGCGTACCCCTTCACTTGATGCGCCTCCTGACCAGCATAGATCAAGCACAAATCCAACACAGGGTTGAAACAAAACCCCCGAAAGCATGCAAATGGTGTTGTTAAATCCAATGGCTGTTCCACTCAAGCGAATTTTATTCAATTCACATACAACTGTAAAGGCAAGCATTTGACCACCTAACGCCACTCCAGCAATGAAAATAAGTCCCGATGCCACGGTTAAGTTTACATCAGGGCCATGAAGCAAAAATGTGAAGATGGACAAAATAGAAACAGATGTGATGAGCAATGGCGTTTTGCGACTTTGCAATGTGTTGCTGATATAGCTCATAAGAGGCGCGCCAACAACAATTCCTAAATAAAGCATAGATGCAGGCATAGCGGCATTCACGCAGTTAATCCCAAAACGTTCCATAAAGTAAGGAACACCCCACATGTCCCCAAAAACACCCATGGGGGTATACATCAGCAGTGTATAAACGGCAATAATCCAACATTGGGGGTTAGAAACAACTTCTTTAAGACCAGATATCATTCCATCTCCCTTATGGATTTGGGAATTTTGTTTCTTGTCCTTCACCACCAAAAAAATGAGCAACGCAATCGCTAGTCCCAGAAGGGCAAAAGCTCCAAGGGTGGGCCTCCATCCAAAATCTTGAATCAAAAGGGCCAATGGTTTGCTTGCTGAAGTCGCGCCGATGGTACCAATGGTCATGCTTAATCCCGCTGCTGTGCTAAAGCGCTCGGGTGGCAGCCAAAGGGAGACAACTTTTAATGTACAAAGGAATGCAGCAGCTGATCCTGCACCCATGAGCATGCGTCCCAATTGGGCGAGGGGAAGGGAGTCTGCAATGGAAAACAATAAGCATCCTAGTGCGCACACAGTAGCGGAAAGAGCTGCCAAACGACGGGGCCCTATTTTATCCACAAACATACCCAGGGGAAGTTGCAGTGGCGCATAGACCAAATAGTAGGACGAAGTGAGCACACCCAAGGCTGTGGCCGTAACCGCAAAGGAGCTCATGAGCTCATTGCTCATTACTGAAGGGGAAACGCGTACAAAGAATTGAAAGCTATAAAAACTGGCCGCAGCAAGCCACATAGCCCAGCCAAACCAAGCGGCATTTTCTTTGCGAGATGTCATGGGCGCTCCTTTATTGTATTGTCATTGATGCTTATTTTCATGTCATTAAGATGTGATTATCGGGTCATCATGCAACAAAAAACGAAGCCGCTCAAGATCTTCTTTTGTATCAATGCCATGCGGAGCTTGGTTCAC
>CANLAL010000076.1 GCA_947488045.1 Alphaproteobacteria bacterium
ATCTGAACCACCTTCTGTAGCAACAGGATCTTTATCGGATTCATTCGTTGAAGCATCAGCGTCTGCATCTGTGCTTGCAGTGTCATCTTCTGGGGCGGCTGAATCTGCATCAGCGTTATCTTCTGAGGCGCCTGAATCTGAACCACCTTCTGGAGCAACAGGATCTTTATTGGATTCATTCGTTGAAGCATCAGTGTCTGCATCTGTGCTTGCAGCGTCATCTTCTGGGGCGCCTGAATCTGCTTCAGAACTATCTTCTGGGGCATCAGAATCTGCCGCTTCTTCATTCGTTGAGGCATCAGCATCTATATCTGCGGGGGCATCACCTTCAACATCCGTTTCTGCGTGAGCATTATCCTCAGGGGCATTTGTCTCGTCATCATTCTCAGGTGCACCTTTTGTTTCTTCAACATCAACTTCCTCTTCATCGTCTGCTAAAGGAAGCTCTTGAGCTTCACTGTTAGTAGCTGGAAGGGTGATGCTGGATGCGGCTTGTGCTTTCTTTTCAATGAATGCACAACTTATTGTGAGAGAAATAGCCGCAAGTAATGTGGCTTTCAGGGAGATGCGAGTATCCATGATGGTATCCTTAACTCGTTATAATTTGTTTATAAAATACACGAAAAAGGTTACGAAACCGTGAATGGGTTTTGAAAATGATTTTGCAAAAAGATAAAGGGGGGGGAAGATTCTAAGGAAAGCGTTTAATAATTTTTTACTAACGCTTAATGTGTTCTAAAGATAATGTGCTCAGAGCACAAAATACTTTTATATTTATTATTTGTCTTACTTAAACCCATTTTTTATCCATAAGATGAACACAAAAAGTCAGCTATTTGGATGCTTGCGTGTTTTCTTCTATATGAATATCTTTTGTGCGGCGAAGATCGCGTATGAGCCGTTGCGCAATAAGGCCTTTTTTGTTGTTGCTTAATACTTCGCGGGCTTCATCGGGAGTAGGAAGCTTTGCTTCTAGTTCACCAATCTTACATACCGCTATTGAAAGCATGGCAGAGCCTGCATTTATGGGTCCACTCATTTGAGAGGGCTTTTGTTTAGTTAAAATTTTAGCTAATTGAGGATTAAGGCGAGAAGGAGCGACATGCTCAGTTATCGCAACTTGTGCGTGGGGCATTTCGCGTTTGATTTGCTTTTGACGCTCTGCGCATGCAATGGTCTTGGTCGTTAGGGTTTGAATGTAATCAGCGGCAGCGTGTGCTTCTTCCTCAGTTCTAAAAGGGATAGTTGCTTGTAGGAGCGTATATTCTGTGCGATCTGAAGGGTTTCTCATGTATAAAGTATAGCCATTTTGGGTGGGGATGGGATCAGAAATTTGTCCATCTTTAAGAGCTAATATCGCCTCTTCAGCTGTTTTTTCAAAAATGCCTTTGATCATGGGGCCAATGTATCCCCCTTGAGCTGCGCTGGCTGATTTTGAAAAATTTCGAGCCATTTCTGAAAAAAGAGCGCCACTGCGTAGTTGAGATAAGATCTTTTTGGTTTCCGTGAGGACTTTTTCCTTTTGTGTTTCAGATTCATAGGGAATAAAGATCTCAGAAACTGTGATTTGTCCAAGGCTAGCATGGTCTTTGGTACGTTTGATGAAAGTATCCACCTCTGCATCAGATACAAGGGATTGCCCTTGAACAGATTGAATCACAACGTCATTCCAAATGATGCTGGCCTTTATTTGGTCTTCAATAATGTAGCTTGGAATTTTCAGATCATTTGCTACCTTAAGCAGTGCACCTGCCTGCATGCCTTCTCTTTGTTCAATATTACGAATGCCACGCAGGACATCTTCTTTTGAAAGGGTCAGGCCACGGGCTTCTCCCTCTGTAATTTGAAGCTGCTCTTCAATCATTTTTTTTAAGACGCGTTCTTTCAAGTTTTTCCGCACTTCAGCTGTGTCCTGCAGGCCAGAAGTTTTAATCACAAATTTGATGCGATAGTCTAAGTCCAATTCAGAGATACGCTTATCTCCAACAGTGGCAACGGCTTTAATAGGAAGGGCGTGCGAATAAGGGCAATGTAAGCAGGCAATCACAAGATAAGCAAGTATTTGCAATGTATTGCGTGACATAGAACGATGGAATGATAACACGTGTTTCTACCTTTTCATGACCTACCAGAACAGGGACAATCTAGTGTATTTTCTTTTAATATAAAAGGAAAAATCACGCAGAATTTGAATTTGTCCTTAGGCAAAAATCTGCTAGAGTTCCCCCAGTGAGGGGACCTGTTGAGTAAGTGATGAAAACTTTTAAGCAATATATTTTTAAGCAGGCCGTTATTACGACTTTTGTGATTACTCTTGTCTTAACAGCTGTTGTGTGGTTGACGCATTCCTTACGCTCTATGGATCTTGTAATTAATAGAGGCGTTTCCGTTCTGGACATTATGGCGTTGGTTGTATTGCTGCTCCCTGATGTAATTAGTATTTTGCTCCCAATTAGCTTGTTTATTTCTGTATTGATCGTCATTAATCGTATGCAACAAGATCATGAGATCGTGGTGATGGGGGCGGTGGGATTAAGCCCATGGCAAATTATTAAGCCCTTTATAAAACTTGCATCTTGGTGCAGTTTCATCCTGATTTTGGTAAGTTTTTTTCTTTTGCCTGTCGCTTTTAAGCAATTTCGATCCTTGCAGTTTTCTTACCAAAATCACTATAAAACCTCCTTAATACAAGCAGGAGAGTTCTTGCATTTTAATCAAATGACAGTTTATGTGAAAGAGCGAGATGCGAATGGAGATGTGAGGGGGGTTTTTATTTTTGATGGCCGCAATCCTGAGCAGCCTGTGACTTTCACGGCAGGTTCGGGCCATCTAGTTGAAAGCCAGTCGGGTCCAATGCTCATTTTATTTGATGGAACACGCCAAGCGAAAGATGGAAATAATAAGGGAATGAGTTTTTTAACATTTACTCAATATGTTCATGAAATTAAGCGTCCCGAGAACGCCCAGGATACACGTGCTAAAAAGCCTTCTGAATGCTTTATTTGGGAGCTTTTGCAAGCTGAACCGAAATTGACACCCGAGCAACAGCATAAAATGCGTGTGGAGTTTCATTCCAGGATCCTTATGCCATTTTTACCCCTTGTATTTGTTCTTATGGCCCTAACGCTCCTTCTTTTGTCGCCCTATGCGCGGGTGGCTCCTGTTTTGCCTTTTGTTGGAGCCACTTTAGGCGTTTTGATTGTCCAAATTCTTATCACTACAATTCTCAATTATGCAGGAAAAAATGGCTCTCATCTTTATTTAGCTTATGTTTTGGTTATTTTACCGAGTCTCCTTTCACTGATGACCTTATGGCAATATCATCATGGGGGACGCGCGCGCACATGACTTATGGAATTCCTCATTTAATATACAGATATATTGCGGGGGCATACCTCCGCTGGTTGGGCATTTTATCTTCTGGCTTAGCTTCAATCATTTTGATTTTTGATCTTATTGAGCTGTTTAGAAGGACTGCAACAAAATCCCTTAAACTCAGTGATACCGTTTATATGGCATTTTTAAAATTGCCTTTCACTTTTTTTGAATTATTTGCATTTGTGGTGTTAATGAGCACGTGGGTGGTGTTTTTTCGTTTGATGCGTGCCAGAGAGCTTCTTGTGATGCGGATGTCTGGTCTTTCTGTGTGGCATGTGCTCTCTCCGGTGTTATTCATGGTATTCTTGATTAAGGTTGCTGAATTAATGTTGTTAAGCCCATTGGCCGCCTCCATGCATTCAAGATTTGAGCAAATGGAAAATAGGCTCATTTATGGACGGGAAGACCAGATTACATTGTCTGAAAATGGCTTGTGGGTTAGTCAAACAGAAAGATCACGTCATTTCATTCTTCATGCCAAAAGCATAACCCAACAAGTCTTATCTTCTCTTACTATTTATGAGTTTATGGAGGATCGGAAATTTGTGCGACGGTTCGATGCAGAAGGGGCCAAATTTGGGGAACGCGGGTTAATTTTAACGGGTGTGGCATGTTCTTACCCCGTGGGACAGGTTGAGTTCTATGAGGAATATATTTTCCCATCCAACCTTACGTATGAACAAATTCAAGAAAACAGTGTAAACCCCAGTGCGATCTCATTTTGGAAATTACCAGAGTTCATTCGTTTTTTGGACAAGCTTCATCTTTCTTCATTAAAGTATAGATTGCATTGGCATACATTGATTGCTCAAATTTTCTTTGTGATGTCTATGGTTTTGCTGGGTGCAGGGAGTATTTTTTTCCAATTGGGACGCCGAAAGGTTTCTCCGCTGCTCGCATTGACACTGGGCATGGGATTTTTCATGTTTTTCATCAAAGATATTACACAAACCTTGGGACTTGCATCCACGTTGCCTGTCTTAATGTCGGCTTGGATTCCTGCGGCTATAAGCTGGTTGGTAGGCGCTGCGATGGTTTTGTACTGTGAGGACGTTTAAGTGAAATACAAGAACATCAGTCTTCAATGCCGCGTTTGGGCTCTTGTGGTTTACATTGCAACTTTTCCCATTGCCAATGCCTTAGCGCAATCACTTTCTTCATTAAACACTCAAGAAAATATTTTAATTGATGCGGATTATCTGACATATCATCAGCAGGACAAAAGCGTTCTTGCCAAGGGAAATGTTACCATTCTGCACGGTGGAAAATTAGTAGAAGCAGGTGAATTTGACTTTAACCAAAGCCAAGACACAGTCGTGGGGAAAAATGGCATCTTGTTTTTAGATGATAAAAGTCATGTTTTTGCAGCTGATGAAGCGTCCCTTTCCAACCGTTTCACACAAGGGTATCTCATTAGGCCTCGTATTCTTCTTGTGGATCGCTCCCGTTTAGTGGCAGTGCGGGCGGATCGGTTTGAGGGGGAGCATACTGTTTTGACACAAGCTCGTTATTCACCTTGTAATATTTGTGAAACTGACCCTAAACGACTTCCATTATGGTCTATTTATGCCAAGAAAGTAGAACAAAATGGTAAAAAACAGCATATCGAATATCATAATGCTAAGCTTTATATTCATAATACACCTGTTTTGTATGCTCCCTATTTAAGGCATCCTGACCCAAGTGTTCGTCGATTGAGTGGTTTTTTAACGCCGTCTACTGCGCTTTCAAAACGGAACGGGTTTTATATGGCGACCCCTTACTATTGGACGATCACGCCTGGCCATGACGTAACATTGACGCCGCATTTTATGACGAGGTATGGCCCGTTGATGGGCGTGAATTATCGTCGTCATTTGGGCAAAGGCGTTGTCCTCGTGAATATGAGTGGTGGTAATGTGAAGCGTGTGAGTGGAACTGCTGATAACCCTGTTCATTTAGGAGTTGCACCAAGATGGCATGTGGATAGTAAGGCTAGGTTTGATGTCACTGATCAATGGCGCGGTGGAATAGATTGGCAGTGCTC
>CANLAL010000077.1 GCA_947488045.1 Alphaproteobacteria bacterium
CAGTTTTTAAGCCCAACTGAGCGGCCTTAATGGCTGCGGCGTATCCACCAGGACCCCCGCCAATAACGATCACATCTGCCTGCTGCACGGACATGGAAAACCCCTTACATTATAAAACCAAAATCTTCCTTTATTTATAAGGCGTTTGGACGCGCCTGTCGAATTTAATTTCACAAAATTGTCGATGCCCCTTGAAAATAAAAAGACCCACCCCACATGACCATTAGGGAAGGCTGAAATGGATTTGGCTTCCATCATTTACTTTATGGAGAATACACATGTTTAAAAAAATGATTCTGGGTTTAGCTTTGGTTGCAAGTGCAAACGCAATGGCAGCTGATGTAAATCTAACCGCAACAGTTTTACCTCTGCGAACCATTACAGTTGAGGGTGATGGTGCATTCGGGACGATTAATGAAACCGAAATTCAAACAAAAACATTTACGCTTAAGTTGGAAGGTAACAAGGCTGGTGTCGTCAAGATGCGAGCTTCAGGAGCAATGATTAAAGTAGGTGCGGATGAAACATCACTCACCGATGCGGAAAAGATTGCGTATACGGTTACGTTCTTAGGAGCTGGAAAAGTAACGGGTCTCCCAGGAACTTCAATTGATAATTTCGAATCTTACGAGATAGCAGCGCAAAAAATTGCCGATGTGGCGATGAATACTACAGCAATTCCATCAACTGACACAATTGAATGCACCGTATCTACTGTTCCAAATGGTGTAAAAAATGATGGCAATTACAAAGACACAATCACTTTTGAAGTTTCAGCAAACTAACTTCATATATCTTTTAATTGAAAAGGATAACCACAATGAAAAAAAGCAAATTATTGACCGTCACACTTTTGTGTGCACAAACGATGTTGAGCCTGGATGTCCAGGCTCAACGCCTCAACCAAGATATCTTTATGCTAGAGTGCAGCAAAATTTCCAACAGCTTTGAAAAATGCGACAGTCAAGGCTCAATAGTAAGACAAAAACTTGGTATCCTTAACAGTTTTTGCGAGGCCTTTACAAATGCTGACATTACTAATCCTGATAGTCAGCAACGCATACGCATCAAGAATATTTTAGTTTCCCTTGCAAGGAAGGCACAGCATGACGTTTTTGCTGTGGATAAGCAGATAGTTGAAGATGATGAGATGGATGATGACCAGCAAGTAAGCCAGGTTGATATCATTGCCCAGGCATCGAGTCTTCTGGACATCGCTTACATTATTATGTCAGCAAGCACAAGAGTTCATAATAGTGATGCATTCATGGAAATGTGCTCCCCTAAAGATTATGGCGCACTTAAAATTTACAATAAGGATGAAGAAGCAGTTCGGAAGGAAGAAAGACGAGTGGAGATTGCAGTGAAAGAATTGAGCGTTGCAGCCAAACTTGCTCAAGCTCAAGCCGAAAAAATTCAGGCAGACACGGAGCTTCAACAAGCTTTAGTGGCTCAGGCTTCAGCAAACTCATCTTATGTAGTACCTGCGGCTTTGTTCGCTGCTTTTTTCTCAGCAATTGCTTTACTAGCCTATGTTGTGAATTCAAATGCTCGTGCCCAAATGAAGTTGCAGGGGATTACACCCCGTAAACTTATCACTATGGATGCATTCGAAAACAATCTTCCACAGAATGTGGAAGCAACCATTCGTACTGTCAAGGGTATGATTGATGACCCTCAAATGTTTCCTGAATTTGATAAAAAAGCTATCAGAGCGGCTTTTAAATCCATCTTTGGCCCAAGGCCAAAGCAGGAGGTAAAAGACGCACTCGAAGACGTAATAAATTATGCAGTTGTTAGAGGGGTTAGGTAGGCTCCTCATTTAACACCCTACATAAAAAGTAAAAAAGGATTTTAGAACAATTAGCCCCGGGGGTCATCCCCCGGGCATTTTTTTGCGTGAATCCACAGGTTCAGGCGCCTGTGAGGGCCCTTCTTCCCGGATGCTTTTTTGCAAACGGGCCCGCTTTTCTTCCAATCGCTTGAGATCATTCAGTGTTGGCACCTCGGTAAAGGCCGGTGGTTCAGCCTCTCTCCCCTGATGTGGGGTTTTGGATGCACACCCCCATAAGCTTAAGCAGCCAACAAAAATGAGCAGGACGAAAACCGCGCACATACGCTTTAAAATTTCAAAAGATCGACAGTTCATCATTTTTTCATTATAGTATTATTTATATAAAAGCCAAAGGCTTATCACTTAGAAAAACAGGGCAGGAAAATGGCAAAAGATCAATCACAGAAAGCAGCAGTATACGCTGATGCGTCAAAACCCTTAAGCGATGATGAAAAAGCCAACTGGCATGCGCTGATTGAAAAAATATCGGCAAAATCCAAAGATTTGATGCAGCTTTATGCCGAGCAAAATCGGGGCACACAAAGCGATACTGGAACCACCGTCTTTATGCCCTGGGTGGTGATGGATGCCTTTTTAAAGGTGTCCACAAAGCTGATGGAACATCCTGACATTGTCGTGCAATCTGGCCATAAACTCATGGCACAACATTCTGCATTGAGCAAAAAAATGTTGGAAAATTCCCTCCGGTACGATGGGGAAAATCCCTTAGATGCTGTGATTACCCATAGCGGCGATGACAAGCGCTTTAAACATGATCAATGGCAAACCCACCCCTATTTCAACTATGTTAAACAAGCTTATTTGCTGAACAGTCAATGGATGCAAACCCTTGTGGACAATGTGGAAGGGCTTGATGAAAAAACCGCTCAAAAAGCCTCCTTTTACACCAAGCAACTTTTAGATGCCTTAAGCCCCACGAATTTTCCCCTCACCAACCCAGAGGTCATCCACAAAACCTTTGAAACACAGGGAGAAAACCTTCTCCAAGGTCTGCTGAATTTTATGCATGACCTGGAAAAAGGGGGGGGGCGACTTTCCATTCCAAAAACCAATTTGTCCCATTACAAAGTGGGCGAGAATATCGCGTCTACAGCCGGCAAGGTCGTCTTTCAAAATGACCTCATCCAATTGATTCATTATACGCCCATCACTCAAGACGCCTTTGAGACCCCCCTGCTCATCATTCCCCCTTGGATCAATAAATTTTACGTATTTGACCTAAACAAAAACTCCTTTGTGAAACATGCCCTGGAAAATGGCCATCAAGTCTTTATCATTTCTTGGATCAACCCAGACGAAGCCCATAGCCACAAAGCGTTTAGTGATTATATGCATGAAGGTGCCTTAACGGCGCTAGCTCAAGTTAAAGCCATTTGTGAAGTCAAGCAGGTCAACCTCGTTAGCTATTGTTTAGGCAGCATCCTCACCTCCTGCACATTGGGCTATTTGGCGGCTAAAGGGCAAGGAGAGCAGATCAAGAGCGCGACACTATTGGCCACTTTGGTAGATTTTGAAAATCCAGGAGAGCTAAGCGTTTTCATTGACGATGCCCAATTGAGCGCACTTGAAAAACGCATGGCTGAAAAAGGGTATTTGGATAGCAAGACCATGGCTGAATCCTTTAACCTGCTTCGGGCGAACAGTTTGATTTGGACGTCCTACATCAACAATTACCTTTTGTGTAAAGAATTTGCACCTTTTGACATGCTGTTTTGGAACTCAGATTCCACCCGCATGCCCCCAGATGTGCATAGCTTTTATCTGCGCAACCTCTATCAAGAAAATCGCTTCATGCAACCCGGCGCCTTAACCATCGATGATGAACAGATTGATTTGGGCCAGGTGAAAACGCCACTGTTTGTGCTTTCCACGATTGACGATCATATTGCCCCCTGGCATTGTGGCTATGCCGCATGTAAAGCTTATGGTGGCCCCGTGAAGTTTGTATTGGCTGGATCAGGACATGTGGCTGGCGTTTTTAATGGGCCTGAAACCAACAAATATGGTTATTGGATAGACGATGGAAAACAATCCAAAACACTTTCTGCTCAGGATTGGAAAGACAAAGCAAACGCCCATGAGGGATCCTGGTGGCCCGAGTGGAATGAATGGATGAAAAAACATATGGGTAAAAATGTGAAACCCACAACCCCTGGTACGCACGCGCGCATTATCGAAGATGCGCCAGGGTCTTATGTGATGGTTAGTGATATTTATTAATAATGAGGGGGTAAAATGAGCTTAACAAATACAAAAACGTCTTACGGAAGTGTGTCACGATTATTCCATTGGGCCATTGCCGCCATTTACATTGGTCTGTTTTATGTGGCCTATACCATGATGGATATGCCGAATAGCCCAGAGAAATTTGGTCTCTATGGATGGCATAAATCCTTTGGAGTCCTTGTATTTATACTTGCACTCGCCCGCATTATTTGGCGATGGTCAAACCCCGTGCCTCAAGCTGAACCCGGCACCCAGTCTTGGCAATACCACTGCGCTCAATTGGCTCATTATGGGCTTTACGCACTTATGCTCGCTATGCCTCTATCAGGGTATATCATGTCCACAGTAGGTGGGCACGATGTGTCTTTATTCGGCCTTAAACTGCCCTCACTTCTTGCTCAAGATCCAAGTTTAATGGGAACGGCTAGACAAGCGCATACCCTACTGTCTCAAGCGATTATGGGCCTTGTGGGTGTGCATGTGCTCGCGGGTCTTTGGCATCACCTGGTGCGTAAAGATCGCACCCTCACCCGCATGATCAAGGGCTAATCTAGTTTGGAGGGAAAGTGGGTATTCCTCAATCCCGCCCCCTCCAGCTTTATGGGAAATCCGTCTTTAATATACCAGTACTTATTCTTGTCGTTGAGCGATCTATGATCTATAGGCACACAGCCAAGTGCGACGAATCCAAATAACCTTTGGTTATATCATTGTTCTCTCTGGCAAGTGTATTATGCCAGCCCATCTCCAAAATTGAAGACTCCTGTGGCCGGGACAACCGTTGGAAGCATGAAAACGACGGTTCGCTTTATTTCAGAAAGCTCGGCATCACATGCTCAATGGAGGACATAAGCTATATGAGGCAGATGTTAACAATAAACGAAAAAACAGAAAACATTGAGAATTATGAAAACGCTCTTTTGCTTTTAGAAAACTATAAAAAACACGAGGGAGAGTGAATAATGACGGAAATTGAGGTGGTTTGAGTAATAATTGAGAGAGGGGGTTGCTATAGCTTTAGGCTTGAGGCCGCATAAGGTCTAAAAGTCAGAAGTTTGAACAAACTAAGTATCAATGGATGAGAATCCATCTGTATATTATTTGGTCCTTCGTCATTTCAGAC
>CANLAL010000078.1 GCA_947488045.1 Alphaproteobacteria bacterium
AGTTTTTAATGCTATTTTCTATGGATACCTTATACAACGGGAGATCAGCTTGCGCTATGCATTACATCAACTGGGGATGCAATTGGCTCAGCCTGCACATATGCTTGCACATCTGACGCAGCATCATTTAAAGAACCTTGAAGCGCGTTATCCAGAAGGTATGATTTATCGCTTTCTCGATGCAACCAATGTGCTTTTAGAACGGGAAACACGATCCTTTGATCGCCCAGCCTTTGGTATTGCTTCCGTTCAAATTGGTGCAAAACAGGTATATGTCACAGAGCACGCCGTGGTGGATCATCCCTTTTGTACCTTGCGTCATTTTAAAAAGCATACAGCACACTTAGGTTCAAAAGTACTGATCGTCGCGCCCTTAGCCGGCCACTATGCCAGCCTGCTGCGCGATACTGTTAAACGCATGCTCCAGACCCATGATGTGTATATCACTGATTGGAAAAATGCGCGTGATATCTCCATCTGTGAAGGCACCTTTGACTTAGATGATTACGTTGCCCTTCTATTGGATTTTTTTAAAGCCATGAAGGGACCCTTCCACGTGATGGCCGTCTGCCAACCCACTGTGACCGTCACGGTGGCAACTCTCTTATGTGAGCAGATGAACCTTCCCTATAAACCAAGCACTGTCATTCTTATGGGCGGGCCCATAGACACCAGGAAAAACCCCTCTGTTATCAATCATTTTGCAAAATCTCATTCTTTAGCTTGGTTTGATTCCCAATGTATTTACCCTGTCCCACCCCCCCATAAAGGCGCTATGCGCAGAGTATGTCCCGGCTTTTTGATGCTTAACGGATTTATGGCTGTTGATCCTTCACGACATTTACAATCCTTGATTACCTTTTATGAAAATCTGATTCATGGATCAGGCGATGCTGTTGCCACCCATACACAATTTTATGATGAATATCGCTCGGTGATGGATTTACCAGCCGAGTATGTGATGCAAACTTTAGATCGGGTTTTTCATCGCCACCTCTTGCCTTATGGACTTTTCATGTGGAGAGATCAGCCAGTCAAACCCTCTGCCTGGCATACAACGCCTTTCCTCACTATTGAAGGAGAAAAGGACAACATTTCTCCTCCGGGCCAAACTTTTGCTCTTCATAATCTAACTCCCAACTTACCAGAATACAAAAAACATCATCACCTCCAAAAAGGGACTGGCCACTATGGCATTTTTTCAGGGCATAGGTGGAGAGAGGAAATTGCGCCGGTTATTGAGAGATTTATCTCAAAATCTTAGATATCATTAACTTTTTAATCATTTTTTTGCTTTAATGTGTTTTTAAATCTTCATGTCAACACGAAGGCAATCCAAATGAGGGGAAATAAAATGAAAAAAGATATGATTTATAAAAATATGATTCGCGGCACAATCGGAGCCGCTATCGCAATGAATGCATCCGCTGCCACTCCTACTTTCGATGTACAAGGAGAGAGTGGACAAAATTCCCCTTGGTATTTAGCTCCCTTTGACTTGACATTGAAGGTCGTGAACACAGGTAGAACGGGCACCCAAATGATTGCAAATTATATAAGCGCCCACCCCAAAACCTCTGCACTGATTGCGCTGGGTGCTTTAGGAGCATTAGGCGCAGCTGCTTTTTATACTTTTGGCTTACCTGCTATTTTAGCCCCCACCCTCCAATCCATTCAAACTGAAAATCTCCAAAAAATTATAGGCTATTTGCAGACAAATAATATTACAACCAAGGAGGGATTATATGATTTCTTTAGGAGAAGTCACGTAAGTATCAATTATGGCAGTCCAATGCCAGGCGAAAATTTGGGGGATGATCTCATTTATGGGACTTTGAATAAAATTGAAGGTGTTATAGGAAACCAAAGGCAGATGCATGATTTTGTTTCAACCAATTGGCAGCATGTTGAAAAAATAGTTAATTACTTTATGACCAAGGGACAGGCACTTCCAGATGTGTGGCGTATGGGCCTAACAAGTCCGAATCTTTCCACTTCACAGACGTTCGACCTCATTAAATCATACTGGGATGCAAACACCCCCCGTTTGGCCGACCTTCTGTCAAGCACAACCCCTTATGTAAGTGGATTTTTCAATCAAGCCTCAGTCTTAGTAGCCAAGCATACACAATCTCTCGTCACTGCAGCATTTAAAGCAATGGGGCACTAAGAGACATCAACCCCTAGTTTTCAGTCCTTTATCTTAGCTTCATAAGGGAATGAAAACTTTATGGATAGCGGCTACCAGGTAACCACAGGTGGAAGTGACATCAGGATCGATTCCGTGTGTCCTCCCGTCTTCAAGCCAAACAAAGTCCCCCGATCATACAGCAAGTTAAACTCCACATATCGTCCTCTACGTTTAAGTTGATGGGCCCTTTGCTCTGGGGTCCAACTCTCAAACATATGCCGGCGCACAATCTCAGGATAAATTTTTGCTAAAGTCGCCCCCACGTCTTTTGAGAAGGCAAAATCTGCATCTAAATCACCTGTATTGATATAGTCATAAAAAATGCCACCCACACCCCGTGTTTCTTGACGATGGGGCAAGTAAAAATAAGTATCCGCCCATTCTTTAAACTTGGGATAATAAGCTGGGTCATGACGATCACAACACTGCTGAAAAGCTTTGTGAAAATCTTGTGTGTCTTGCTCCACAGGATGATACATAGGTGTTAAATCAGCCCCGCCTCCAAACCAGGTTTTTGTGGTCACGATCATGCGCGTATTCATGTGCACTGTGGGCACCAATGGAGAACGTGGATGAATAACCAGGGAAATCCCACTGGCCCAAAAATGAGGGTTTTCCGCAGCACCAGGAATATCTTTCGCAAATTGTGGTGCAAATTCTCCAAAAACCTTTGAAAAATTCACCCCAGCTTTTTCAAAAAGTTGACCTTCTAGCAGAGCCGTCAGTCCCCCACCCCCTTCCGCTTCATCGCTCTTACGGCTTGAGGGAACGGCCTGGGCATCCGTAGCCGTCCGAGACCACTCTCGTTTAGAAAAACCATGGAAAGGTAAGTTTTTTTGCGTGCAGTATTCCTGCTCCAGCCCTTCTAGCTCCCCAATGATCTGGGATTGCAATGTGGAAAACCAATCGGCCGCTTGTTCCTGAAGTGTATGATGAGAGATCATGTGTTCCTCTTTTCAGTGCTATCTATGGATATCATGGATATCCATGGGATATCCACCCTTTTTCCTTTTATAGTGCGGAGTGTAAGCCTATGGATATCATTTTGTGTAAAATTTTTTTTCTTCATATACTTTCCTTATTTTCTGGAGGGTTGAAATGGATATCCATGTGCAGTATGGATATCCAATCTTTTTTTGAGACGCAGAGCAAGCTGTATTCCGGTTACATGCATTCCAATAATGCACGCTGAAAATCTGCTCACAATAGGTATAGATTTATTCTTCATAAACATAGGGCAGAGCTGAGGGTGGGAATAAAGAGTCAACTGTAATCCAGTGAGACATGGTTAAAATTCCTTTTTTATGTTTCTAATGATAACAGCCTAGCAAAATGCGCTCTGAAAAATCAATTTTTAAAAACCTTCGTTTGCCTTTGGATTGAACCTTTTATGGGCAAAGACATTGAGCAAGCGCTTCCAAATCACGGCCTCCCCTCATCTTCTCTTTTCCAAAAGGGGAGATGATTATTTTACCCCTCATCCACGCAATTGACGTAACGCCTCACTCGAGGCGATAGCCGCTGAAAGAGCCAAATTAAGGGATCGACAACCCTTGGCCATGGGGATGGAGACATGTTGGTAGTAATGTGTCTCTACCTCGGGCGAAAATCCCACGCTTTCCTGACCAAAAAGCAGCACATGATCAGGCTGATACACCACTTGAGTGTAACAACTGGCCCGATCAGGGGCAAATAAGAGCACCTGCTGAGGGGGAAAGTGCTCTTGAAAAATTCCCATATCTCCATGATGCACGACTGTGGCCAGCTCATGATAGTCCAAACCGGATCGAGCCAAGTGCTTATCACTCCACACAAAACCGCAGGGATGGATAATATGCAATTGGACTTCAAAGCACGCACACAAACGAATGAGCGCGCCCGTATTATGGGGAATCTCTGGCTGATAAAGAGCTATTTTTAGCATGTGAAACCTGTAAAAAAAATCATATTCTTAGGGTCGACAGCATGGCTATTTAAAGGTATATGGTCTATATAATAGAGATACGTAAATTGCTACACGTAAGAACTTATACCAAAGCTCAGATTATACAATAGAATGAGCGGGGCGTGAGTGATGGACATGTGTAAACGTAAGCAACAAGCGAAGTAGGAGTGTTTAAAAATGAGAGTTGGTATTTCAAAATGACTGACTTAAAGAGCAAACCTTCAAAGTCGAAGGCAAAAGTTGACACAGCAGAGCCCACTCGCCGACAGTTTTTATACATCAGTGCCACAGCCATGGGAGCTGTGGGTGCAGCTAGCCTAGCGTATCCTTTCATCAACAGTATGAATCCCGCCGCAGATGTTTTGGCATTGGCCAGTGTGGAAGTGGATTTAAGCCGCATTACTCCCGGCCAAGCCATAACAGTGGTCTGGCGAGGTAAACCCGTATTTATCCGGCATCGCACGGCCGATGAAATTGCAAAGGAAAATAACACCCCAGCAACAGATCTTCCCCACCCAGAAACGGATGCGCAACGGGTGAAAAAGCCTGAATGGCTTGTTGTCGTTGGTATTTGCAGTCATCTTGGATGCGTGCCTCAAGGTCAAAAGCCCAGCGAAAACCGGGGCACTTTTGGGGGTTGGTTCTGTCCTTGTCACGGCTCTGAATATGATGTGTCAGGGCGCATTCGCCGGGGCCCTGCCCCTACCAATTTGGCCGTCCCTGAGTATACTTTTGTGACAGATCAATTGATTCGTATTGGATAAGTTTTAAAGCGAGACGTTCACCATTATGGCAAAAAATAAAACAGACAGTGTGATTAAGTGGATCGATTATCGGCTCCCTATTTTCAGCATGATGAAGCGTGAGCTCCAGGACTATCCCACACCCAAAAACCTGAATTACTGGTGGAATTTTGGATCCCTTGCGGGCATAACCCTCACGGTGATGATCCTCAG
>CANLAL010000079.1 GCA_947488045.1 Alphaproteobacteria bacterium
CAATCAACTATTAACCTGCTTTAAGCACGTTAGGAAACCCTGACCGTTCGCATAGATGGACATAGTCATCTAAATTTCCTTCAAATAGCTGACTGCGGCCATCAGGCGTCATGGCAAAAATATGGGTTGCAACGGCATTAATGAAGGCACGATTGTGGCTTACAAAAAGAACTGTGCCCTCAAACTCACTTAAAGA
Source organism: Alphaproteobacteria bacterium (assembly GCA_947488045.1). Taxonomy (GTDB): domain Bacteria; phylum Pseudomonadota; class Alphaproteobacteria; order 43-37; family 43-37; genus CANLAL01. The sequence goes on from CANLAL010000079.1 coordinate 197, forward strand.
GTTGGCTAGAATGTTTGTACTCATCATGTCTAAGTGGTTAGTCGGTTCATCTAAGAGTAAAAAGTTACATTCTTGAGCAAGTAAGTGCGCTAATCCCACGCGACTCTTCTCTCCTCCTGAAAGAACCTTGAAAGGTTTAAATACATCATCTCGTGTGAATAAAAAGCATCCTAAAATTCTTCTTGCTTCTTGCAGGCTTAGAGCCTCCCGAGCTTTCATCACATTATCCAAAACCGTGAGGTTAGCATCCAATGTGTCCATTTGATTTTGAGCATAATAGCCAAGCTTCACTTGATGGCCCTGTTCACACATGCCTGCAAGAAAAGGAGAGTCCCCTACAATACTTTTAAGTAAGGTCGACTTGCCAATACCGTTGGCTCCGATGATGGCCACCTTTTGACCCCGCTTGATTTCAAGATTTACACGCTTGGCCAATACATTTTCATTATAGCCGATGGACGCAGCTTCCACCTTTAGGACATGAACACCACTTTTAATTTTAAGGGGAAGATTTAGGCTCATGGCAGCATCTTCCTCCTGTTCTGGGGTGTTTTGTTCAAGCGCTTGTAGACGGCCTAGCATTTTATAGCGGGAGCGTACTTGAGCCGCTTTGGAAGGTTTTCCTCGGAAACGCTCAATAAACTTTTCAATGTGCGCTTGTTGAGCAGCCATTTGCTTCGCGCCATGGGTGCTTTGCATTTTCTTAAGCTCATATTGTTGTAAGAAAGCATCGAAATTTCCCGCATAGGCGGTTAGTTTACCTGCTTGGAGGTGTAGGGTCGTATTGGACAATCGATTGAGAAGCTCCTGATCATGGGAGACCAGTAGCAATGTGCCGTCAAAGTTCATGAGATAGGTTTCAAGCCACATCATGCTCGGCAAGTCCAAATGGTTTGTTGGTTCATCTAACACTAAGAAGTTGGGTTTACGAATGAAGATACGCGCTAGCTCAAGACGCATACGCCAGCCCCCTGAAAGAAGTGACGGATCCATATCAAACTGACTTGGCTTAAAGCCTAAACCTACAAGGATACTTTTAGCTTCTGCCTCTAATGCATACCCCCCTTGATCTCTGAAGGCGTGTTCTAATTTCTCATAACGCGCATAAAGGGCGTCGGAGTAATCCTCTCCCATCTCAACTAAGGCTGCTTCTAGATCATGACGCAGAGTATTGAGGTCTGTAGCGCTGGCCATGCATTCTTGAAGTAAAGTAGCCTCAGGTGTGGGGTTTGGCTCTTGGGGAAGATAGCCGAGTATGCATGATTTGGGTTGAATCATTTGCCCACTATCGGGTTCGTCCAGCTTACAAATAATATTGAGGAGAGTCGTTTTGCCAGCGCCATTCACCCCAACCAAAGCCACGCGGCCTTTAGTAGGAAAGTGAAAGCTTGTACCATTGAGTACAAAACGATCGCCATAACGGCGAGTGATGTCTTGAAGCATGATCATAAGGCTTGTATTCCTATTCGTAAAAATAAGAGGCGTTTGAACGCAGTCGAGTAAAATGTTGCCAAGTGGCTCTCAGTTTTATACGCAGATAACAGATTTTTTCTGATATACCAAGGGAAGACTTAAGCGTCTTTCAACGGCTCATCTTCTTCTGGTTTGCCTAAAACTTCCATAAGCTCTTCTTCAATCTGAACCGCTGTTTCGGAGAGACTGGGTATGCGAGCTGCAGGAGGAGCGTGGCGTTCTGGCGCAGGCTCATTAAGCAGACTGAGGAGGCGATAGTAATGATCGGCTTGTTGAAAAAAGCCCTCTGCAGTGACTCGGTCGCCCCCTGATTGAGCTTCCCGTGCTAAATTCAAGTAACGGTCCATAGACTGCATCAGTTGATTTTTAGACCGGCCCTCGACAACATTGCCGTTTTCGTGGAGTGAGGAGACTTTCCCTCCCCGTGGCTTGGTGCCCATGTTGTTGCGAGGACGTTGACGTTTCTGTTGACTCATAAGGTTTGGATTCATATTCATGTGACAAATAACTTCTTATGTTTTAATCAAATCGCACCTGCGATTGAATAGGGCTTTGTTTTTCTGGAAATCTTGATGTGGTCCGCATCGAAGGTTATTTTATTATTATACCTTCAATGTTGCTGAAAGCCACATACAGGGAAAATATGACCAGAAAATACAAAACATGCAAGTGTTATTTATGGACTATCAGGTTCCTCTTTCCCTTGCGCATGGGAGAAGAAAAAAGAATCGTATTTTATACTTCTTATCATTGCTGTGGGCGGATATCCATGGGATATCCCAGTTTTTTCCTTGTACTGCTGGGCTTTGAGTCAAAATGATATCATTTTCGTATTTTATTTTTTTCTTCATATGTTTTCCTTATTTTCTGGAGGGTTGGGATGGATATCCAAGTGCAGAATGGATATCCATAACTTTGAGGGCTTTCTGGCCTATTTTGCCTAATTAAATGTCGTCCTGAATTTATCTACTTCAAGGGGCAGGCTGCATTACTCTTGATGTGTAAAAAGCTGAGTGCTGAATCACGGCACAATTCAGACTTAGACTTTCCCATCGTTTTCAGGGAAAGCAAGCTCAGAATGAAGATGGAGAACAAAATGACTTAAATGAGACATGATTAAAATTCCTTTTTTAAATGTTTCTAATGATTGCACATTAACAAAATGTTCGCATAAAAGCAATTTTTCAAAACCTTCGTCTTAATACTCTGGTGCGACTTTTGTTGCATCTCTTAGGATATTTTATGAGAGTGACCCAATATTTCTGTGCTTTTGCAAACGATTTTTTTCACTGGCAAGTGGTATTTCCTATGGAGGTTATAGAAGCGTTTTATTGTGCTTCAAGTGCTGCCACACCTGGTAAAGTTTTACCTTCCATCCATTCCAGGAAAGCCCCGCCAGCTGTGGAAACATAAGTCAAGTCCTCTACGACGCCTGCGTGGGTTAAAGCGGAGACTGTGTCGCCTCCCCCTGCTACAGAAATCAACTTTCCATTTCGGGTGAGTTGAGCCACAGCTTGGGCTAAAGCTGTCGTGCCTTGATCATAGGGAGGCACTTCAAATACCCCCACCGGGCCATTCCAAATGAGAGTTTTGGCCTGTGAGAGGGCCTGGGTAAAATGGACTATACTTTGGGGGCCCAAGTCAAAGATCTTTTCATTAGAAAGCATCTGGCCTGGGATGAGGGGGCTTGCTAAAGATGTGTTGATATTTTCCCCTCCTGAACCATCACAAGGCAGGAGAATTTGGCAGTGTGCTGCTTGAGCTTGTTTTTCAATAGCCGCCACAATATCTACACAATCAAGCTCTGCCAATGAGCTGCCCACATCCAAGCCCTTTGCTTTTAGAAAAGTGTTGGCCATGCCACCCCCGATCATGAGCGTATCGACCTTTGTCACTAAATTCATGAGCAACTCAAGCTTAGTGGAAACTTTCGAGCCACCCACGATGGCTGCAACAGGTCGTTCGGGATGGTTCAGAGCGCCTTCAAGGGCCGCTAACTCAGCGTGCATTTGTAAGCCCGGGTAAGCGGGGAGATATTTAGTAATGCCCACCACAGATGCATGAGCTCTATGGGCAACAGAAAAGGCATCATTCATGTAAAGATCTGCATGCTGTGCAAGAGATTTGGCAAAGTCTGAGTTTCCCGCTTCTTCTTCTGCATAAAAGCGAACATTTTCCAATAAAAAGAGTGACTCAGATCCTTCAAGAGCGGCCTTTACCTGTGGCCCTACACAATCAGGGATAAATCGCACAGTTTGGCCCGTAAGTTGTTCCATAAGAGGCGCTAGGGGGGCCAAGGAAAGGGACAAATCTTGACCTTTTGGCCGGCCAAAGTGTGAGAGCACAAGAACTCGGGCCCCTTTTTCTAAAAGCCATTTGAGAGTGGGAATAAGGCGTTCTAGCCGGGTAAGATCTGTAAACGCACCCTTGTGATAAGGCAGGTTTAAATCAGCGCGTAGCAAGACGCGTTTTCCAGTTAAGGGGGGAAGAGTTTTCATAGGACGCTCCTTTGATGAGGGCATCTTATCGATTTTCTCAGGAAAGCGCCAAGTGGAATTTTTCAATGATAAAAATGAATATTAATTAATCTCTTTTTAAGGTTTTGAACCTAGGATCATCCCATGCCACATACATCCATTAAGGAGATTTTTCTATGAAATCCATTTTTACACTCACCCTGATTGCAATGATCGCATGTAGTGTTCCCAGCATAGAGCTCGGCGCACAACCCCCAGCGTCGAATCAACCCCTTATCCCACCAAATGGCGCACCTATGGCAAATGGTCAAACCCAATACCAAATTTCTGCAACTCTTGACGGTGAGAGTGTTATTGATGCTCCTAACCCCCCGCCAGTGGCTCCTATGGCCACGCAGCCGGCTGCTGCAGCGGCAACAATTGTGCAGATGCCGTATGATATCGCATTTGAAGAAGCGGCCCAATCTTTGGCGGATCACCCGTGTTGGTTTAGCTCTCTTGAATGCTGTAGTTTATTTCGCCGTTTTGAGGCCTTGACCTTTTCTTCTGCTGGTCCAGTTTTGGTGACATTAGGCATCGCAGCCACCGGAATAGGCAGCACGCCTGTGGGCATCTCTGCCGGTGTTGTGGAGATCCTTCGTTATGCGGGATTGGGGGCAACAGTAACAGGTTATCTTTTGGAAAAATTGAGTGCCTATGTTCGTGGACGCAGTCAGGATGATGCACGATTGCTTGCCCGTGCACGTGGAATTATACGTGAGCGTCAGCGACGTTAAAGATTTGGACGGCAGGGTGGTCAGATCAAAATAAAATGGCGCGCCCTGCAGGATTCGAACCTGCGACAACCGGCTTAGAAGGCCGATGCTCTATCCAGCTGAGCTAAGGGCGCGTGATTTTAACGCCGCCGATCACTTGAGAAGTTTTGGCCATAATTTTTAGGCCGC
>CANLAL010000080.1 GCA_947488045.1 Alphaproteobacteria bacterium
TGGAGGAGACGGCTGATGGCCAGATCCATATGGGGCAGGATCAAAGGATCAGGCAGGCAGGTGCGTAGTTGAGGGCTCAAAAATGCTTCTGCTTGCTCCAACTGAATCTGACGTGCCACCAGGAGGCGGGCTGCCAAGTCACTCAAGCCTAATTTTTGTGTGAAGGTTTGAATTTGACGCTCACATGTGGGTCTCAAATGCCACCGTTTGCCTTGCAAAGAGGGGGTGTTTTCAAACAGGAAAGGTGTATTGTCGTCTGCTAAATTTGTCATAGATGGGACTATAGCAGTCTTCCTGTCGTCTTGCCAGCTTGGGTTAACTGAGCTTTTGAGAATGGGATTATAGCCCATGTTTTATGTTCCTTTTTTGTTGTCGTTTATGGATATCCTGGATATCCAAGGGATATCCCTATTTTTTCCATGTCTACTGGGGCTTTGAGGCTCATGGATATCATTTTCGTGTTTATTTTTTTTTCTTCATATGGTTTCCTTATTTTCTGTGGGCTTGGAATGGATATCCCTATGCACTATGGATATCCATTCCTGGCTTGAGCCAGAATCTTTGTGCCAATGTGCAAGAGGACCCGGAATCAAGTTCAGGATGACAGATCAAGAGGACCCTGAATCAAGTCCAGGGCGACAATGCAATCAACTGTTTCAGACTGCCTTTTACATGCACGCGTGGGGTGACGGGAGCATGAGGGAAGAATGATGATGAGATGACTGAAAGTGAAGCATGATTAAAATTCCTTTTTTGTGTTTCTAGTGCATTATTTTAGCAAAACGCATCTCATAAAAGCAATTTTTAAAAACCTTCGTTTGGTTTTTGTTTGAAAATGACCTAATGTTATGCATGTTCAAAATGATTATTTAATAATAAAAGAAAGTCATCAATAACTGGTGCCATATTGGCGGCAGTGGCCCAACTATTTGCTGATAATGTGGCTGCAGGACCGGCCCAAATTTCAGAAGGTGTGGCAGCGGTTGGAGTCCAGCTTCATCCTGTAGAGCCACTTATTCCCCTTGAGATGATTATTCGCTGCTCTGCCACAGATAATAAAAGGAGACTGCCAGGGGCACCGTGAAAGATGTAGCAAGGCCTGGAATGGTCAACATTGAATACATTAAGCCTGAAGTGACGGCCGTATTGGCAACAAAGAACCAGTTGACGTGTCCTTGGGTTTCCTTCAGCACATGCATCATGAGGGGTGCAGCTAAGTTTAGTCCCACGGGAATGAGGGATATGCGATATCCCCACTTGAGCCAGGGATTTGTGGGTAAATTCATGATGCCTGAAGCTGCAGATACCGCAAGCCTCGCCCCAGAGAAGTATCCGAGGGCTGAGATAGCTGTAGAATAGGCAGAAGAGACGACAAAGCGGGTTATGCCAGCCAAAGCGGTAAAGGCGATGGTCTGAAAAATTATACCTGTATTGCTTAGCTCTTCCAGAGCCCAAAATGTGAGTGGAAGAGTGTATTGGCTGGCGAGTGCATAGCCCCCCTTTAAAACTTCATACCCTATAATTCCCGTCACAACGGTGCGCTGAACTGCGGAAATCCAATTGAGAGGAAGAATTTCCAAATAGTTTGCGGTCCAAAAGAGGGGATAAAAACCCATGTAAAAGGCAGTGATGGAAGTTGCAGCTTCTAAAGGTGGCGTGGCAGATAAATAGGTGTATACAGGTCTGAACTCTTGAAAGGCTAAAGCAGTGGAGAACAGAGCTTTAAATCCAGATATAAAACCTTTATTCAAGGAAACGCCTGGCAGCACATTGAATCGTTTTGCCCATGGAGAGTAGAGGCTCCTCAGAAGCAACCCAAGGCCGGCAGTTGAGGCCAGCGCAGCATAAGAATTTTTTAGTTTCTCCAGAGCAAAATCATGGGCATAAAAGCCTACAACGACCATTGGTCCAAGAACAGCACTAAAATAAACCCCAAAATTATAGGCGACAGGACCGCGTTGCTTTCCTATTTCATGCATTGTGTTTAAAGCATTTAAAAGAGGTGCGCCCAAATAGGGAATATGGGCAAGTTGGGTCTGCATGAAGCGGGCGCCGTTGACCATGCGCTCTGGTGTGAGCCATCCGCCGGTTAACTTAGATAAAAGCTTCGTGGCGCCTAGTTGGCCATTGGCTGTATAATAGAAAGTGGGAATAAAAAGAGGGGTGTAAGCAACGCCAAAAATTTGGACAAACACAAGCGAAAATTTTCCGCTAAAAGGAGGGGAATGATGTAACTCGTGAAAAAGCTCTGCCAGAAGATCGATGTAAAATCCTTTGAAATCTAATATAAAACCTGCAATAGGGATGAGATTGATCGTTGCATAGACATAGGGTTTCAGTGCAGGCGTGAGCATCGAAATTTTTCGCTGATCGTTGATGGCCCGATTGGCCTTATGGATCCAATAAATGAAGCTTGTGTAAGCGAGGGATACCTCTCCTTGTGCTAATAAAGTGAGTATGGCCAATGGTCCGCGTACAAAGATCTCCCCTAATCCTAAGCCTATTTCTTCAATTAATTTCAGGCCCACTAAATCTTGTCGTGCTATGGAATATAACGAGAGCGTTGATGCAGGGAGTTTGCTTGCTTTTCCTTGCAGAAACTGAGTGACAAGCGTGTAAACAGGGGCGCTAAGCTTCTTACCGATAAGAGCTAAAGGTGCATTGGACCGTAAAAGAAGAAGCACAAGAAGAGATTGTTGAATTTTGTGCCCATACTTATTGGTAATACTGACCGCTGTATTTGTGCGCACGGCCTCTCCGGTGGCGACATCGATAACGTGAGGGGCATCGTTTGGTTGTGTTATCAAAAAATTTTTACCGTCCCAGAAACGTCCTTTTAAGACGGTTTCAGGCGTTCCTCCGTGGAGAAGGCTTTCAGGAAGATTGCTAAAGTCAATCAAAGAGCCATCACTTAATACGGCGATGCCATAGCTCGTCGAAAGGGGAAGGGGACCAAAAGGAACAAGCCTAGACCAAGCCAAAACATCCAATATATTCAGCAGAAGCCAAGGTTCATTGTGGAGGCCTGTGGGGGGCGTCCATGTTGCGTGGCGGGCCAAGTCGTTTTTGAGAAGCGTGGCTCCATTGAAGTTCACAAATTTCTGAGCGGCCTCAGCCACATGTTTAAAATCAAAAGATTGCGCATTTTGACATGCAGCGGTCACATTTTGCGCAAGTGTGTAGGCCTGCTCCGGCTGTGGTTTAATGGCTTGGGCGTTGATCCCATCAAATGCACCAGTTACAATTGGGCAATAGAGCGTCCTAAATTGTGTTTCATCAGAATCTGTGAGGGAGGAGAGCTTTTCAAAAACAGGTTTAATAAGAGCGGGCTGACGCGTAAGGTAAAGGGCAGCTTGTGTGAAAGATTTTTTGCCATCAAAAAAATCATTTAAAGATTGAATGCCTCTGTTATCGGGAGTGGCTGCACCCACGCTTGTGACAAAGTTTGTCTGTGTAATGGCGCAAATCAAAACAGCGGAAATTATATTTTTCAATAAGTTACGAGGATTTTTAAGTGGAAGCATTGTCTTATCCTTATGGATTATTATGGCTGGGGGACCTGGATTCGAACCAAGGTTCTCGGAGTCAGAGTCCGATGTTCTACCGCTAAACTATCCCCCAATATTTGCATGACAATATCATTTATTCGTTAATAAATATCATTCTTACATAACAATCGGCAGTTTATGTAAATGGGACTGTTTTGCAACGGATTTTTTTGCTAAAATGAGGAAAGTTTATTTTTTTATAAAGGCGAGGGCTGTTTTTTGGGTTTCAGATCGACAGAAACGTGGAAAGACCGTGTGCACTCAAGTGGTGTGCGGTACGCTGCTATTGATCTGGGGACCAATAGCTGTCGTTTGTTGATTGCGACGCCATTCCAAAAAAACATTCGCGTCGTATATGCATTTTCACGCATGGTGCGTTTGGGTGAAAAGCTTGAAAAAACAGGTGTTATCGGGCCAGAGGCCATGCTACGCACGATTCAAACCTTAAAAATTTGTGCTTTAAAAATGCAAGAACATCAGGTGACACGCTGTTACGCTGTGGCAACGGCCGCCTGCCGGATGGCGATCAACAGTCAGGAATTATTGGATCGGGTTAAGCTTGAAACAGGCATTGATTTAGAAATTATCGATGATGCCCAGGAGGCTGAGCTTTCTCTCTTAGGGTGCGCGGCTTTACTTAAGCCTGCGGTTCCTTATGCCATTGTGTTTGATATTGGGGGCGGAAGTACTGAGGTTATGTGGGTGGATAATCGTTATCCAGGTAAGCCCAAGATCATTGATTATGTCTCTGTTCCTATCGGTGTCATTAGTGAAGCTTTGTCGCCAAACAGGGTGGATTTAGCCATTGAGGGCATGAATCATCTGCTTAAGAAACTTTCTACAGATCATGATATTGAGCGCCATTTAGCCGCGGGAAATGTTCAGATGATAGGTACATCTGGCACTGTAACGACTTTGGTTGCAATTGATATGCAATTGTCCAAATATGATCGCGCTGTCATTGATGGAATTACTGTTGCGACAGATCGTTTGATGCGTGTGGTCGATGATTTATTTACAATGACAGAAGGCCAACGTGTTGCCCATCCATGCATTGGTGCCTCACGCGCTGACTTGATTTTGCCTGGGGCCGCTATTTTCAAATGTATCTATGATTGTTGGCCTGTTCATGAGCTTTCCATTGCGGATCGTGGGGTACGGGAAGGCATTTTGATGAAGATGTTTGAACAAGAAATCCCTATTGCGTCTCGCGTGGTGGTTTATCAA
>CANLAL010000081.1 GCA_947488045.1 Alphaproteobacteria bacterium
AAAAATTTGAGACATAGTTCATTTCCTTTTTTAATGTTTCTAATAACCACAGCCTAACAAAGCGCACTCACAAAAAGCAATTTTTAAAAATCTTCGTTTCGTTTTTATTGAAGGGCTTTATTTAGAATGGATTGAGAGTAAAAGTGGCCTCAAGTCAAGGCGTATTAGGAACACTGCACTATCTTACCGTGCACGAGCTCACTTCTACCCATATTTATTGCTTTTTATTTAATTCTCACCCTCATTCGGCATCACGTGCCAATCATCTTTATCAAGCATCACGATCATATGACGTTCCTCACCAATGCGAATGCTATGTTTTCCTGGAGTATTATAGTCGGCAATAATAAAGCCCGCCACAGGACTCCCATCTGTTTGCACGCGGATAGGGCCTTTTCGTGCGCCTGGCGGGAACTGGTAGGCATATACATGCATGGTGGAACGATGATCCCGCTGTAATTGCTTATAGTAATTGTCCTGAAAATATTTAGCTGAAGACATATTAATGAACTCAGCAATCATATGTGGGTCATAAAGTAAAATGAGATGCACATGTGTGGCGGAATTACGATTGGCATCATGAGCCGCTGAAAAGGCAATGGTTTTTAACTTTACTTTTGTACGTGACCCCAAATGCCCCATGACGAACCGTTGGTTAGAGTCTCCCAAAAAGGGTAAACCCGCAAGAGGTATCAAGCAACCCTGTAGCATGCCCAACATCACACAACATAAACCCGTCAGCTTTAATGTATCTTTGAGTCGCTTCACTTTACAAAATGACCTTTTCTGCATTGTTTTTCCTAATTGACATCATTTTAAAGCGCTCTTTGCTCATCAAATGTTCAGCTGCAACCGCGGCAGACTGACGGGTAAAGTAGCCACCCATACGTACCGCATACCCCTTTCCCTCATGCGCCAAAGGAATAACAACTGCATAAGCGCTGTACCCACGGCGGCGGAGTAAATCCACCACCTTCTGAGCTCCTTCGAGGCTTGCATAAGAGCCAACCTGGAGAGAAAAAGGGCGGGTGAGCGTTGTTGCATCCAGCATCCCTTGTGGCTGTCCTTGAACGGGGGGAACTATTGGCGCAGGGGGAGCCACCTGTGAAGGTGGAATTGTTTGAACAGGGGAGATCATCTGTGCAGGTGGTGATGCCTGCGCAGGCTGCACCATCGGCGTGGAAGGTGCCACCGGCGTGGGCTGCATCATTGATGCACCCGGCGCCATTTGCGCAGGTGAGAGCCCTTGCGGAGAAGAGCTGACTTGAGTGGGGGCCGTTATGGGTACAGGTGAGGCCACTTGGACAGCGGGGCCCACCTGCGGGGGTGACACTACTGATGCAGAGGCGGCCAGCTGTCCAGAAGGGTTCAATTGATGACTTGGTGCAATCATTGTTCCATTTGCCTTCGCTCCAGGCATTCCCCCTACAGGGGCAACCTGTAAAGTACCTTGAGGAGGAGGTGATGCTGGGGCGTATGATGCTGAAGGGACCGCCGCTGTTTGAGCCACACTGGCAACTTGATTCGCTTGCGACACAGAACTTTGTGCTCCAGGGGGCAATAAGGTGACCAACTGACGAGAAGCGGCCAGGGTATGGCTATGATCATGAGATTGTGCTTGTACTGGCGCTGCAATCTCACGATCAGAAAAATTAAAAGCGAGCATGAGTCCACCAGCAAAAAACATGAGCCCTAAAAAAAGAAGCCCTAAGATTAACGTGATCAGTGAAAACTTATTCATTTTAAAAACAACCCCTTGCTGCTCATCTAAAGAAAATTCTTGCTTCTCATGTGCAGAGGACTGCATCTCCTGACGTGGAACAAATGATTGCTCTTGCACCTCAGACGCGCTGAGCGTAATGGCACGCATAAATTCAGGGGAAAGAACACGCTGTTTCAAATGTGTTAATGTCTGAACACGACTATCCACGTCGTGTGACCGCAGAACATGCTTTTGGCCACTGCTTTCGGCATCTTGCTTCTGATGAAAAAACTTAGGGACGGGGTCTGAAAACCCTTCCCGCCTCTCATGCCCCATACGAGCAGCAGTCCGTAATGTTTGCCCCCAGGCTGTTGGTTGAGCTACCATAAACGTTCCCTTGTGTCGCCCTGCATCACCCCTTGTGACGCACAGGAATGATTTTTTCTTATAAATAAAGACTAGCACAATATGTAGTATATTTTCAATAGGATATAAAATTTTCCCTACAACAGCTTGTAAGATTTAATTTGAGAAAACTCTGACTCCCTTAGGGCACAAGAACTGTCACTTGGCCTGCAAACCCAATGGAAACCTCCCCTCCATAAATACAGGATGCCTTTGATGTGTTATCCAATGCCGGCTGATTATCAATGAGTACATTAGTCGCGCAAGGCGTCCATGGAGAAGCTGTTGCAGGAATACAGGGCCCAGGGGTAAGTGCGCCCAGTGCAGCCGCTGTTAATGCTGCAGTCGTTGGGCAAAGAATAGATTTACACACACCAAAGGGAATAATATTTAAAAAGGGGATATGATCCCCCATATTCGCAGCTGGTGAGCAGCAACCAAAAGTCCGATGAATCGGCAGGACGACTAATGGTGAAGGTGCAGAGCCCATTGTACACCGACACACCGCACCACAAACTGTTTGAATAGCCATTTCGCTCTCCCTAAGATTTTTTTATATTATGACTAGAGTGAAGCACGTGTCCGTATGACGGGTTAGGCTTTTGTGAAGTATGCTCGATTGGCACATGGTTCTGTCCCTTTTGTGCATGCTCAAAGTTAGCTGCTTTGTCTGCCGCTTCAGCTGGCGTTGGCCCCAAAGGAATGTGAGGACTGGTCTGATGATGGCCCTTTTCATCATAGTGTTTTTCGTCTTTTAATGAACCCCCATGATACGTGCTTTCTACAGCAACTACAGGTGCTTGGTTTGCAGATACAGTATGATAGCTGACTTGCTTACCATCCAAGCGCCCTTCTTTGTAATTATTTTCGTGTAAAATACGGCCTTGAGAATCATACTGAATGGAAGGCCCATCAAGCTTATCCATTTTATACGTGTTTTTGGATGCTGGCTTTCCTGTGCCCGAATAATACGTGATCATTTCTCCATCTAATAGCCCTTCTTTATAATGACAGACTCTAACAAACTGACCTTGCTCATCAAAAACCTGATGCAATTGATCCATGCGACCATTTTTATAAGTTACAACAGATTGAAGGACCCCGTTCGCATGATAGGTTTTCATTAACCCTTGCTGAACTCCTTTTTCAAAAAACATTTCCATTGTCAATTTATTGTTTGAATAATGATAGCTAGGGCCATCAAGCTGGCCTTCATGATACGTAATTTTACTTTCTAAATTCCCATGACCATCATAAGACTCCATCTCTCCTTCCAGTACCCCTTCATTCACGTTAAATTTCCGACCAAGGCGGCCCTCATGATAATCTTCAATCATCCCCTCTGGCTTACCTTTCACAAGCTGGTATTTTCGTGCAAGAGACCCTTGAGCATCTATGGTTGTAAATTGGCCATTGAACAAATCTAAATCTTGAAGTGCCTCCTCACTCATTTCCTTGCCTGGAATGTGGGAAGTCAATTCATCTGACACACCTTTAGCAACAGAAAGTCTTTCGTCCAACACTCCTTTTGCCATATCGAGATTCTCATGAAACCTTCTTTTTGCATCCTCACCTTTATCAAGAAAATGACCTTTTACATCAACAATTTTACTACGATTTTCAGCAGCTAATGTCCCTAAATTTTCTTTGATATCCTTAGGTGCAGGCGACCCAACTGGCGTCAATACTTTAAAAGAAGACCCCAATGTACTCTTAAGCGTCTTAAAGCTAGAATGTTGAGTTCCCGTTCCCTTGTGAGTTCCACTGTGCCTATTTTCACTCATGCTTCGCCCTCTACTATTAATTAATTTTCACCAATGGGCCCTTTACAATTTGTACGGCCCCCGCCTCCAAATTACCCATGGCACCTGCCTTAATTTCCACGTTAACACCCCCCTTACCCATGAGGTTCATTCCAGCCACAATTTCTGTATTCATGCCAGACTTCATTTGGGTATTCATTCCGGATTCTTCTTTAATGTTTATACCCGCTTTCACAGAGTAATTTTTTGCCCCCTCAATGACAATATTTCCATCCACCTTGATATGCAAATTCCCCCCAATAGTCATGGTATAATTACCTTTAACTTTACGGTCATAATGTCCCTTCGCAACAGTTATGATCTCATTGCCATCTTCAATGGTTTTGGTGTCATCTTTTTTAATGGTTGTTTCTCGAAACCCTTTTTGAACCTCCAAGATCTCATGCCCTTTATGGATTTTTGTATTGCGATCATTAAGGACATCAATATTCATATCTTTTTGGGCATGCATATAAATTTCTTCTTCACCTTTCTTATCCTCAAAGCGCACTTCGTTATACCCACCTCCACCTTTTGAAGAATGGGTATAGATCGTGCTTTTAGTGGGCTGTGCAGGCAAATATGGCGGCAGGTGTTCTCCATTATATACAACACCTGTAACTAAAGGGCGGTCAGGATCTCCACAAATAAAACTCACAACAACTTCCATACCCATACGCGGTGTAAATAAAATACCCCATCCACTACTCGCCCACCCCTGGGCCACACGAATCCAACATGAACTTTTTTCATCATGTGTCCCTAAATGATCCCAATGAAACTTTACTTTAATGCGACCATATTTGTCGGTCCAAATTTCCTC
>CANLAL010000082.1 GCA_947488045.1 Alphaproteobacteria bacterium
GAACCGTAAGGCGCCATAAACTGCACCACTGAAAACAATACCCCTAAAGCTCCAGCCGCAAGTGCCACTGGTAAATGAGCGCACGCAAAAATATTATGATGATAAAAGGTTTGTTCTCTTTGCCCTTGTGATAGACTAAGTTCTTTTACATTTCCTGTTTGAGGTGCCTTATGGAGTGACTCAGCTTGGAGGGGCCAGCCATAGATTTGTTGAAGATTTCTCTCATTCATCTCATCCTCAATAGAGCAGAAATGAAAACCTAACTGTTTTTCATCTCAGCCACTATGGGTGCCGCTGATTTTGCAATGCATCAAATTTTACATTCCACTCTTTCAGATTTTTAGCAATTTCGTCATGCCATCTTTCCTGGCTTTCATTAAACATAATATTGAGTTGCTTTTCCAAGTGCTCTAAACGGCTTGCAATGCTCTCTTGCTTAGATTCAATGAACAATAAAAGATTTTTTTCTGAACATATGGAGGATGCATCGCCCAATAAAATTTCACCCATTTCTGAGACACAATCGGCCACCTCCCAAGGCACTGAAGCTTTATAAGAATTGGCCGGAGTGCCTGTAACTTCATGTGATGAAATGCAAAAGGCAGTTATGACTGCACACTGGATCATTCTTTTTTTGTATGGGGAAATTTTCATGGAAGCTCTCCTCAGTTATCCATATAATTTTTCATTGAAATTGGACATCAATTCCTGATTAACAGATAAACATTATCAAACTTACTTTCAAAAAATCAAATTTTTAATTCCTTCGTTTGAATTTTCTTTTAAGCCTTATAAGGCAATAGTTTTAAATGACTTTAGTTGTTGGACTGTTTATGACTGCTACCCTTAATTTAAAAACTCTACCTTAAAGGTCTGGCGCCACTGGCTCTGACCAAGCGATCGTTGATCGCAAGGCCTAAGCCCTGATCAGGGATAGGAGCGACTGCTATGCCCTCATAAATCTCCTTATCTAATTCATGAAGCATGGCAAAGAGATTGGCTGCCGCCTCCACGAGATCTCCTCTGGGGCTGAGATTGAGCATGGCTGCACCATTCTCATAATCATGATTACCAAAACCTAGATAGGCTTCCTGTGTACGCACATGGGTCGCCATCAAACGCACCGGGATGCCGGGAGAATAATGGCTCGACATTTGACCCGGCGCGTTAATTCCATCATTTTGAGCTCGATGAGCCAACGGACCTACAAGGCGGGCAATCTGTTCTACACTGATACCGCCCGGACGCAAGAGCACTGGAGCATCATTAGTGATCTCTAAGATAGTGGATTCTACACCCACCAAGCAGGGACCTCCATCCACAATGGGGACCGCCTCACCAAAGGATTTAAACACATGATCTGCCATTGTGGGGCTAATAGACCCCGAGCGATTGGCGCTTGGAGCGGCAATTGGAAAGGCGCATTTTGTGAGCAACTCTAAAGCAAGAGGATGTTGGGGCACACGTACCGCAATGGTATCAAGCCCAGCGGAGGCCAATAATGATAAACTTGCACTCATTTTACGAGGTAAAACCAAAGTCAATGGCCCAGGCCAAAAAGCTTTTGCCAACGTTAGGGCCATATCATTGAATTCAACATCCACCTGAGCCGCTTTAATATCGGCATAATGCACAATAAGTGGGTTAAAAATCGGGCGATCTTTTAAGGAATATATGCGTGCCACGGCTGTATCATTGGTGACATCACCGCCCAACCCATAAACTGTTTCTGTGGGAAAAGCGATTACTTCTCCTTTTTGAAGACGTTTTGCTGCTTCTGCTATTGTCACGTTGTGCATGGTATTCCTTTTCTTCTTTGACTTTTAGAACCTGATCATCCCATAAAAAGGGTTTACAGTCGGTTACTTTTAACGAATAAACATAGTGAGGGAAATCTTTATCTGATAGAAGTTTAAATATGCTTAAACCTGTAACACCCATAGATATCAGCCTTTTTGAGAAAATCACATCCTCATTTTTTGAGCAGCTGATGGATCAATTAGAAGTCCAATTTTCTGAAAATTTTGATGAAATTGAGATTGAAAATGGCGCTTTACGGATAGTTTTAAGAGGTCCTAATACGAAAGAGTATACATTTTTAGTGACCCGCCACACACCCACGCGCCAGCTTTGGTACGCCTCACCCTTCAGCGGCGCCACTCATTTTATGCTAATGGACAGCATATGGACATCCACTCAAGACGCCCATGTAACGTTTCCCAAGTTACTTGCTGTTGAACTCACTCTTATTATTTGCCAAGAGGTAACTTTACTCCATGTTTCGTGAAACCAGCTATTTAGAAGACAGGGTCATGATAACCCCATCCACCCAGAGCGGCAAAAAGGTGCGCACTCTTAAAGCTCTTTCCTTTTTAACCCCCTATGCCAAAAAATATCGGAAACACTTGGCTATTGCCATCGTCAGTTTATTGGTGGGTGCCGCCAGTGTGATCGCTTTGGGCCACGGTGTTCGCGTTTTTGTGAATGAGGGTTTTGACCATAAAAGCCTTTATCCCTTCTTATTTTTATTGGCCACCATTTTAACAATGGCCTGCGCCAGCTATGGCCGCTTATTTAGCGTTTCCTGGCTTGGAGAACGCATTACAGCCGATATCCGAACCAAGGCTCTTAATCATTTGTTAGGGCTTTCCCCCCGTTATTATGAAACCCATGGGAGTGGAGAAATTTTATCCTGGCTCATGGGGGATACCACGCAGTTACAAATTTTAGCAGGTAACTCTATTGGCATTGCTGTACGTAATATGGTCACGCTCTTAGGCGGGCTTTCCATGATGTTTGCCACCTCGCAAAAACTGACTTTGCTTTCCTTACTGGTCGTACCAATTGTAGTCGCCATTTTGTTGGCTTATGGCCGGTATGTACGCCAACTTTCCACAACAGCGCAAAGCGCTTTAGCAGGTATTTCCAATGCTATTGAGGAGATGTTAGAGGGCATTCGCACTGTTTTGGCGTTCGTGCGTGAAAAGTGGTTTATGGAAACTTACACCCACTTGAGTCATCAACATTTGCGAGCGACTGCACGGCATTTACATGCACGTGGTATCATGACAGCCTTAGTGATCACAGTGATCTTTTTATCCGTTTGTTTGGTAGTGTGGCTGGGATGTAAAGACGTTCAAACGGGAAACCTCACCAAAGGAGATCTCACTGCCTTTATGTTTTATGCTGTGGTGGTAGCCAGTACTGGCGGCTCTATTAGCGAGATTATGGGGGATCTTGCACGGGCTAGCGGTGCGGCAGAACGTATCCAAAGACTGCTCGACGAGACAAGCGATGTGGTGACACTCCCACCCATGCTGCGATTACCCGACCTTAAAGGGGACATTGCCTTTAAGGAGGTAAGCTTTGCCTATTCTTCTCGCCCTGACTCCATGAGCTTATGTGACATTAATTTCCATCTCCAACCAGGAGAGCATGTGGCCATTGTAGGTGAGTCAGGTGCTGGAAAATCTACACTTTTACAACTACTGATGCGATTTTACACACCCACCGCTGGCACCATTACCATCGATGGGATTGATTTACAGACCATTACGCCTGAGTCACTGCGGAAACACATTGGCTGGATGCCCCAGGAAGCCACGCTTTTTTCTGGAACCATTCGTGAAAATCTTTATGTGGGAAAAATTGACGCTACGGATGCTGAACTTGTGGAAGCGTGTCAAGCGGCCCAATTGGCTTCTTTCATCGCCACACTTCCGCAGGGTTATGACACACCCATCGGTGTAAAGGGCGTACGTTTATCTGGCGGACAACGACAGCGTTTAGGATTGGCACGGATTTTTCTGTTGGACCCCCCCTTATTTTTATTGGACGAGCCTACTTCAGCATTAGACAGCTCAAGTGAAGCAGAAATTCAATTGGCTTTAGATTTGATGATGCAAGGACGTACATCCATCACCATCGCACATCGCCTTTCCACCGTTATACGCGCAGACAGACTTTATGTACTCGAGCAAGGGCGCATTATTGCTAAGGGAACCCATGAAGAACTGATGGCCTTCTGTGGGCCTTATCAAGCTTTTGTTCGCCAGCAAAACTTAGTGTAGCAAGGCTTTAGTCAGTCAACTCATCCAAAGTTAACTGGGGCGTAAAAATGGCACTCCCTACCCGTACCCAGGTGGCCCCATTCGCAATGGCGGATTCAAAATCATGACTCATCCCCATGTTCAACTCATACAATCCATTACCCTGCGCAAGCTCTTTCATTTGCATGAAGTAAGGCATAGAATCCTGACCCTGAGGGGGGATGCACATCAGACCTTTGATATGTACCTCTGCTGCGTCAGCTTGCTTTAAAAAAGCACAAAGATCTGCTGGTAGTACCCCGGACTTTTGAGCCTCATGTCCAATGTTCACTTGGCAAAAAATATCTTCAGGTCTCTTGTCCAAGCTGGAAAGTAATGCCAAATGCCTCACCTGCGAGAGAGAGTGAAGCCCGTGACAATGGGTCGCGATGGCTGGCAGTTTATTGGACTGTAAAGGGCCAATGAAATGAAGAGCAACCTCATCACTCGCCAAATCTGTGGAGATCCATTTACTTTCAATGGC
>CANLAL010000083.1 GCA_947488045.1 Alphaproteobacteria bacterium
GCTGATAACCCTGTTCATTTAGGAGTTGCACCAAGATGGCATGTGGATAGTAAGGCTAGGTTTGATGTCACTGATCAATGGCGCGGTGGAATAGATTGGCAGTGCTCCAGTGATGAGACCTATCTGAAAAACTTTACGTTCTTCAACCTAGAGACAAAGAATAGTCTTAACTCACGGGTTTTTGCTGAAAGGTTTCAAGATCGTCATTATGCCTTGGTTTCAACTTACTGGTTTCAGGGATTGAGCAATCAGTATGATGAGGAAGATATTCCTAAAGTATTGCCAGAAGTTGATCTTTCATTCAATGGAGACCCTAAAAAAACTTTCGGTGGACATTGGTTTTTGGACTTTAATTCCTTATCTCTTTATCGTTCGACACGGACGAAGGTGCAACGTGCCATTTCTATACTCGGCTGGAAAAGAACGGCCATTTCCCCTTTGGGAGATGTGTATACATTGACCACCTCTTTACGGGGTGATCTTTACCATATACGTAATTATAATCCAAATGATGCCGCGTATATCCCTGTTAAAGGCAGAGGCCCCTTACCTTTAACTGCAAACCCCATAAATCAATGGGTTGGCCGCTCCTTGCCTCAAGTGGCTTTGGATTGGCGTTACCCTTGGTATAAACCGATAGGAAAAGACCAAGTGATGACTTTACAACCCATTGTGGGAGTGATTGGGGCGCCTAATGTCAAACTTAAAACTCAAATCCCTAATGAAGACAGCCGTTTGTTTGACTTTGATGACAGTAACTTGTTCAGTCTAAATCGTTATTCTGGTTATGATGTGCTCGACAGTAGATCACGTGTGAATTATGGCGCGCAAGCAGACTGGCAACATGCAAATGGTGGTCAAGCTGTGGTATTTTTAGGCCAGTCTTATACATTGCAAAAGCAAGAACATCAAATTGATGAAACTGGTTTTGCCCAAAAACATTCAGATTATGTGGGGCGGATTGATTTATCACCTCACCCTGTATTGGATCTGAGGTATAAATTTAGATTAGATCGTAGTGACATGAAAGTACGCCGTAGTGACCTAGGTCTTAGCGTGGGGGGCGACATTTTTCGCTTAAAAACCGATTACTTCTATTTCCAAGATGACATAGGAACAGGCGATAAGACAAATCGGGAACAAGTGCAACTTGAGGTGGCAAGTCATTTAAGCCCTAAATGGTTGGTGAGAGCAAAAACAATCCATGATTTGACAGGCAAGGGCAAAACCTTGGAACATAGTGCGAGTGTTCAGTATAAAAACGAGTGCGTAACAGTCACTTTAGGGGCATTTAGAACCTTTTATCAGGATGCTGAAATCAAGGCCGACGAAGGTGTGCTGCTTCGGGTATCATTGAAAAGCCTGGGCATGTGAGGCTTTCCTTTCTGAGAGGACAAGGTTTCTTATCACTCCCTCACGTATACTGCAGGGGACGTATCAGTCGGATTAAAGTAGTTCTCATAATACCATACCCAACTTTGCAAATATTCGGCCAGGCTTTTAACACAGTTAGTATTAAAGGATGAAGAAAGCTGATACCTATCTTACATCCTATGGTTGTATTATTTACTTTGACTAGACTTTAGCTCGGCAAGTCCGGCGACGCATGAACCGGGCCAAGAAAATCAAACCGAAAATCATGCTAGTGAGGGCGAGAGCGGCAGAAAGCCTTCCCCATTTCCCAGTGGGTTCGTTGTGGTCATATACTTTACTTCCCCGACGGGCATCGGGTGTGTCAGCTGCTTCGTTATGGCCACTTACGTATTTAACGACTTTTGAGGAGTCAACCGGTTTTTGCGGGGACGCAGTTGCGGGGCCTGAGGGAACTGATGCAGTCAATTCCAACTCCAAGGCTGAGCACGAGAAATTATTGGTAAAAGCTGTCAGTAAAAATACCATCAAAAATAAACGCATCGACTTCTCTCCATGAGTAACTTTTCGGGGGATTTTTTATGGTGGGCCAGGGAGGACTTGAACCTCCGACCTCACGCTTATCAAGCGCGCGCTCTAACCAACTGAGCTACTGGCCCCCTTAAGCTTTAACAATGACCTGTATAGCTCGCTTCATATGGGGATGCAAGTGAAAAAAGCAGAGTGAGTAAGACTGAAAATCGCAGGGTGAGGTGCATGGATGCAAGCCACTTCTGGGGGTTGTTTTTATGCAAGGTATGCGTCCTCAAGCATAAAGCGAATTTGCTCTCGACCTTGCCACCATTCCCTTTTTAGGGTTCCAGCCACGTGGAAAAGCTTTTCACGGCTGTGGCGCACAAGGGTATCCATTAGGGGAGTGTCTTGAATGTTAAACGCCATGGCTGTGAGGCGAGATTGTGGGTTTGTGTCTTGGCAGATTTCTAAGCGCAGATGTTTGATGGGTTCGGCGCCCATGGGTTTTAAGGCCACAATACGTACATGAGAAATAATAAACCGGGGCGTGGGGTTTCCCATGCCAAAGGGTTCAAGCTGACTTAAGGTTTCAATGAGCTCAGAGGTGGCGCCAGCAATACTCACATGGGTATCGATCATGAGGCGGGGTGTTAAATCCATCTTTTGGGATTTTTCAAAACAGTAGGTCTCGAAAGCATCTCTAAGTAAGGGAATTTTTCCCTTTTCGATGGAAAACCCTGCTGCCATAGCATGCCCACCCCCTTGAAGAAGGATACCTTGGTGGACGGCTTGAAGGACAAAAGCGCCAAGATCGATGCCTGTGATTGACCGGCCTGATCCTTTGGCGATACCCTCATGATCGGCGATGATCAGGGTGGGTCGATGGAAGGATTCTTTGATGCGACTGGCCACAATGCCGATGATTCCCTGGTGCCATGTGGGGCCATACAGGGTTAAAGATGTGGGCATGATTTCTCTCGAGGCTTTGTTTAGGGCATCTGCCAAAGCCTCACTTTCAATGGTTTTGCGTTGGGTATTAAGTTCTTCCAAAATGTGCGCAATATCATGGGCCACTTGGAGATCATGGGTGGCAAGCAGTTGTGTGCCTAGACTAGCTTTTCCCACACGCCCGCCCGCATTGATCCGGGGTCCAAGGATAAAACCCAAATGATAACTTGCAGGGGCTTCGTTAATGCTCGCAAGGTCGCATAAGGTGCGCAGACCTAGATTTTCTCGCTTCGCCATGACTTTAAGCCCTTGAGCGACAAAGACACGGTTTAAGTCTGTCAGAGGCATCACATCACAAACGGTGCCCAAGGCCACCAGATCCAACAAGCTTATAAGATTGGGTTCGGTGAGGCCTTTTGCTTGAAAATACCCCGATTCCCTTAAGGCGCGGTTCAACCCCACCACAAAGAGGAAACTCACCCCCACGGCAGCCAGGTGGGTGAGGGCAGGGACAGGATGGTCCACCCGGTTGGGATTAACCAGCGCACAGACTTCCGGCAGGTGTGGAAGGGCTTGGTGATGGTCCAATACAATCACATCCAACCCTAAAGCTTTGGCTTTTGCCAAAGGTTCAAAAGCAGTGGTTCCGCAATCCACCATGAGAATGACAGTGCTACCAGACTTAGCGATGGTGGCCATGGCGGTTTCATTTGGCCCGTATCCTTCCTGCATGCGGTCAGGAACATATGAACTCGCCTTAATGCCAATCATCTGAAAAAAGCGTAGGAGCAGGGCGCCAGAGGTAGCGCCATCCACATCATAGTCTCCAAAAATGGTGATGCGTTCATTCTGATTGATGGCTTGGAGGAGACGGCTGATGGCCAGATCCATATGGGGCAGGATCAAAGGATCAGGCAGGCAGGTGCGTAGTTGAGGGCTCAAAAATGCTTCTGCTTGCTCCAACTGAATCTGACGTGCCACCAGGAGGCGGGCTGCCAAGTCACTCAAGCC
>CANLAL010000084.1 GCA_947488045.1 Alphaproteobacteria bacterium
AATAAAAGAAGCCTTTCAGCATGACAAATCCCTTGCGATTGCTTTTCATATACGATATTAAGACATACGAATTTTGTTATTTGTGAGTGAAGGACTAAGGTCATGGCTGTACCTAAGAAGAAAACATCAAAATCCCGCCGGGATATGCGCCGCTCCCACCATGCGTTGGTGTCAGTGCTGTCTACAGCATGCCCCAATTGTGGTGAGCGTAAGCTGCCCCATCACATCTGTCCTTCATGTGGTCATTACAATGGGCGCGCTATTATGAGCAGCCGCTCTACGGATGGGGCTGATTTAGAGCCCACAACCCTTTAGTCTTCAAAGGCACTTTAGATCATGCTCACAATTGCCCTCGATGCAATGGGAGGCGATCGCGCTCCAGGCATGGTCTTAGGTGCCATCGAAATTGCTTTACGCACTCATAAAGACGTAAGGTTTCTTCTTTTTGGAGATGAAGCGCTTGTGTCCCCTGTACTTGATCTGATGCCCGCGCGTGTACGTGAGGCTATTGAGTTTATTCCCACTCAAGAAGTCATAGGTCCGGATGTAAAGCCTTCTGCAGCAGTAAGAGGGTATCGTCAATCAAGCATGTATTTAGCCATTAGATCTGTTGTTGATGGCAAAGCAGATGGTGTTGTAAGCGCAGGTAATACGGGGGCTTACATGGCCCTTTCCATGTTGAATTTCCGTACTGTTGCTGATATTGCTCGCCCGGCTATCGCCACCTTAATCCCTACAATGAAGGGAGCAAGCGTGATGCTGGATCTTGGCGCCAATGTGAGCTGCGATGGGCAAAACTTGGTGCAGTTTGCTGTAATGGGGAGTGTTTTTGCCAAATTGACACTCGGCATACAAAATCCTTCCATTGGTCTTTTGAACATTGGGTCTGAAGATGTGAAGGGGCATGAGGTTATTAAAGAAGCCGCACGCATTCTCAAGCAAGCGGATCACTTGAATTTTGTGGGGTTTGTAGAAGGTGATGATATTGCTAAAGGGACCGTTCATGTAGTTGTCGCCGATGGTTTTACAGGCAATGTTGCTTTAAAAACAGCAGAAGGTGTGGCCCGCATGTTTGCAACCTTTGTGCGGGATGCTTTTCAAACCTCATGGTTGTCAAAAATAGGTTATCTTTTGGCAAAGGGTCCTTTTGAAAAAGTTAAAAAGCGCCTCGATCCGCGTATGCATGATGGGGCCATTTTCATTGGCCTAAAGCACGTGGCTATCAAAAGCCATGGTGGAACTGATGCCGTAGGGTTCGCTAATGCCATCGGGGTGTCTATCAATACGCTTAAGAGCCAAGTTAATACACTTATCGTGGATGAGTTGAGTCAGGTGGTGCAGGATGTGCCGTCTGCCGAGGTCAACCCTTCATAGCAAATAATCAGGAGTTTTCATAACATGGCACTTTATGCGCGCGTAATCGGGTGGGGTGGCTATCTTCCTGAGAAGGTCCTTACGAATGACGATTTGGCGAAGCAGATTGACACATCTGATGAGTGGATCTTTTCACGCACAGGCATTCGTCAGCGTCATATTGCTGCGGAAGGGGAACTGACTTCTGATCTGGCTGTAAAAGCTGCCATCGCGGCAATGGATCGTGCAAAAATTACAGCTGATGATGTTGACATGATTATTCTTTCCACGGTGACGCCCGACAATACATTTCCTGCGACAGCTGCACGTGTGCAGGCTAAATTGGGAATCAAGGGGGGCGCGGCTTTTGACATTGGCGCGGCTTGCGCAGGGTTTATTTATGCATCTTCTCTGGCTAATAATTACATCAAAACAGGTTATGCCAAAACTATTTTGGTGATTGGTGTGGAGACATTCTCCCGCATTGTGGACTGGGAAGATCGCACCACCTGTGTGCTTTTCGGAGATGGCGCTGGAGCTGTGATCTACCAAGCTCATGAAGATGATTCGGATACGCCTCGTGGTATTTTGGGCTATGAGTTACATACAGATGGTCGACTTTACGATATTTTGCGTACGGATGGTGGGCCTTCGGAGACCAGCTCCATGGGGCATTTGACCATGGATGGTCGTGAGGTTTATCGCCACGCGGTGACAAAACTGGTGGAAGTCAGCCAATCCATCATGGCTGCCCATAATCTTGCTGTTACTGATTTAGACTGGATCATTCCTCACCAAGCCAATGCGCGCATCATTGCCGCCACGGGTGAACGTTTAGGGCTGCCGGAAGATCGTACGGTTTTGACTGTAACCAATCATGCCAATACCTCTGCAGCCTCAATTCCCCTCGCGCTTATGGAAATGGGCCATAAAATTCAACCGGGAGAGACTGTTCTTATGGAAGCTTTGGGCGCAGGACTTGTTTGGGGCGCCATGGTTTTGCGTTGGTAATTAAATCCGTGTCTAAGAATTCCAGATAAAAATGACTTAATTCCAGGTATTTAAAAAGGTTGTCTCCAGCCTTTCAATGTTGTACAAAAATAGGATAAACAATGGGAATGGGGGTTAATCATGATTGGGTACGAAACGTATGGTCGTGGATCGCATAAAGTACTGGTTCTACATGATTGGTTTGCTGATCATACCAGTTATGACCTCGTAAGGCCCTTTTTGGATCCAGAGACTTTCACATACGTATTCGCTGATCTAAGGGGCTATGGGCGTTCAAAAACTATACCAGGGGAATGTACGCTTCTTGAGGCTTCTCAAGATGTCATAGCTTTGGTTGATCGACTAAAGTGGGCCCATTTTGATCTGGTGACACACTCCATGAGTGGTCAGATCGGCCAATATGTGGCTGCTTCACATTCGGATCGTGTGACAAAGCTTGTGGCTATTACACCTGTTCCAGCTTGCGGGTCTCCTGCACCAGAAGATGTGCTTGCCTTTTTATCAGATGCGGCATTAAGCAATGACGAAAGCGCCATCCAAATTGTGGACTTTATGACAGGTGGGCGCCATGGCCCAACATTTGCACATGAGAAAGTGGCATTATGGCGTCGGTGTAGTATTCCTGAAGCCCGTGTTGCCTACCTGCAGATGTTTTCTCAAACAGATATATCAGACCAAGTAAAGGGATGTTTGGTTCCTTGCTTAATCATTGCTGGTGCCCACGATGCGCCTGCTTATCAGTCACAGGTTTTTGAGGCGACACTCCTCCAATGGCTTCCTCATGCACATTTAGTTGTATGCGCTGATGCAGGGCATTACCCTATGGTGGAGGCACCGGCGTGGCTGGCCGAGCAAATAGAAAAGTTTTTGCAGAGATGAGTCTCAAGGAGTTTCATCATAGTGAGTGAGTTTGTAAACAAGGGTTCTAAATATCCTTATATTCCATAATGATTCTTAGTAGATTTAGAGGGGATTAAAAGTCCCTTCCATTATTTAATTAATGCCTCCCCCTCGATGCCTATTGTTTATATGAAAAGGAGATGACTCTTGCTTAGGGTTTTTAAATTTTGTACAATAATATCGTAGTATAATAACAGGATAAAAGCGTATGACTGGGCTGATGATATCACAATTTGATTTAATGAGTGGATCGCTTGGGGCGATCGCGATGATTGTGGTTTTTGTGCCTTTAGCGTTGTTGTGGGCCCAACTTCG
Organism: Alphaproteobacteria bacterium; assembly: GCA_947488045.1. Lineage (GTDB taxonomy): Bacteria > Pseudomonadota > Alphaproteobacteria > 43-37 > 43-37 > CANLAL01. The sequence continues at coordinate 3,580 of CANLAL010000084.1, forward strand.
TATCCGGCGTTTCTCAGACCAGCTGCTGCAACTGCGGGCCCAGCTCCATTATGCTGACCAGTCAGTAGAAATGCTTAATGCCCAATTGGGAAAAAAAGAACAGACTTTGCAGAGCGCATTAGAAAAGCTGCACTTCCTCGAGCAACGTTATGCAGCAATGCAGGCGCAGATTGCT
>CANLAL010000085.1 GCA_947488045.1 Alphaproteobacteria bacterium
CAACAAAATGGATGTAACTGTGAGGATGTTGATTGACTTTTTCATGTGTATTCTCCTGATTTGTGGGTTCATTTTTACTCCGGAGTTTCTTCCCCGGTAATACACAAGTAAGTCAGGATTTTTGGGTTTCAAGGGGTGGGGAGGTAAAATGATGCCAATAGACCTAAAATCCAGGTTTTTTGGTCCACTCTCCTGTTTTCTCTTGATGCCACAACACCAGGTCATGGTTGGATTTTTGGTAGGTTTCCCATGCTAATTGGGCTTGGGAGATTTGATGCGTGTCATGGCCATCAAAAAAGATCAAGCAGCGTTCGAATGAAGGGGAAAGGGCGTGTTCAAAGCCGCTTAGCCCAAGGATCAAAACCTGGGCTTGGTTGGGGTTTTCCACGCGGGAAGTCAACCAAATGGGCTGGTTTTCAGCCGGTCCATCTTTGGCAGACCCGTGGGGCAGAAATGACCCATGCCCTAAGGTCCACAGGCTTGTATTGACAGCTTCTACCCGCTCTTCATGCGGCAACACGACACAGCAGCGCAGCCCCTGCCCATAGATCTTTGGCAGGAGCTTGGCTAAGGCTTGTTCTAATGTGCCAGCATTAAGCTGATAGAAGCTGATATTCATAAGCGTTACTTAAGACTCATAATGGGTGCGGATCCATTTTTCCAAAAGGCGGACGCCGAACCCAGAGGCTCCTCGGGAAGCCAAGGGGCGGTCTTTCTTTGTCCACGCCACGCCAGCGATATCTAAATGCGCCCAGGGCACATTGTTGACGAATCGCTGCAGGAACTGTGCTGCTGCTGTGCTGCTGGCTGCGCCACCGGGAGCGCCTAAGTTTTTGATATCGGCGATGTCTGAATCAATATCCCGATCATAGGCTTCGGATAAAGGCATGCGCCATAAGAGTTCATCCACTGCCTTGGCAGATTTGGTGAGCTTTTCTGCCAAATCATCATTGTTGGAAAACAAGCCTGCTTGCTCATGACCTAATGCAATAACAATGGCGCCTGTGAGCGTTGCAAGGTTAACCATGGCTTGGGGTTTGTACTTATCCTGCGTATACCAGAGGGCATCGGCAAGAACCAAGCGGCCTTCCGCATCTGTATTGAGGATTTCAATAGTAGTGCCTGACATGGCTTTCACCACATCGCCAGGGCGCTGGGCGGAGCCTGAGGGCATATTCTCCACAAGGCCTGCTACACCCACCACGTTCACTTTAGCGCCACGACCAGCCAAAGCTTTCATCAGGCCTACGACGACAGCGGCCCCAGACATATCCGTTTTCATTTCATCCATATTGGCCGCAGGTTTGATGGAAATCCCCCCTGTATCAAAAGTCACTCCTTTGCCGACAATGGCAATGGGAGCTTGGTCTTTGGACCCATTATTCCATTCGAGAACCAGCAAGCGAGATTCTTTCTCGCTTCCCACGCCCACGCCCAAAAGAGCGTTCATGCCGAGCTTTTGCATGTCTTTTTCATCAAGGACTTCGACTTTTATGCCGAGGGACTTAAGATCTTTAACCCGATCCACAAAAGTTTCTGGATAGATCACATTGCATGGCTCAGTAATGAGCTCCCGGGTGAGAAAAATACCTTCTGCCATGGCTTTTAGATTTTTAAAGGCGGCTTCAGTGGCTAAGGGATCATGGGTCATAAAGGTAAGGCTTTTGGGCCAAATGTGCGCATCCTCTTTGGGCTTTTTGTAAGTGTCAAAAGACCAGGATTTTAGCAAAAAGCCGTATGCCAGGTGGGCAATGATGTCAGCATGGGCAAAACCCGGGGTATTAAGATTCTCCATACAAATGGTGAAGGGATCGCCCGCTTTTGTTTTGAGGAAGGAGACAAGCCCGGCGCCAATTTCTGTGATTTTTTGCTCCGTGAGTGCATCCAAATCCCCATAGCCGACCAGGTTCAAGAAGGTGACATCACTATTTGCAGGCATATGAATGCAGCAGCATTGGCCGGATTTGCCTTGAAAATCTCGGTTTTTAAAAGCTTGTGAAATAATCTGGTTGTTTTTCGCATTGAGTTCATTCACGCTTTCACACAAGGCCATATCTTGCCCTGCGCCAGTGATTACGCGGCCGGATAAGGGGGCCACTTTTGTAAATGTGATGTTCATAATCTCTCCCAAAATGAGTGTATTTGCTCTCTCATGGTCATGAGCCCATATCTGTAAAAGACAATATTTTCCTGAGATTGTCTAGTGCCCTATCGTTGCATGAAAGACGTTTGTCAGGCTTCAGCTTAGAAGGTGCCCAATGGTTCATATTTTACGATTTTATTGATTAATGCTCATGGATATCCTGGATATCCATTGGATATCCCCGTTTTTTCCTTGTTTTGCCTGGCATACAGGCCAATGGATATCATTTTCGTATTTTATTTTTTTTTGCATATACTTTCCTTTCTTTCTGAGGGTTTAGGATGGATATCCCTATGCACATTGGATATCCATGAATTTTGAGTGTTTAAGGTCAAGGTTAGATCCCGGATCAAGTCCGGGATGACAGTAAAAAAGCCCAGATTGACACGAAAGGGTCAGACTGCATGACACTTGCACGCGTGAGCCTCTGTGGCCCTGAATCACTTTGCAATCCTGGCTTAGACCTTTTCTTAATCCGCGTGGGGATGACAACTTTTTGTAAGATGACAGCCTTTTCTAAACTGTCATGCTGAACTTGATTCAGCATCTCTTTGAGAACCGGTATAAGATCCCGGATCAAGTCCGGGATGACACACAAAAGTTTCGGGAGGCAATCGAGACACGGTTAAAATCCTTTTTTAACGTTTCTAATGATCATACCGTAGCAAAATGCGCCTGCAAAAAGCAAATTTTAAAAACCTTCGTTTGTATTTGCTTCATTGGCTTATGGGAAAGGGTTTTGGAAGAAAAAATGAGTCATGAAAGCGCCTGTTGGACGTATTTTATAAAGATTCAGTAAGCCCTGACTAGAAGTCACTGTATTTCTTCGTCTTGCTTATTTTGTCTTTATGATTCCTTTTCACAACTTCTCTGGGCTTTGGTTTCGCTTAGTTGCTTTAAGGTCTTAAAATTCTTTGAAAGCAGTACGGGTTCCCTTGAGCTTTTACAAAAATTTCACTTGATGGCTGAGCTGATTTTATTCTATGATTGATGTATGGTATTCTAAAAGAGAGGCCTTGTCATGTGCTGAGGGCAGACCATACTTTAACTGATTGGGAGGTGATTGGTTGCTCAAGGGTTGCTCAAGGGTTGCTCAAGGGTTGTGCAATCTGAAAAGTCATGTCGTTCCGCCGTGTTCATTGGAATAGGATTTTAGTATCTTGAGAGTCGGTCACCTTGGCCTTTTACTTTAGTGTGCAATCTGAAAAGTCATGTCGTTCCGCCGTGTTCATTGGAATAGGATTTTAGTATCTTGAGA
>CANLAL010000086.1 GCA_947488045.1 Alphaproteobacteria bacterium
CCGGGTCAAGCCCTTCAATGACAATACACTCTGTCATCCTTAATCTGTCATCCTGAACTTGATTCAGGATCTCATTGGCTCAACCTTTGTCATCCTGAACTTGATTCAGGATCTCATGAAAGCCAGCACTAGATTCCGGGTCAAGCCCTTCAATGACAATACACTCTGTCATCCTTAATCTGTCATCCTGAACTTGATTCAGGATCTCATTGGCTCAACCTTTGTCATCCTGAACTTGATTCAGGATCTCATGAAAGCCAGCACCAGATTCCGGGTCAAGCCCTTCAATGACAAAAAGAAAAGGGGCAATCCGAGCACAGCATGAGGGAGCCAAAGTCAAAACCCATGGATATCACATTTTCCAGGGATATCACACGCGGCGCCGCAGTTTTTAAGGAAAAGTGATTCAAAAAAAAAAAATTACAAAATGGATATCAATCAGCCTTAAAGCCTCAGCAGGCAAGGAAAAAATGGGGATATCCCTGTGATATCCTTGATATCACATCAACACCGTCTTTTAAGAATTTCCTTCTCAATGGTGAGAATGAAAAATGGCCCTGTGGCCTTTAACCCTACATATGAGGTAAATTATGGAAAATAACCAAACACAACTCGATCAAGTCATAAACGACATCTGTGAGATGAAAGCCCAGCAAGCCTGTCTCATGGCACAAGTGCAACAGCCCAGCGATGTGCTGGCTCAAGAACTCCAACAAACCAAAAGCAGGCTCTCACGCTTAGAGGCCCACAAAAACCGCACCCTCGGTGGGGAAAGTACGTCTGGAGAAGACCCAGAAACAAAGCAAGGCTTTGTGGATTTTATCCGCAAAGGTGGGCAAGAAAAAACCTTTGAGGTCAAAGAACTTTCTACAGATCAAACCCAAGGGGTCGTCAGCACATATGTGAGCGATAAAATTATCCGCCATATGAACCAAATCAGCCCTCTACGCACCTTAGTGAGCGTCATGCAAATTGAAGGGGATAGTGCTGAAATTCTGGTGGAAAACGCTGCCGCTGAAGCCGGCTGGGTGGGTGAAAAAGATCCCCGGGGTGAAACAACCCTTGGCACTTTGCAAAAACTCACAATCCCCACCCATGAAATGTATGCAAAACCCATGATCACCCAGAGGCTCTTGGATGATGCCCGTATGGATCTGGAGGCCTGGATTTTGGAAAAAATCACCGATAAAATGGTCTCCATGGAAAACCAGGCCTTTTTGCTAGGCGATGGCATAAAAAAGCCCAAGGGTATTTTCCATTATCCCGCAGTCGTTGATCCTCAGGAAAAAAAGCAGTTCCAGTCCATTGCCATCAAATCTGAAACTTTCAAAGATGGCACTAAATTGGTTGATGCGCTTACAGATACGCTCTATGCACTCAAGCCGGGTTATCTGCAAGACGCTGTATGGCTCCTGTCCCGCCCCATGCTGGCCGTTATTCGTAAGCTGCGTGATGCCTCCGGTCATTTCCTCTGGCAACCCTCTTTGGTGGCGGAAGGGCCAGCCAGTCTGTTGGGCTACCCGGTGGTAATTGTGGATGATCTTCCTCCCTTGAATGAAAAGGGCTTAGGAACCGTGGCGGTTTTCGGCAATCTAAAACAGGCTTATCAGGTGATTGATCGCTCAGATTTTTCTATCCTGCGCGATCCTTATTCCGCCAAACCCAATGTGGAATTTTATGTCACCCGACGGGTAGGCGGGGATGTGGTGAACTTTGAGGCTTTAAAGTTCCTTAACGTCCAATAAATCAAAAGAGTCTATTTCCTTTGAAGGAAAACACCCTTTTCCTTAAAGACCACATAAGTTGTAGCAGGCTTCAAAGCCAACCGCAGCTTATGTTGGACTTTTTGTAAAACCTCTTCCGTTGGGTTGCCCAGAAGGAAGAAATCAAACTTATTGGGATTAGGTTCCCCCTGGCTCATATCGTTAAAGTTCTCCACCCGCAGTTGCTTATAAAATTGCTCACCTATGGGTGATGTTCCATCTTTTGCCTGACGGAAGCATTGCTCACTAATGACGCTGACGTCATTGACGCCCATGGCCATGAGCTCATGGCCAAAACAGTGACACCCATAAATCGTTGTCTCGTGAAATCTCACCAGAATGCGATGGCGAACTAAGTCTAGGTCATACACGTCACGTGCAATTTTTTGGATCTGCAGACGTTCCTTTGGCAATTGTAAATGCGGTCTCTTTGCCAGCCCCCAGCCTACAGCCCAGAAACCTATTAAACCCGCGATCCACACATATTTTTTGTATCCAGCCCTCTCCTTATCAGACATCCTATCAAAAGCCTGCTTGATGTAGAAACACCCAATAAAGCCAAAACCAAGAGAAAATGAGGCAAAATATCGATGCGCACTGGCCGCTTCAATGGCATCACTATAGGTAAAATACACATGATAAAGAGCGTATCTATAGAGCATATAACCCAAAAATAGAGCAAAAAATATAGATAGGTACATCCCAAACTCCCTGAGTTTGTTATTTTGCTTTTTCTTCGTTAACACATATGCCGCCAGCAAAATTCCATAAGTAGCCAACATGCTTGGATGTATAAAAAAAGCACACACCGCTTTAATAAAAGCCACATTGATGGGAAGGCCGGCCAAGGATTGTGCGCTCTGTAGCGTCTTGTTAAACAAGTCCATCCAAGAAAGTTTAGGCTTTACCTTAACTGCAGATTTAATCCGATCTAAATAAATCCACCACGTTTGATGGCTTATATACGGAATCAGATACAAAAGGCTCAGCATACACCAGTCAATTACACGTTTAGATTCACGGCATAAAATTGCTTTAAATGAGAATCCCAGAAGCCCTGCATAACAAAGAAAATAGCCTACCTCCTTTAAATTCGGCATGATGATTAAAAAGGGGATGGCTAAGGCAAGACGTTTCCATTTGAGCTCACTTTCCATCAACAACACTATCAATGCTCCAAATAACAGTCCCATCAGGCCATCTAGGTAAACAGAAACAAAAATGGGTGTACTCAAGACAGCTGGTGTCACAGCCACAAGCAATAGAGCAACGTTTGCCCCAAATGACCGTTTGATAAGAATAACACTGGAAAATGACCATGCCAGAAAGCCTGCAATAAACAGATTATGTCCTTCTGTAAAGGGAATGAATTGAAGAAAGAATGCATGAACAAGACCAATCAACCGACCATAATGTGCCATGTGTGGCTGCACAAAAGTCAATTCACCCTTCGGTA
>CANLAL010000087.1 GCA_947488045.1 Alphaproteobacteria bacterium
CAGGAGCAGCCTTTTGATGAGAATACGTGGCGTGAATGGACGCAAAATATTTCTGCCAAAGTGGGCTTGAAAGGTAAAGCGTTGTATTTACCTATGCGTCAAGTGCTTACGGGAGTGGATCATGGTCCTGAGATGCGCTGGTTGCTTCCACTTATGGGGGCTGATGAGGCACTGATACGACTGAAGAAGTGGGGGTGAGCCTCATGTCGATTATTTTTTACAATTCGTTGAGCCGTCAGAAGGAGTGTTTCACACCTCTTCATCCTGATCATGTAAAGATGTATGTGTGTGGCCCAACAGTTTATGATCGCGCGCATCTGGGTAATGCTCGATCAGCTGTGGTCTTTGATCAGCTTTATCGTTTGCTCAAGGCTGTCTATCCGCGTGTGACCTATGCACGCAATATTACTGATGTTGATGATAAAATTAATGCTGCATCTTTATCGCGGGGCATTGCCATTAGTCAGATCACTGGGCAAACAACGCAGTGGTATCAAGATGACATGGCGGTTCTTGGGGTCTTGCCACCTGATGTACAGCCGAAAGCTACTGAACATATTGAGGAAATGATCCAAATGATCCTGACCCTCATTGAAAAAGGCCATGCTTATATTGCCCAGGGGCACGTGCTTTTCCGTGTGTCCTCATTTAAAAATTATGGGAAACTTTCTGGACGTTCTCAAGAGGAGATCCTCCATGGTGCTCGTGTGGAGGTTGCTCCTTATAAAGAAGATCCTTCCGATTTTGTATTATGGAAGCCTTCTGAAGCGCCTTTGCCAGGATGGGATAGCCCTTGGGGAAGGGGCCGCCCTGGTTGGCACATTGAATGTTCCGCTATGGGTCATAAACATTTAGGCTTTCCTATGGATATTCACGCGGGTGGCCACGATTTAATGTTTCCTCATCATGAAAATGAGATTGCCCAGGGTGAATCTGCAACAGGTGAGCAATGCACACGTTATTGGTTGCATAATGGCATGCTCACAGTGGATGGCAGCAAAATGTCCAAGTCATCAAGGAATTTTGTTACTATGGATATTGCTTTAAACCAGGCCCCTGGTGAGGTGATCCGTTTTGCATTGCTATCGGCACATTATCGGCAAAATTTAGATTGGAATGCCACTCTGTTGGCTCAATCGAAACAAGCATTGGATCGGTTTTATCAAGTGATTGGCAAAGCAGAAAGCATGGGTTTAATGATGGAGAGTGGCGTTCAGGATGGCCCTATTCTTAAGGCCTTATGTGATGATTTGAATACACCCAAAGCCTTTGCCGAGCTTCATCAGATGGCGGGAGCCTTAAACAAAGATTTTGAAAGGGATGTATTCACGCAGTTTTATGCAGGTGGACGACTTTTGGGGCTGTTTGCCGTGACTGCTCAGAATTGGTTTCAGGCGCAGGGATCTTCCGCTGATATGCAGGCAGAGGATATTGAGGCTCTCATTTCTGAGCGGACTCATGCCAAAGCGTCTCGAGGCTTTGCCCGAGCCGATGAGATACGTCAGGAATTGCATGCCAAAGGCATTCTCTTGGAGGACCATAAAAATGGCCCAACCACATGGAAGCGTAAGTAAAATCAAACCTTACTTTTAGAGTTTATTTGCTGTTCCTCTTAAGGAGGGTGTCTAGGATTTAATATGTGCCATGATGCGTTTCCGGTAGCGTCTGTCCACCATCAACGATAATGGATTGCCCTGTGATATATTCGGCTTCATCTGAAGCTAAAAATAATGAAGCGTATGCCACTTCTCGCCCTGTTCCAAGTCTATTCATTGGGACAGCCTTAATCCTATTGTTGATTTCATCTTGACCTAACACTCTTTCCAATTCCGGTGTTAGGATGTTCCCTGGTTCTACGGCATTAACAGTGATGTGATGTTTAGCAAGCTCAATAGCGATGGATTTCATAAAGCCATTCATTCCAGATTTTGAAGCTGTATAACTTGATGCGCCAGGGAGTCCAACGCGAGGGCCAGATATGGATGACGTGAAGACGATACGGCCATATTTTTGTTTTTTCATGGCTGGCAAGACAGATTTAACTGCGTAGAACGTACCATCGAGATTGGTGTGAATGATCTCATGCCAGCTTTTTTCACTGAGCACATCAATTCTTCCTAAATCATCATACCTAGCGGCGTTATGGACGAGTATATCAATTTTCCCGATTTTTTTTAGGGTAAAATCCGCTACTTTTTTGCTATCTTCTGATTGACTCACATCACTCACAACATAGTCTACTTTACCACCTGATTTTTGAATAGTTTCAGCAACGTCCATTAAAGTTTTTTCTGATCTGCCGGTGATTACAATGGTTGCTCCTTCTTCAGTAAAGAGTTTTGCAATATCCACACCAATTCCTCTGCTGGCACCAGTGATAATCGCTACTTTTCCGTCTAATCTTCCTTGAGCCTGACATAGATTTGCAACGGCCATGAAAGATAAAATAATAATGATTTTGCGCATAAAAAAACTCCCAGATTATATGCTTCTTGTGTAGCTCTTAAGCTTACAGCCTGCAACTCATCATTGTGTTTTGTTTGAAATTGTTTCTCTGTTATCTTTATTGTATGAAAGCAAACGCTAACTTTGAGCGAGGTTAATGATGAATAATATGTTTGATTTATCAGGAAAAACCGCTTTGATCACCGGTGCTTCCAGTGGCTTAGGTGAGCAATTTGCAAGAACTTTATCAAAATGCGGCGCTCGCGTTATATTGGCGGCTCGAAGATTTATTAAACTCGAAAAGTTGGCCCATGAGCTTGGGAATGCATTACCAGTTGAAATGGATGTCGCTGATAAAGATTCTGTTAACAACGCTTTCACATATTTAGGCAAGCAAGGTGAAACAATTGACATTTGTATCAATAATGCTGGGATTCATAGGATGACCGGGATATTTGATTGTGATGGTAATAATGATTTTGAAAACGTCATTCAAACAAATTTATTAGGGGTTTGGTATGTGACGAAAGCTGCTGCCAATCATATGAAGAATCATCATATTGCAGGCTCCATAATTAATATTAGCAGTGTCTATGGCCAAAATAAGGTTAGCATAAAAAATGGAGCGTATTGCGCTTCTAAAGCAGGCGTCACACAATTAAC
>CANLAL010000088.1 GCA_947488045.1 Alphaproteobacteria bacterium
ATTCTAGAAAAAAAAGCACGCTATTTAGCTCGTTATCGAGGGACAAAGGAAGCGGCTGCATTGAGTGGTGGATTTGGAGAGCACTACTTAAAGCCTCCCACCCTCACGCACACTGATCTTGAAATCCTTTGCCAATGGCTCAATCAAGATGACATTAAGATTCTCAGCCCTCAAACAATTGACTCCGTATTTGAACAGTTATCGCAAAGCCTGAAAAAATGGAGAGAAAGTCGCTTATGACCACGTCATTTTGCCCCTTAAGTGCTTACATTCCTCATCTAGCAGAGGAGATAGAAGGCGCCGTGACGAGATCGCTTTTGATCATGAAAAACGAGCAACTTGCCGCTCATCAAGCGGAATTAGCCCGCTTTTTTATTCCTCATATGAACACGCTTTATTTACCTGAGATAGATACGGGTCCTTTTGAGCCTATCTCTCCTTGTAAAACCCTTATGGCCTTTCGCATGCGGGCTTTGACGCGACTCATCAACAGCCCGCCTCAGCTGCTCATTGTTTCATCCAAAACTGCGTGTGAACGCATAGCGCCCTCTTCCTTTTTTAAAGAAAGCTATGTCAAGTGGACAAAAGGGGATCGAATTGCATTTGACCTTTTACTTTCTCTTTTGCCTCAATTAGGCTACATGCGCACACAGACTGTCATCACCTTCGGTGAGTTTGCTGTGCGGGGAGATATTATTGATGTTTATTCTCCCGCTTATGATAACCCTCTCCGACTTGATTTTTTTGATGAAATTCTCGAGCGCATTTCCACTTTTGATCCACTCACTCAACGTCGATTAGACGATCAAGAAACCTTTCAGATCCTGCCCTTGAGTATGACATTGATTACGCCTCAAACCCTTGAAGCATTTTCTTCTAATTGCATGCACCTGTTCCAACGAGAAGAAGACTACTCCCCCTTTCAAGAACGCATGGTAGCAGGAACACCTTGGCTCGGCATTGAGGGAGCATTGCCTTTGTTCTTTAAAAACGCCTGCCCTTCTTTAGTGGACGCTTATGCACCCACGCATACTTATATAGACGGCCCTTTAGAGCAAACTTGGGAGACTTATCATAAGGAGCTGCTTACAGCTTTTGACCATCTTAAAGAAGCACCGACTCCGTATGGCAAATTCATGGCAAGGATTCCACTTGAAAAGCGCTTTTCTACAAGCTTTATGCACGATAAGCCCACAACTCAGCTCATGCCATTTGGCAATCATAATGAAGCAGAGCAACTTTTTAAACCCTTAGCTCCTCTTAGCCAAGATGATACTTTTGTGCAAACACGGTTTGATTTGTTCTTAAAACGACTCAAACGTCACCAAACTGAAAAAAAACATGTAACGATTACATGCCATACAGATATTTCACTCCACAGAATTCAACACTTACTAGAAGAGCATCACGCTAGTAGCCCTCAAATACAATTGAGTTTGGCACCGCTGAATACTGGATTTGAAAGCAGGGAAACCGCATATTACACTGAACAAGATATCTTTGGGGCTAAAATCAGCCGCACCCCCCCGAAAAAACGAACCTCAGAAGCTATTTTCCGGGAACTGGCTTTGTTTCAAGCGGGTGAATATGTGGTCCATAAAGACCATGGCATTGGTCAATATCAAGGATTGGAGCTCATTGATATCGGTGGATCCTCTCATGATTGCTTAAAATTAACCTATGCAGGTGATGATCGATTATTTTTGCCTGTAGAAAACATTGATTTGGTAAGTCGTTATGGCGCGGCTGAAGGCGAGATTACCTGTGACAAATTAGGGGCTTCCCATTGGCAAAATCGCCAAGCAAAAATTAAAAAGAAAATCCAAGATATTGCTGCAAAACTCATTGCCACAGCTGCTCAACGACAATTAGAACAAGGGGAAATCTTCCAGCCAGCCACAGGGGCCTTTGACACCTTTTGTGCAAGCTTTCCTTACCCCGAAACAGATGACCAGCTCAGCGCCATCGAAGATGTTTTACAAGACCTGCAGTCAGGTCGCCCTATGGATCGATTGATCTGCGGTGATGTAGGCTTTGGTAAAACAGAGGTGGCTCTACGTGCTGCCTTTGTCGTAGCTATGACCGGCGCTCAAGTGGCTGTAATTGTTCCCACTACTTTGCTAGCACGACAACATGGCATTAACTTTAAAAGTCGATTTGAAGCCTTTGGATTAAAAGTCGCCACCTTATCTCGACTCAACACACCCAAAGAATCCCGAGACGTTCTTTTAGGGCTAAAAGATGGCAGCATTCATGTGGTAGTGGCCACTCACGCCATTTTCTCCAAGCAAGTTGAGTTTTCTCACCTAGGAATGATGATCATTGATGAGGAGCATCATTTTGGTGTCGCTCAAAAAGAACGCTTAAAGACTGCACACCCTCATGCTCACATCTTAACGATGACAGCCACCCCCATTCCACGCACGCTACATATGGCTCTTTCGGGGGTCAGACAAATGAGCTTGATTGCCACACCGCCTGTGGATCGTTTGGCAGTCAAAACATACGTATGCACCTATGATGCCATTACATTAAGGGAAGCCATTTTAAGAGAAATGGGCAGGCAGGGTCAGGTATTTTATGTCAGCCCTCGCTTAGAAGACTTGGAAAAAATCCAAATATCATTGTCTGACCTCGTTCCTGAAGCCACAGTTCGCATTGCCCATGGCCAGATGGCCCCCAAAGATCTAGAAAACGTTATGGGGGCTTTTTGCAATCGGGAATTCCACATTTTACTTTCTACCAGTATTGTGGAGTCTGGCATCGATTTACCATGGGCCAACACATTGATCATCCATCGGGCTGATCTTTTTGGAATGGCCCAACTTTACCAACTGCGTGGACGCGTTGGACGCAGCCAAACTCAAGGATATGCTTATTTGCTTTTACCTCACTATGAGCTGGGGTCAAAAGCCATGCGGCGCCTTTCCATTTTAGAATCTTTAGATTCCCTAGGCGCAGGGTTTACTTTGGCCAGCCATGATATGGATATTCGTGGCGTCGGAAATTTAGTGGGATCAGAACAATCCGGACATATTCGTGAAGTGGGCGTGGAGCTTTATCAAGCCATGCTCAATGA
>CANLAL010000089.1 GCA_947488045.1 Alphaproteobacteria bacterium
ACTGGCAATGGTTTGGATGGCCACTTCCAAAGCTTCGCTGTTGGATATTTTCTTGATGCGGCGCAAGCCAAAAACCACATTTTCCCATACAGTTAGGCTGTCAAAGAGAGCAGATCCTTGAAATAACATGCCGAATTGGGTGAGATATGTTTCGTAGGCCTTGCCGCATAAATCCTTTGCTTGTTTGCCCTCTACTAAAATAGATCCCTTTTCCGCAGGCAGAAGGCCTAAAATACATTTGAGTAAAACGGATTTCCCGGACCCTGAGCCTCCCATGATGACAAGGGATTCTCCCGCTAAAATATCTAAAGAGAGTGCATTCAAGACCACATTGCTTCCAAAGGATTTCGTTAGGTTTTCAATGCGGATAATGGATTGCGCCTTTGTCATAATATGGTTTGCCTATGTATCAAAAATTAATGATGTCAGGAGATAGTTGGCGATGAGAATGAGAATGGAGGCGCTCACAACTGCATTTGTGGTTGCTGCTCCTACACCCTGGGCGCCCCGCTTTGCATAAAATCCCATATAACATCCCATGATAGAGATGATGGCACCAAACACACTGGCTTTAATAAGCCCAGAAATTATATCGCTGCTTTTTAAATGTTGAAATGTTTGAGCTAAGTATACGCCGGGGCTAAAGCCTAGCTTGACAGTGCTCACCAAATACCCGCCAAAAATACCAATAATATCTGCAATAAGGACGAGAAAAGGAAGCATGGTGATGCCAGCAACCACGCGGGGCAAAACTAGGTATTTAATGGGGTTGGCGGAAAGCATTGTTAAGGCGTCAATTTGTTCAGTCACACGCATGGTGGCAATTTCTGCGGCCATGGAAGCGCCAATGCGCCCAGCAACCATAAGCCCCCCCAAAACGGGTCCTAGCTCACGGGTCATGGAAAGGGCCACCACTGTGGCAATTGCACCTTCAGCTGAAAAACGTGAAAAGCCAGTATAACTTTGAAGGGCTAAAACCATTCCTGAGAATAGGGCTGTAAGCCCAACAACAGGAAGGCTCAAATAGCCTATATTCATAATCTGGTGGCCTAACTGTCCCCAAGGGTAAGGGGGATTAAACAGCTGACGCATCACCTGCCACTTAAAAAGGGCTAGCCGGCCCGTGGAGGCAAAAAAAAGCAATGTCATTCGACCAATGGAAGCGATAAAGTGGGTTAGGGTTGTCATCAGTTTATCCTAATAAGGTCATTATCTACTTATCCTAATGAAATACGATGATTCGTCAAGCTAGGGTTTATATGGGTCACTGCCTTTTTTGGCTGGCGTAATGCCCAGCTCATGCAATATTTTTTTTACAGTGAGGGGTGTCTTTTTGGGATCTTTAGGGTCCTCTAATGTATTGGGAAACAATTCTTCTAAGGATTTTACTTTTTCCGTACGTACAAGATATTTGACGATGGACTGAATGTTGTCTGCGTCTTTAGTATTCAATTTGGCAGTGCTTTTGTGAATTTTACCTTCTACAAGCATTTGGTTTTTTATGAGGAGAGTTTTTAGCCTATGGATTTGGCTCCATTCGCATACTTTTTCCATCTGTAAGGGTCCCACTGAAGAAAGAACAATCAAAGCAATAAGGCTTAAAAATATTAATTTGTTTTCTTGACCTTCTTTTTTAAGAAAAGAAAAACCCGTACATAATGTAAACCATATAAGAAACATTAGAACTAAATATCGGCTTCCAGTGATTCCAAATTCAGACACACGCGTTGCGATACCAACGGCCAGGAGTAGGAGAGGGATGCTGAGGATCTTAAAAAAATGTTTTCTGAATAAGGTAAAAATAGTAGCCATATCGTGAAAAGGATAGCTGAAGATATAAGTCCCAAGACCAAATGTTCCAAAGGCGCAGACAATATCAGCAACGTGGCCTTTTGGAAGGGACCCGGCAATGAGAATTTTACCTACATAAATATACAATATGATTGAATAAATGAAGAAAAAAGGAACCGCGATATACTGAAGCATTCTGCGTAGAAGCTCCGGATATGCTTTTGGCTTTACATCAAATCGATTGGGAATGCCTGACATCCCTAAAAAGGGGCACACCAAAGTGGTGATAAGGGGGCAACCAGGTGTGAGTATCAAATTAGTAATTAAGAGTACCCAATTAGCATTTGATTCAAATAAAAAGTTCAAACTAAAGGAAGTCAAGAGGGCGATGAGGTATAAAAGACCAGCCGTGAAAATGGTTAAAACCAATTGCTTCCAAATATTATATTGAAACCACTTTATATGTGCGGTTGTTGCAGATTGCCCCACAAAAGGGGCAATTAAAATTGATAAAAATGCGGCTAGATTTAGCGCAAAAAATACTTGAAATGAGGGGGGGCTTTTGTAAAGATATATCGCCAGCACCAGAAAAAGGACCGATCCACCCGCGAAATGCCATCTGGACGAGGGTTTTGTGCGAGATTTTGCATTTTCAACATGAAGTGTAAGTGAAATGAACCAGGAAAAACCGATGCACAAAATGCCTATGAGGGAGATTTTGTAAGGAATGCGCCCGATGAGGAGGGCCGAACACACTAAAGCCGAACACATTAAACTGCAAAGGGCAGACAAGGGGAATCGTGTGATAGTTGCAATGATGCTTTGAACAATGGATGAAGGTGTCATGCGTGACGTAGCCTTTTGATAAGAAATAATTTTTAACACAATGACCATATTTTAACGTTATCTACAATGCAAGCAATAATCAAATTAGACGGCTATCTAAGGTCAGTCAGAACCATATTTGAAGCGTATAAAGTGGGTTTTTCTTATCTTTTGTTAACCTCTTCCCTCAAAGGCTTAATCAGAAGAACGTTTGAGACGGAAAACTTTAAAACAAGTGTTGACTTGAGAGGGGCAGGGGGTGTAGAGAAGGTGAGTTGTCAGCGCTTTAGGGTGTTGGCGACAGATGATTGAAAGAGTTAAGGGTGATGTTAGGACACCGGCTTATTGTGTAGGTTTTAGGACTTATGTGTTGGGCAAGGAGTTAAGGGGGCCTTAAGGAGGTTTTCTTAAATTTGGGGTTTAGTAACATCTGCTATAGCAAAAGTCA